>NZ_JACDWV010000066.1:0-309227 GCF_016464105.1 Pseudoalteromonas sp. bablab_jr010 | reverse complement strand
TGTAAAACTGGGTACATTAACTGATTATCAAAAACCTGAAAGCCACCCTCGAAAAAGAGAATATGATTTCTTAGTTGATAGACTTTACTTAGAACAAGTGACAGATTGATTATGTTAAAAAGGCCACATATGTGGCCTTTTGTATATAGTAAGTATAAAAGAAATTAGTCTTCGACTATTTCTTCAATTTTATCTTCATCAATTAATACCGCATTCTCAACAATGCGTTTCCCACCTTGAATTTCGATTCGTTTATTATGCTTATTAAGCGTAAGAATCTCATCACAAAATTGATCAGATGGATGCATTTCATATGTGTAATCAATAATATTACCCGTTTTGTCATCTTTGACATTGGTAATGTTATATTCAGAGATTGCACCTTTCTCAATTAAGTCTTTCATTGTCGTAGTCATATCACGACGCAAAGCTTTTAATTTATTCTCGGTAATTTCGTCTGTTGAATAAATAGAGCCATATTTTTCCATAATCGATAATAGTCGGAAATGGTAGGTCTTACCCGGTGCCGCATAACGCCATAAATGATATAAACGAAGCATCATCCAACGAGATAAACCACGTTTTAATTCTTGAGCACTATTAAAGTAGTAACCTTTGTATTCAAGGTTATCGATCATGTTATGAACGAAGGCATTCAAACAAGCTACACATTTTACGTTACCACCTTGACCTTTTTTTCCACTAAAATGAAGTGACGATAAAAAGTTCATGTTTGATTCGTAAAATGAGTCATCAATATCAGAGTTACGCGTATCTGTTGCTGAATATTTAAAAGAAAGTTTAGAACCTTGTAATGCTTCTAATGATTCTTTGATTTGCGGATAAGGCATCGACTGACCAACAGCTTTCAGCTCTTGCGCTAATTCATTCATTGAAAAAACAACTGCGTATTGAATGCCAGACTTAAAATTGATTTTTACAATTTTACCTTTAGAGGCTAAACGAATTAAGGCACGTTCGACTTTTTCTTCTCGATCAGATGGCCAAACAAGATATTCAACATCTTCACCATCTTTTCTTGTGCTTACTACCGCAGGTGTAATTTTGATTTCGCCATCATAAAGAATGCCGTCTACTTTTTCAGAGATTCTTCTTGTGACGATGGTTTTCTTTGGTGCTTCTTCAACCGGAAGCTTCTTATGACCAGAACGGACAAAACGTCCCCATAAATCATAATGATTAAATGTATTTGAGTAAGCTCTCAAACCATGTGCAGCATTTTCAATTGAAACACGCACATCTTTGTTGTCTGTAAATAGTGCAAGACTTTCATTATCTATTGCACTTTCCACCCCGTGGATCTGCCCGCGTAATGTATCGGGTAAGTTATCTACCGAGATGTTGACCTTTCGGCTCATTGTTCTTATTTCCAATTTTTCTTCGACAGTTAATAACAACACATAAAACTTCAAAAGTTAAATGTTTAAGTTAGTATAAACTTGATCCGATCATAATTTATTTCTTCGGATCAGTTTTATACTAACTGTTTCGTAATTGCTGATTTTCAGATCAGATTTTTACTAAGTTATAGTTGATAGGTCGCAATTTTACTAACTCAGTTCAATTTATGTCCTGTTAATCACCTTTTTAAAGCAAATTAACACGACAAAAATTGCTTTTTTAAAACAGCATGTGGATAAACAGCTCTTTAGTTAGCATAGATCTGATCTGTACCAACTATAGATCAGATCCATACCAACTTATTGAGCATTTTAGTTATCCTCTCAGTGTATAACTTTATAATTTAGTTAGTAAAAGTTTGATCTACACAAGCATTTTTGTGTGTAAAGCAGTGACTAAGCTGTGCATAAGTCGAAAGCTCATTTTTTGCTTAGTAATATGCTGATCTGCGAGTCATTATAGATCTGATCTTTACCAAGTAAAAACACGATCTGGCTTTTTAGTAAATATTCAATAAAATCAGTAATATATTTCACTATTTTAGCATCTTAACCTTATATACCTATATACTTAACCGATATTAAACTTACTTATTTATACTTAGCATCAGTAAAGTTACAAATTTTTATTAAATGTCTTATAAATAAAAGGTATGTCGTCTTAAATACTTGTTTACAGCAATTTGAATGGACATTATACTTAAAGCATAACTTTGAGGAAGAAAGTATGTCTATCAATAATAATGCGCTAGCCACTTACAGGTTACTAAAAGCGACAGCAGAAGTTGCTGAAAAATCGCTAGAAGGACGTATTCAACATTATCGTGCCCATTTAAAGTCTGAAGAAAAAGAACTTCGTACTTACACGCAAAAAGCAGCCGCTGACTTATTAGGCTGTAATAATCGCACCTTGAAACGACGTCATGATAATGGTGACTTTGATGAACTAAATATCAAACGTGGTGCTAATGGTCACTACGCATATACCTTGGTAAATATTTTTGCTATGGCTGATATCATGGATATAAAGCCAGATCACCGTACCGTTGATGATAAATTACAAGTTATCGTTATTAACTCATTAAAAGGTGGTTGTGGTAAAACGACCAGCATGGTGAACATAGCCGCTGCACTTGCTACTACCAACATTAAACGATACAGAATTGGTATCATTGACCTTGATCCACAAGGTTCTTCATCAAGCTTTTTCCCGCCTAGTGAACCAGATCCAATCACTGTTGGTGACTTAATGCGTGACTGTATTGAACTCGATGAAAACGAAACCTGGGATGAGTTAGTAACTAACTCTTTCTTAGCTACTCATATACCTAATATCCGTATATTGCCTTCAGGCATGGATGACTTTTATTTTGAGCATGAAACAGCAACTTTATTAAAAGATAGCTCTAGTTACGATAAAACACGCCACTATCATAAATTGCTCGAAAAAGTAATTGAACCGGTAAAAGATCAATTCGATATTATTCTAATTGATACAGCCCCTTCTCTTAACTTTATGTTTTATAATGCATTAATGGCTTCTACCTCGATGCTTATTCCAGTTCATCCTGAAGCTGTAGACTTTGATGCAAACAATAAATACTTAAAACGATTAGGCGAGATTTACCATACAGTTGCTGCGCTTGGCCACCAAGGTTGGGATTTCATGCAATTCTTAGTGACTAATTATGTTAAGGGTAACCATTCACAGCGCGATATTGTTAAAGATGTTCGTAGTGCATTTGGTCGTCAAGTAATGAGTTACCCAATCAATCATAGTTCAGCCATTACCGCCAGCTCATCTTCTTTTAATACTATTTTTGATCAAAAAACGTCAGACAGCTTAGCTAGTCGTGAGTCACTACTTCGTGCGCAAGAAAATATCAAAGATGTGGTTGATGAACTAGAAATGTTGATCCGTTCTAATTGGCAGTCAACTCAATCAACGCTAAATTCAGCTAAGTAAGGTAATTAATAAAAATGGCTAAAAAACGTAAAAACGATACCAGCTTAGACCCTTTTTCAACGTCTATCGAAAGCAGTAGTTTAGATGCTTTGCTAGAACAGGCTTCTGCTGGTGATGTTATCAGTATGCCTGCTCCAAGTGATCCTACTCGTCAAATTACTTTGGTGTGTAAGGTTATCCCAAGTTCAGAAATTGAAGCTAAAACAAAAGTTTATGGTAAAAACCGCCGTGTGCAATCATTATTAAATGAAAAGTCAGTTGCCGATATCCTACCTGCAATTGCCGAAGACGGTCGTAATCAGCACCCTGCCCTATGTTGGGATAAAGGTGACGAAATGCTTGTATTAGCAGGCTCTCGTCGTCGTAAAGCATGTATTTTAAGCAATTCTGATTACTTAGTTTTAAGCTCGGAAGACTTTACAGATCAAGATGCTAAAATACTTGCTGTATCATCTGATCAATACATTGCCCCGAGCCTATGGGAGCTTGGTCAAGCGTATCAACAAACCCGTGATGAGCTTATTGCTGAAGGTAAAAAAGGCTCTTATCGTGAGATTGCGGCAATTGAGGGGGTATCACACACAGCTATTGCTGATGCTATCAAAGCGTATGAGAACCTACCTTCAGAGGTTTTAAGCCTTTACCCAACAGCAAATCATGTTGGCCGTGAAGTAGCTAAAAAGCTTATTAGTGCCAAAGAACGAGATGAGCAGTTGTTTACCAAGCTTGTAAATGACGTTAGTAGTGATAGCGAATTAGCGCAAATCAGCAGCGATGATAAACGCGCTCTGGCAATTACTAAGCTATTAACTGCTGAACCAGCAGCGCCTAGCCGTCGTGAAGCACTTATCGACAGTGAGTTTGTTAGCGTACAGCGTAATATTAAAAGCGGTGATTTATCTGTCAAAATCGATAATAAAGTGATGACAGACAAACGCTTAGAGCAGCTAACTAAATTGTTAAATAGCTTTAATTAGTTAGTAAAATAATGATCTCTCACGCTTTTACAGTTAGTAAAAGCGTGATCTCCCCTCCCCTTTCGTTAGTAAAATAGTGATCTTTGGTTGGCTAATTTGGTCATTCTTACACTCTCAGATCAGTTTTTTACCAACTAATCGCCCCTTTACAGTTCTGTTACCCTGTAAATTTGTTTGCTTAGTAAAAAATCGATCTGTAAAGCCCCTTCCTTGTTATTAACCTGTTTATATCTTGTGCGATTGTTGTTTGTTAAATGCTCAGTATGTCACTTTTCAACTTTGATTTTATTATAAAGCACTTTTTTACTAACTAATCAGCTCCAACCAGTCCAATATTGCCCAATAGTGCTTTAGCTCTGGGCCGATAGATCATATACTGGCAGAATTATTTTTTGTTTTTACTGTCAAAAGCGTTATGTCTGCTAACTTATCCAAAAATGACTTATTAGCTATCTTTGAAGAAATCAAACAAGAGCAAGAAACTCAGTTTCCTCTGTCTGAGCGCTTCATTAAACAGCTGTTTAAGCCACATGTGTTAAGTAAAGCAAAAGAGTATCACCAGAACGGCCAAATCAATTGGTTAGAACATAACAGTGATTTTAGTGTTATTGATGCATCTATGTTTGGTAACGAAGGAAATACCTTCACTCAGCATATTGAGATCAGCAAATTACCAAGTGGCTTTTCGGTCGATTCGCATTGTACTTGTGGCTCTAAAACCAAATGCCGTCATATTGCGGCTGTGCTCCTAAAGCTGAAAATTGAACATTCAGGTGACTATGGCGAAGATTACATCATTAATGATTGGTTTAGTGAGCTAAAAACGCTTAAGCAAGTTGCTAGTGACAATGCCAAACAGGTTTTATTATTCGTCCTTGATGTAGAGAAGTCTGTTGTAACCCTTACTCCTAAAATTGCTAATTACGATCCTGAGCATAACTATACGCTTGGTCGTAACCTTACCGAGCAGCAATTAAATAGTTTTGTAACCCCCACTGATTTATTAGAATCGGATTTTCGTTTATATAGCTGGATCCGTTCTCAAAATGCCCTTGGAAAACTGGAGCTTAAAGGTCAATGGGGCTTTGCAGCACTACAGCAATTAATTGCCACCCAGCGTTTGTTTTTAGGCCGTTCGCGCCAAGCAATTAAAGCTGACAGTATGCAAGCGTTAGAGTTTGATTGGAAACAAAACAAAGACTTAACATCATTGAGCATGACGCTTGCTGGTCAAGATAATTGGTTATTGTTAAAAACAACCCCCCCTACTTACCTTGACCCTGAAAAACTAAAAGTGGGCCGAATTCGTACTCCGTTAACAGCCGATGAAATAGCGTTACTAGCCAATATGCCTGCTATTCACACAGAGAACTTTGATCGCGTTTATCAACAGCTCAATGATAATTTTGGTGAAGGTGTGATCCCTCATGCATTTAAGGAAAGCAAAAAAAGCCTAGCTCGAACTGTATTCCCTGTCATCAGTATTAATAATGACGAGGGCACAATCCGCTTAGGATTGCAGTTTAATTATCAAAACTCTTTGTATGATTTAAGCCAGGCGCCAGCTGATATATTAAACCAGTCATTAGAAAACACCGTTGTAAATGAATTAACTAACCTTGGTTTTGAATTATGTAAAGGGGCTTTACAAACTGACTTTATCTTTAATAAACAATCAGTTATTCATGAGCACTGGTTAAAGTTTGAAATAATTCCAAACTTATTAAAACGCGGTTGGAAAATTAATGATGAGTTAGACGTAGGCAAAGTTCTAAAACAACTTTCACTGCAAGTTGAGCGAGGTAAAGGTCATCAGATAGTTAGTAAAATCGTGATCTCTGGTGTCAAAACTCAGCAATTGTTTGTCACTGATAACAATACCTATCAATCGCTTAATCGACAAAGTGAGCGCTTTTATTACTTTACTGTAGGAAAACGCTTTGCTGTGGTTGAAAAGGCCGCGATGATGCAGCTTAATGATTATCGTGAACGTTTTGAGCATATTAAAACCCGTGACGAAATCTTAATGCCTTTGTCGTTTTTGCCTAAGCTTATCGAGCAAAAAGCAATTAAGGTTAATATTGTTGACGATGCACTCGATGCTTATTTATCTGAACTGAATAGCTCGCAACAGCTTATTAAAAAGTCCGATATTCAAGGCTTAAATTCTGGTGTGCAATTACGTGAGTATCAACAACACGGTGTTGATTGGCTTAACTTTTTAAAACGTCATCAACTTGGTGGTATTTTGGCTGATGACATGGGGCTAGGTAAAACCTTACAAGTTATTGCCTTTTTAGCTAATGCTAAGCAATCACCACAAGCAGGCCCCACGTTAATTGTTTGCCCAACCAGCTTGGTCGGTAATTGGCAAAGCGAAATCAATAAGTTTGCGAGCAACTTAAAAATCACCACCGTCTTCGGTGCTGCGCGCAGCGACCAATTACAACAGTTGTCGCAAGCAGATTGTATCTTAACCACGTACCCACTGTTGAAACGTGACATTGCCTTTTATTCGCCGCTGTATTTTGAAAACATCATTCTTGATGAAGCGCAATATATCAAAAACGATGCCGCGCAGGTTTCGCGGTTAGTTAAGCGCCTTAATGCTGACTTTAAGCTCTGCTTAAGCGGCACGCCTATTGAAAATAACTTATTTGAGCTTAAATCTTTGCTCGACTTTGCAATGCCCTCTTTGCTTGGTTCGCAAACACATTTTAAGAGTTATTTTCAAACGCCTATAGAGCGTGATAACGATGTTGTCCGTGCAGATGAACTTAAATCGTTGATCATGCCATTTATCTTGCGTCGTACTAAAGCTCAGGTAACGCAAGAGCTCCCAGAGAAGACTGAGCTAGTTAAAGAGTTTGAATTTGAGAGCAAACAAAAAGAAATTTACACCGGTATCACTGAATCTTTAGAACAGAAATTAGTTGACCTATTTGCGCAGCAAGGTGTGCAAAAAAGTAAGCTTGCCTTTTTAGATGCATTATTAAAGCTAAGACAAATCTGCTGTCATCCAAAATTGATCGATCCTAGTTCACAGGCTGGCAGTGCTAAGCTTGAGTGGTTATCAAAGCATTTGCCTATTATGCTTAGCGAAGGACGTAAGGTGATTATATTTAGTCAATTCACCATGGCACTTGATGTGATAGCTGAGCGATTAAATGAACTTGGCATCCGCTTTAGTATGCTTACAGGGCAAACGCGACATCGCGACCGTGTAATTGAAGAGTTTACTCAAGGTGATACATCCGTATTCTTAATCAGCCTTAAAGCCGGCGGCACCGGATTAAACCTAACTCAAGCCGATACAGTGATTCATTTTGATCCTTGGTGGAACCCTGCCGTTGAAAAACAGGCGACAGATCGTGCCTATCGTATTGGCCAAACTAACCCTGTGTTTGTTTATAAATTGATTATGGCTAACTCAATCGAACAAAAAGTATTTAAAATGCAGCAGCATAAACAAGCCCTTGTTGATGCATTATTTACCGAGAAATCAATGAGTTTTACTCAGTTTGATGAAGAGCAAATGCTTGCACTGATAAAAAATTAAATTTTTTTAAAGTTTTTTTGAACTAATCAAATTTTGGGGCGTCTATTATTATGCTTGTTGTTAAATTGCAGTTTACATAAGCATTATGTTGATTTCCCATTTGGTTACTAAATTTTAGTAATGTTAGAGCCAGCTCACCTTGAGCTGGCTTTTTTTATGCCTAAACCCCCTACTCTGCTGAGCGCTAATTCGTTATGATGATGTGTCTTTAAGTTATTGAGTTTTCATTATGATTACAGAGCTAATTGCACAGATTAATTGGCAAAGTGGTGTGCTTGGTGCTGCTGTAGGTGCTGTTGCAAGTGGTGTTATTTTTGCCCTACAAAATAGTCGCTTAAAAAATCAGTTAACCGAACTTCAAAATAGCCAGCAAATCCTGCAAAATCATTTAGAACAAAAGCAGCTGCAACTTGAACAAAGCCAGCTTACACTTTCGCAGTTACAGCAAGATTACGCAGAACAACGTGATGAGTCTCAACACTTTAAAACCCGCTTTGTAGAACAAGAAAAACAAGCACAACAATATAGTCAGTTTTGGCGCAAGGTCGAAGCTGAGCTTGCTGATACAAAAGCTGCACTTAATCAGCGCGATGTTGATTTAAGTACCTTACGAAGCACAGTTGAGCAAAAAGAACTGCATTTTAAAGAGCAGCTTAGCCATATCAAAGAAAGCAAAGAGCAACTCAAAAAAGAGTTTGAAAATCTCGCTAATCAAATCCTTGAAGAAAAATCGCAACGTTTTAAAACCTTAAATCAAGAAAGTATTGAGCAACTATTAAAACCTGTTCAGGGTGAGCTAAAAGGCTTTCGCGATAAGATGGAATTGATCCACGTCGAAGATCTAAAGCAGCGTGCAGCGCTAAAAACTGAGTTATTGCATTTACAGGCTAAAAGCCAAGCCATCACCGAACAAGCTGATAGGCTGAGCACCGCATTACAAGGGCAAAAGAAAACCCAAGGTAATTGGGGTGAGTTAATGCTTGAAAATGTACTCGACAGCGCTGGGCTGCGTGCTGGAGTAGATTATCAGCGAGAAGTATCGTTTAACACCGAAGATGGCCGTTTACGACCAGATGTTGTGGTGTATTTGCCTCAGCAACGTCATTTAGTTATCGATGCTAAAACCTCTTTAAACGCGTATACACGCTATGTAAATGCCGATACAGAGCTTGAGGCGCAGCAAGCGCTAAAAGAGCATGTTATGGCGGTGCAATCACGTATAAACGAGTTAGCAAGCAAAGCCTACGACAGACTACCGGGTATTAACTCACCAGAAGTGGTGATCATGTTTGTACCAATAGAGTCAGCATTTGTTGAAGCGCTTAAGTACCAAAGTGATATTTATCAGCAAGCAATCGAAAAAAACATTTTAGTTGCTACGCCAACGACCTTATTGACTAGCTTGAATATCGTAAAACAACTGTGGCGTTTTGAAGAGCAAACTAAATACTCAAAAGAGCTTGCCGCCCGTGCTGAGCGTTTTTACAACAAGCTCAATGGTTTCCTAACCAGTATGGAAGGGGTTGGTAAGCAGTTAGACCGCGCCAAAGAAAGCTATGATAAAGCGTTTTCTCAGTTGTATCGTGGTAAAGGAAACTTGATTAAGCAGGCCTCTGAGTTCAAAGAGTTGGGGGTTTCTGTTCAAAAAGAGTTACCCACGGAAACTGTTGAAAAAGCCCAATTAGAGTTAGATTAATATGCAGGTTTTAAAGCGTATCGGGTTTGTTGTTTTGGCATCTGTATGTTTTGCAAGTACTGTCAAAGCTGCAAATTATGATTACGACAGCCAACTTAATAAAGCGTTACACGCTAATAAACTCGTTGCGATTGGTGATGTTCATGGCGGCGAGCATGTTGTTACTAGGCTTATAAAATACTTAGATGAGCCTAGTAACTGGCAGCAGCTTGATGATCTTGTCGTTGAATTTGGCAATGCGCGGTATCAAGATTTAGCTGATCAATATTTGTTGAGCAAACAGAATATAAGCATTGATGACGTAAGGCACATTTGGCGCGACACCTTGTATTTTATGGCATGGCAATATGATGTTTATGAGCAATTAGTTTTAAAGTTAAAACAGCTTAATAGCACCCGTGAACATAAAGTTCGTCTCGTCCTTGCTGAGCCTGCAATGAACTGGCAAACCCTCTCTAAAGAGGATTGGCAAAAGCTAGAGCGTAGCCGTGAAACTGGCTATTTAGAGGCTATAAATCAGCATGTTGTCGCTAAGCAGCGCCGTGCAATCTTACTCTTTGGTGCATTTCACACGTTTAAAAAGCCGATAGTTATAAGCAATCAAGCTTCGCCTTTTAGTTCTGTTATTGCATTACTTGAGCAGCAAAAACCGGGCTCCACATACACTGTTTGGCCTGCGATGAAAAACGATGGTCTTGCATCATCATACCCTGCGGACAGCTTGATCCCTTTATCGGCTAATAGTTCGTTGAATAAGCCGTTAGCGTCAATGTCTAAACGCTTTGCTACAAGCAATAGTATTAGCCTTGCGGATGTTGCAGATGCCTATTATGTGCTAAAAAACACAGATAGAAATGCACCATTAAGTGATGCGGCTTTAAATGATCTGGCGTGGCATAAAGAGTTAAAACGTCGTGCTGAAATAGTGTCACCAAGAAGTGCTAAACAAATCCACTCTTGGCTTAGCCAACAAAACTAATAAAAAGCCAACGTCATGTTGGCTTTTTATTAGTTAATAAGTTCTGCTGAAACAATATCGTTGAGCATCAAAAAGTGGTTAAGTACAGACTCTTCAAGCTCGAATACCTGCGCGATTTTTTCACCACTTGCTGACATCCCCGTTTGCGCACCTGCAAACTCGATATGTAACCCTAAACGTTTCAGGGTTTGGGCGTCGTAACTATAAATAGCCGCATCACGTTTCTCGGTAATACCTGGCATCATCCCTATGATAGTAACCGCTTGTTCAACATTGATGATATCGAAAAATTGTCGCTCTGCAGTTTGCCATTTAGCTATATAACTAGCTACCTCGGGCGGCTGCTCCATGGGCACGTATAATGGCTGTAATGAGCCGCCATGCCAGCCAATAACGGCTTGTGCTTCAACGAGGACATGTGGACTTGCAGTAACGACATAATTGGCGCAGGAGGATGCACAAAGCTCACGCACTACAACATTGAGTTGATATTCATGAACTAAGCCTCCGAAATGGAGACCTGCCATCACATCACCACCTTGGCTATTAATTATTAAGGTGTTGATTTGTTGATCGCTATTTACTAATAATTGTTCAAACTTTTCAACATTTTGCTTTGATGTTTTGCCGTGAAAATAAATAGTGCCCGGCGATACTTCACTAATTTCAGCAACGCTTTGCTGTGTTGTTTTACAACCAACCAGCAGCACGCTCAATAATAATAAAAAACGCATTAACAATGCCTTGAAGTTTTGTTTGTATACAGTGCGCAATTTAATAATTTGTCATTAACGAACTGCAAAAATGGCATAGTACGTTTTTTTACTTGAGAAATAAATCCACATAATAGGAACAATTGTATGAATATTGGAATTTACATCTATGATGATGCCGAAGTGCTCGATTTCTCAGGTCCGTTTGAGGTGTTTAGTACGGCTAAGCGCCTAGCGAATAATGACTGGCAAGTGAGTTTAATTGCTGAAAATGATAGTCCTGTTCTTGCCCGCGGCGGTTATAGTGTAAACCCCCATTACAGCTTTGCTGACTGCCCTTTGCTTGATCTGCTTGTTGTGGTTGGGGGTGACCATACACGAGAGCTGGAAAAAGTAGAGGTTATTACTTGGTTAAAACACACAGTCACTAACACCAAGCGTGTTGCGAGTGTTTGTACGGGGGCGTTTTTGCTTGCTAAAACTGGGCTTTTAAGCGGTAAAAATGTCACGACTCATTGGCAAGATCAACCTGAGCTGGCTGCTATGTTTTCTGATCTCAACGTGATTGCAGAAACTCGTTGGGTCACCGACGGTAAGTTTATCAGCTCTGGGGGGATTTCTGCAGGCATTGATATGAGCCTAGCATTAGTCGCTGAGTTTATTAGTTACGAACACGCCCTACTAACTGCTAAACAGATGGAATATAAATGGCAGACGTTATAATTTCTCAGCCATGTAGTCGGTTATAAACTGTTTTAAACATACAGCCTTTTTACTCAGTAAACGTGCGCTTGGCCAGATAGCATTAATGTCGCGGTTTTCCCCTCGCCAGTGTGGCAGTACTTGAACTAGCTGCTGAGATTTTAATTCATCTATAACCTCAAACCGAGGTAACAAGGCGATACCTTGCTCATCACAAACTAAGTATTTTACAAATCCAGTATCGTTAAAAGTACTAGCAAATCGGCACATGTGAGTATAAGTTGCATTCGTTTGTGTATTGGTTAGCTGCCACTTATTTCGCAACGTGGTACCAATTAATCTATGTTGTTTTAAATCAGCAGGCTCTTCTATGGCAGATGCCGAATTAAGGTATACTTTAGTGCTTACAAATAAGGTATCAACACTGCCTAACTTTTTCTGATGGAGCATAGAATCAGCCTGCGGCCCGACTCTTATTGCTAGATCAGCTTGGCTTTTACTCAGATCTTCAAGTTTATTATTAAGCAATAACTCAAGTTGAATATCAGGGTACTGTTTAGTAAATGCGAGCCACATCGGCTTTAAGAAACCATGACTAATATTCAGAGGTGCTAAAACTTTAAGCTTTCCTGATAATTGTGCTTTTTGATCATTGAGCTGGCGGTGAGTTTGTTCAAACTGCTCAATTAATTCAACATAACTTTGAAAATATACCTCTCCTGCTTGTGTTAACGTGCATTGCCTTGCTGAGCGATTTAAAAGCTGCTCGCCTAGGCGTTGCTCAAGCCGTTGCAAGCGCCTCGACACTGTCGCGGTAGGTAACGACAAGCTCTCAGCCGCATTACTTAGGCCGCCTTGTTTAACAATCTGTATGAATAGGGCAATATCGTCAATCATGTTCTCATTTATGCAATCATAGTTTGTTTATCTTGCTATTTTTAGCATTTTTGCAATTAGATATCATGTCTTTTATTAAATCATTTAAGAGCATCTAATTATGAGTGTTAATGATATTTATGTGATAACTTTTGTAGGCATAGCGGCGACTTTGTTCATTGATCTTTATGCTTTTCTGCTGGCTAAAGTGTTTAAGATACCGTCATTAAACCTTTGTTTAGTTGGCCGTTGGGGCTTGGGGTTATTAGCTGGAAAGTTTATGCACCAGAATATAACAAGCAGCCCTGCTAAGCATTTTGAGTGCGTGTTTGGCTGGTGTTTACACTACTTTATTGGTGTTTTATTTTCGTTTCTATTTATATTACTGGTCGGTATTGCTTGGCTTGAACAGCCCACCTTAATTGCTGCATGTATATTTGGATTAGCTAGTGTATCTATGCCATTTTTTGTTATGCAGCCCGCTTTAGGGATGGGGATAATGGCTACGAAAACAGCAAACCCACTTCAAGCCCGCTTAAAAAGTGCTGTAACTCACCTACTTTTTGGTGTCGGAATATATTTATCAGCTCAATTCATTCAATTTATTTAGGAGTAAGTAATGGACGCAAAGCATTGGCATCAACGTTGGGAAAATAACGAAATTGGTTTTCATGAAGGAGACGTTAACCGTTATCTAGATCAGTTTTTTACTAACTTAAATTTACAGCAAGGCGATACTGTTTTTGTGCCACTGTGCGGAAAAACTCACGACATTCATTATTTGCTCGCGCAAGGTATGCGTGTTGTTGGGGCAGAACTTAGTGAGATAGCCATTAAGCAGTTATTTGATGAGTTAAAGCTAGAACCCGAAATTAGCCAACACGGCGAACTATTACGTTATCAAGGCGCAAATCTAACCGTTTGGGTAGGTGATATTTTTGCACTTACCGCGAATGAACTTGGCACTATCAACGCGGTTTATGACCGTGCTGCCTTAGTTGCGCTGCCAAAGCCCATGCGCATTCGCTATACCCAGCATTTACTTGAATTAACCAATAGAGCTAAACAATTAGTGGTGGTCTTTGAGTATCAGCAAAGTGAGTTTTCGGGTCCGCCGTTTAGTGTGGTCGCCGATGAGCTACATCAGCACTACGATGCTTTTTATCAACTAACATTACTGTGCAAAGAACCTCTCGAAGGTGGCTTAAAAGGGCAAGTCCCGGCTATGAACGTAGCTTGGCATTTAAGTTAGTACTTACAAACTAGTGGTGTGTAAATTCACACCCTAGTTGTGCGTTTTTGTCGCTAGTTATTCTACCTCTGTGCGTGCACTATAGTGATTACTGCATTTAAGGAGTACATTTATGCAAAAGCCACGCGTTTTATTTGTTTCACATGGCGGCGGTCCTATGCCTTTACTTGGCGATCCAAGTCATGCTGATATGGTTACTTGTTTGCAGTCTATTGCTGCAAAAATTCAAAAGCCGTCAGCTATTTTGATGGTGAGTGCGCACTGGGAAGCGAACCCAATTAGCATCACTTCGAGCGCTGCTCCTGAGCTAATTTATGATTACTATGGTTTTCCTGAGCCTGCTTACAGTATTGAGTACCCAAGCCCAGGTGAACCAGCCCTTGCCGAAAAAGTACATCAAGCATTGGCAAAGGCTAATATCGATAGCACTTTAAACCCATCTCGTGGCTTTGATCACGGTATGTATGTGCCTTTGAAGATTATGTATCCAGAGGCAGATATACCTTGTGTGCAATTGTCGTTACATCCAAGCCTTGAGCCAAACTTACACCTAGCGATAGGTGAGGCTTTACAACAGCTTGATTACGATAATTTATTGATCATTGGTTCTGGCTTTACTTTTCATAATATGCGCGCATTTTTCACCCCTGAAACAGCTGAAATTAAAGCGCAAAATATGGCTTTTGAGCAATGGTTAGTCGATGTCTGTGGCAATACTGAGCTGAGTGAACAGCAGCGACAAGCTAAGTTATTAGAATGGCAAATGGCCCCTGCGGCGCGTTTTAGTCACCCTCGTGAAGAGCACTTATTGCCGTTACATGTTTGCTATGGTGCGGCGATACGCCCTTGTAGTGATATCTACGAACTACGTATTGCCAATAAGCAAGCCAGTATGTTCTTGTGGGACGATTAAGTTTAAGTTCAACCCCCCAGATAACACGATAAAGGCTCAGATTTTATTCATCTAATTTGGTACGCTAGGTAAGTTAAAACCTAGGAACAACAAAATGAACTTAATAAAAACATCAACCCTTGCGTTTGCTGTGGTTGCGGGTTTAGGTTTGCAAGCATGCTCAAGTACAGAGCAAGCGAGCACGCCATCAGCAACAGTGAACGCAACGGCTAATCCGCTCTCGCTTGAACAAATTTATAAAGAAAAAGACTTTAAAGCTGAGCGTAGCACCTATTTTACGTGGCTCGATGATGGTACTGGTTATACGGTACTTGAAGGTCGCGAAAGCGATAAAAACAACCAAGACGACAAAGCTAAAGACGATGAGCACGGCGTAAAAGGCAATGATATTGTGTTTTATAACGCCGATGGCACGGGTCGTAAGGTACTTGTTAGCTACGAAAAATTAATTCCCAAAGGTGATAAAGAGCCACTCACCGTTGAAAGCTACCAATGGTCTAAAGATGGTAAATGGCTGATGGTTTTTAGCAATGGCGAGCAAGTGTGGCGCTCACGTAGCCGTGGTGATTTTTGGCTTTTAAACCTCGAAACTGATTCGCTATATCAGTTAGGTGGCGAAAACATCGAAGCGAAAAAGCTGATGTTTGCTAAGTTCTCACCTGATAGCTCAAAAGTAGCTTACGTGCGTGATAACAATATCTACATGGAAAAAGTGGGTAGCAAGGCTGTGACTGCCTTAACCACTGATGGTAACGACACCATTGTTAATGGTAATTTTGACTGGGTATACGAAGAAGAATTTACTATTCGTGATGGTTTCCGCTGGAGTCCAGACAACAAATCAATTGCCTATTGGCAGCTTGATACCAGTGGCGTGAAATACTTCACCATGATCAATAACACCGATGATCTCTACCCTACCCTTAAAGAGTTTCCGTATCCAAAAGCCGGCGAGATGAACTCAGCGGTTAAAGTGGGTGTGGTTAGTCTTAATGACAAGAAAACCCGTTGGGCTGAACTAGGTGGTGATAATCGCGATCGTTATATTCCACGTATTAGCTGGGCAGGCACTGGTGAATCTTTGATGATCCAAGATCTTAACCGTCCGCAAAGCCACAACAAGGTTTGGTTATTCGACTGGCAAAAAAAGCAGCTGACTAAAATTCTTGAAGATAAAGACGATGCCTTTATTGAATGGTTTTATAAAGCAAACTGGTCAAAAGACGGTAAGTTCTTTATTTGGCACAGTGAGCGTGATGGCTGGCGCCATTTGTACCGTGTATCTCGCGATGGTAAAACGATAGTCGATTTAACACCGGGCGATTACGACATCATTGATATGTTAGCGCTCAACGAAGATAAAAACGTTATGTACTTTACTGCATCACCGGATGATCCAGGCCAGCGATATTTATTCCGTACCTCGCTTGATGGCAGCTCTAAACCGGTGCGCGTAACGCCAGCGTCATTTGATGGTTCAAACAGTTATTACATGTCTAAAGATACCTCTTGGGCAATGCATACTTTCTCTAAATTTGGCACCCCACCAATGAAAGAGATCATTAAAGTAAGCGATCACAGCAATGTGAAAACCTTAGTTGAGAACAAAGCATTAAAAGAGAAATTAGCGACTGAGCAATTACCGACTCACGAGTTCTTTACGGTTAATGCGCGCGATGGTGTTGAGCTTGATGGCTACATCATGTTCCCAGCGAATATGGATAAAAGTAAAAAATACCCAATCGTTTTCTATGTTTACGGTGAGCCGTGGGGCTCAACAGTACAAGATCGCTGGGAAGGTAACAGTTACTTATACAAGTCGTATCTAACTCAGCAAGGGTTTATTGTTGCCTCAGTTGATAACCGCGGCACGCGCGCACCAAAAGGCAGAGATTGGCGTAAGTCTATCTACAAAAAAATAGGCTCTATTACCGTACGTGACCAAGTTGACGCCCTTGATGCAATGGCAAAACGTTGGGATGTCATTGATACCGACCGTGTTGGTGTATGGGGTCACTCAGGTGGTGGTAGTTCAACGCTTAATTTGTTATTCCGCCACGGTGATAAATATAAAGTTGGGATTGCCTCAGCCCCAGTGCCAGATATTCGCTTGTACGATACTATCTACCAAGAGCGCTATGCAGGTAACCCAAATACCGATCCTGAAAGTTACGACAACACGTCTCCGATCAGCTTTGCAAAAGACCTGCAAGGTAAGTTGCTACTGATCCACGGTACAGGAGATGATAACGTTCACTACCAAGGCTCAGAGCGCTTAATTAACGAATTAGTTAAGCACAATAAACAGTTCGAGTTTTTCTCTTACCCGAACCGTTCTCACAGCCTACGAGAAGGTAAAGGCACTACCCTGCACTATCACACTATGATGGCTAACTTCTTCGAAAAGCATTTACTTAACAAGTAAATATGCTCTATAAAAAATACCGCAGCTTAGAGGTTAAGCTGCGGTTTTTTTATGCAAACTGTAAACCCCCGTTACACAAGATAGCGATTAGATGAAAGCTATCAAATGTTTAAAGTAAATTATCAGTGCTAGCAATGGTAGTTACGAGCTATTGGATTATCTAATGAATATCCTGTATTACAGTCAAGTCGGTGAAAGGAGTTAACTAATACTCTGTTACAATTGTCTTATTAACTAATTTTTGTAATTGAAGTAGTGTCATTAAGTTATTTATTAAGGCTATAAAATGGCATTACTAAAATTTAGATTTCAGTATTTAGCTTGGTTTATTACATTTGTTTTGCTAGCTACAGGCTTGTATTTCGCGGTGAAATACCAACAGCATTATAGCTCACGCTTTATTGATGTAGATATCAAGTCCAATGCGCTTTCAGAAATGCGCAGAGTTTTCATTCGCTTGCCCAAAAACTACAACCCTAACAAAGCTTATCCGCTCATAATTAAAACTGACGGCAACTTTAACCTTGATACTTGGGATGACGCTTTAAGTATTCTTGAAAGCACTGATGACATGCATGAGGTTATTCTAGTATCCATCCCGAACCTGTTTTGGCATGACACGCGAAATCGTGATTTAGTGCCACCTTACGCCCGTAAGGATGTGGCGATAGAAGCGCGCCCAATTAACCAAAATCAACGAGAAATATTTGGTAAAGCTGATGTGTTTTTAAAGTTTATTGAAACAGAGCTAATACCCTATTTAGAGGGAACATACCGTATTAGCGGGCAGCGCACGCTAACAGGTTTTTCAGCGGGAGGTAGCTTTGTGTTATATACCATGGTTACTAAACCAGAGTTATTTAATGCATACTTTGCTTTTAGCCCAGCGGCTTGGTATGACGATAATGTTGTTGTAAAACAGTTCAGTAAAAACTTACCTAATACAGTAGGCAACACTCACTATTTTTATGTCACATTAGGTGGTGATGAGAATCCAATCATAACTGGTGCATTCAATGCTTTAGTGAATGCTCTTCAAAAGCATGCACCAAACGACCTTATCTGGCAGCACCACATCAACAAAGGTGCTGACCATGAACAAAACGCAAAACAATCCGTTCGCAGTGCGCTAGATGGGGCTTTTAATCATTTTGATATGGCTCAGTAATGACGAAAAACAAAGCTACAAATAGGCGTTAAACCAATTAACTAACTCTGTTTCTAGCTGCTTTTTATGGTTCATTAAAAACTTTATAATTTAAATGATGTTTACTTTTACATTTTTAAGTTAGTAACCGCTCAAGCCATTCAATCACAGTCTTATGTGCTGATGTTTCGAAGCGAGATTTTTCGGGAATGTAGTAACACAGTTTTGATTCAACTTCTTGGTTATTAAACGATGTTAGTAACCCTGCATCTAGGTAAGGTTGTACTAAGGTTTTTGAGCAAAACACTACACCTTTATTGGCGAGCACCTGATTTATACCAAACAGCTCTTGATCGAATGTTTTTACCTTGAAACATGAATCACTTAGGTTATTTACTTTTAGCCACTGCGTTAATGGTGGGGCTGGTAGGGCATTATTTTTCCATTGGCTGGTGTATAAAGTAACCTGTTTATCAAGCCAAGGGGCACTTTGTTGCGCGTTTGCCGCAAACATATCAAAGCGCTCAAATTTGATGATATCTGCTTTGTTTACTTCCTCACTATTTCCTAGCCGAACAGGCAAGGTATGCAGTTGCTTATCTAAAGTTTCACTGGTTGATATATCGAGCTGTAAATGTGGTTTTTCGCTATTTAGCTCATCTAAAGCGGGTATTAACCTTAGGGCTGCTAGAGACGATGTTGTGGTGATGCGTACTTGATTATTTGCTTGGCTCAATTGTTCAATTGCCGTAAAAATAAGTTTAAAGCCGCTAGTTGTGTTTTGACTCAGGTACTCGCCTGATGGAGTTAAGGTAATCTTTCTCACTTCGCGATGAAATAAATCTGTATTCAAGCGGCTTTCTAGATTTGCAATGTGGTGCGATACCGCTGTAGGCGTAATCGCAAGCTCAGCGGCGGCTGCTTTAAAGCTACCTAATCGCGCAGCTGATTCAAAGGCTTTTAAAGCTTGTAATGATATATGCATAGTTGAACCCACCTAAATTTATAGATGAGTATAACTTACTTATAGTGAATAATAACTCGTTTGTTAAATAGCCTTCATTTATTGATGATACCAACACATTAACTAATGAGGTATTTACTTATGAGCACTCTATTACACATTGATGCTAGTGTACGTTCGGCTAAAAATGCAAACCCTAACCACGACTCAATCTCTAAAAATATTGCTAAGAAATTTGTAAATCACTTACAGCAAAATAATGCTATAGCTGAGTATATTTATCGTGACGTTGGAATGAATCCACCTTCATTTATTAATCAATCTTGGATTGGTGCTGTGTTTACGCCTGCCAATAAGTTAACGCTAGAGCAAAAAGAAGTACTGGCCGAATCAGATGAATTGATAAATGAGTTGGTTAAGGCTGATACCATCGTGATATCAACGCCTATGTATAACTATGGCATGCCTGCACAATTAAAAGCATGGTTTGATCAAATCGTTAGGATCAATAAAACGTTTGATTTTGACTTGCAGCGGGGAGATTTCCCTTTGCAACCCTTGTTAACTGGTAAACGTTTGCTGGTTATATCCTCAACGGGTGAGTTTGGCTTTGAGGCAGGTGGTATACGCGAGAGTATGAGCCATTTAGTGCCGCACATTAAAACCTTGAGTAAGTATTTAGGTGTTCAGCATATTGATGAAATAGCCTGTGAGTATCAAGAATTTAACGACCAAAGACACCAACGCTCTTTGACTAATGCCTATGCTAAAGCAGAGCAATTAGCGCTGAGATACGCCAATTAATATACACAACAAAGCCGCAACAAGCGGCTTATTTTGTAATGGGGCTTTACACTAAAAAATGGGTTTAGTGTTATTCAACCGAAATGAATACCTCAACTTCGTCACTGTTTTTATAAAACTCATAGTCAGTTTTATATGCTCGAATGTGCGGGCACTGTTCATTACTAAAGTACTGCCAAACTTGACCCCAAACATCGATAACGGTTTGTGGCATTGCCCCTTTGCCGCTAAAGCGAAGGTAGTTACCTGTGGCGAGTGTCGTTTGTTCTATCTCTGATGACGTGACTTGCAGATCAGTACACGCAAACACATCAAACTCCCCTGTGACATCAGATTCATAATGAGTGTAAACGCCATAAACTTGGCTAGATGGCGTTAAGTTTGGCGCTATGTCTGTGTAAAATTGCTGCCATAAGCCAGCGATTTTGGCACCTTCACCACTCATTTCATTCATATTACAGGTGCGAACTTTGAGGCCAAATAAGGTCGTAGGGTTGTCTATATTGATTTTCGTTACTTGCTGATCCATTGCATTTATCCTTGTTAGTTTGTTCCCGGTAAAATACCAGAGCATGTGTACTTTAACCTAGCCTTTTTAATTATTTATTTTAAAAAGACTATATTTTGTCAACGGCCTTTACAGCCTAAAAAACAGTCATGGCATCCTTATCTGCATCAGGTTAAGATGGGTAAAATAACAACAAAATCAGCAGGTGTTTAATGAATAAAATCAATGCGCTTATCTACTTTTTAGCCTTTAGTAGTGGCTTTTGTATTATGGGAATTGAGCTTTTAGGCGGACGAATTTTAGCGCCATATTTTGGTAGTAGTGTGCATATATGGGGCAGTATTATCACCGTCTTTATGTTGAGCTTATCTATCGGCTATTTACTTGGCGGCAAGCTCTCTACTCGCAATCCTTCGTTAACTAAATATGGACTCATTTTCTTTGTAGCAAGCATTATGGTGGTGCCAATTGTATTGTTTGCTGAGCCAATTATGACCTTTATTTTCACCCATATTGAAGACAGTCGCTACGGCTCGTTATTGGCATCAACGGCGTTGTTTTTTATTCCTACAACAATACTCGGCATGATCTCACCTTACTCAGTGCGATTATTGGTTACCGATCATGAAAAAAGTGGCCAGGTTGCCGGTGGTTTGTATTTTGTGAGCACCCTAGGAAGCGCCCTTGGCACGATTATTACCTCTTTTTATATGGTGCTAGCGTTTGATGTTAACGACATCATTAAAACCTTTGCAGCGGTATTAGGTGCGCTTGGTTTGCTTGCAATTGTTGTTAGTCAAATTAAAACAAAGGAGCGTGCTGTATGTTTAGAATCTTAATGCTTTGTTTGATCATGACCCTGCCCTTTAGCAGTTTGGCAGAAGTAATCCATAAAGAGCGCTCGCTTTATCGCAATATTTTAGTGGAGAAGTCTGGCGATTTACTATGCTTAAAATTCAACGAAAAAACACGTAAAAGTACGCAAAGCTGTATGTATGAGAGTAAGCCTAAAAAGCTGGTGTTTAATTACACCAAAATGACGTTCGCAAGCTTACTATTTATTGATAACCCTCAAAATGTACTGATCATAGGTTTAGGGGGAGGTTCACTCTCTAATACCATTCATGAGCTTTACCCGAGTGCTCATATCGAAAATGTCGAAATTGATCCTGCGGTGATAAAAGTTGCCCGCGATTATTTTAACTTTATAGAAACCGATAACGTAACGTCTAAGGTGCAAGATGGGCGTATTTTCATTAAGCGCGCCGCACTTAAAAAACAAAAGTACGATTGGATTATTCTTGATGCCTTTAATGGCGATTATATCCCTGAACATCTACTCACTAAGGAATTTTTTGCAGAAGTAAAAAGTGTTTTAGCTGATGGCGGAATTGTCGCTGCAAATACCTTTTCATCAAGCAAGTTATACCAGCATGAGTCGGCAACTTACTTCGATGTGTTTGGTGACTTTGTGAATGTTGTGACCGATGAAAACTCTAATCGTATTATTTTAGCTGGCTTCGAGACTATGCCTAGCCAGCAACAGTTAACTGAGCGCGCCAACAAGCTAGCAAGTAAGTTAAGCCCTTACGACGTTGATTTGCAGTTACTCAGCGAGCATTTGTTTTATACTAAGGGTAATCAAGATTGGCCAGCGGATACCAAGGTGCTCACTGACCAATATTCACCAGCGAACTTGTTAAATTATCAATGATCAAATACGCCTTAATTGCATTTCTTTTCATTACGAGCTCTGCTGCTAAGGCAGAGCGTCTTTCGAGCCCTCCTTTAGCTGCCAGCCAGCAGCAATTGTCTAAACTACTGAATCAATACAAAGGGCAAGTCGTGTTACTCGATTTCTGGGCGTCTTGGTGCAGCCCGTGTCGACGGTCGTTTCCTTGGTTTATAGCCATGCAGAGCAAGTATCAACAGCAAGGGCTTAAAGTGATTGCTGTAAACATTGATGTTGAGCGTAGTGATGCCGATGCTTTTTTAACTGAGTTTGCAGTGAACTTTAATATTATTTACGACCCAGACGCTGTTATTGGCAAGCAATATCAACTCAAAGGGATGCCGAGCAGCTTTTTAATCGATAAAGAAGGCATAGTACGGTTCCAACACACAGGTTTTGTTGCTGATAAATTAGACCTCTATGAAAGTCATATCAAAGAGTTAATCGCTAAATAGTGTTATCTAGCAGATAACTTTTGCAGTTGTTCGCTTTTATCGAACAAAGCTATCTATTTTATTAATTGCACTAATATTTACTTAGCATGCTAACTACACTAAAATACTTAGCATGCTAAGTAAATGGAGCGCATCATGTCTTCCACTCCCCCTTTTCACGAAACTCTTGATTTAACATTATGCGGCAGTATGGGCCGTGTGCATCGTTTATGTCGCGATGCTGTCACTTTGGCGGTTGAGCCTTTGGGGCTTACTCAATCTCGCTGGACCGCGATGATGCACCTGTTTCATCTAAACCAAGGTTGTACACAACAAGAGTTAGCAAATAGCTTAGGCATTGAAATGCCTTCACTCACTCGTACGATTAAGCAGCTTGAGCAACAAGAGATTATTGCTCGCAAAGCTGACGCTGAAGATAAACGCAGTAAACGTCTGTACTTCACTGAGCAAGGTCTACAATTGTTAGACACATTGCAGGTGATTATTGCCGATGTGAAACAGCATCTTTATGCCGACTTAACCACTGAGCAACTCGATACCATGGCGCATGGTTTAATTCAGATGGAACTGAATGCTCGTCAGTGTATCCGTCATTATTCAGGAGATAAGTAACGTTATGACACCAGATCAAAAATTTGCCCGTTACGTAAAAATCTCTTTAGCGGGTTTTATTGTTTTATTTTTATATTTTGTGATTGCCGATTTGTATATGCCTGTCACACCGCAGGCCCGTGTGTATCATCCGGTTGTACAAGTGACCCCGCAGGTAAGTGGTCGCGTGACTGACGTACTTGTCACCAATAATCAAGCTGTCGAAAAACAGCAAGCCTTGTTTAAGATTAACGACGAGCCTTTTGAGCTTGCCGTGCAACAAGCTGAACTTGCATATGATGATGCAAAACTACAAAACCAACGTTTAGATAGCAGTGTGAAGGCAATAGAAGCACAGCTTGCAGCTGCTCAAGCTAAGCTGCATGAGCAAACATTACTGTTTGAACGCGGTGAGTCGCTATTGAAAAAGCGCTCTATTTCAGAGCAAGAGTACGAAACAATTAATGCGAACTATCAATCAAGCAAAGCGAATGTAGCTGCAATTGAAGCCCAGCTTAGCGAGGCTAAATTAGCGCGCGGTAAAATAGGGGATGACAATTTAGCGCTTCGTCATGCTCAAAACCAGCTTGAACAAGCGAAACTAAACCTGTCGTACACCACAGTGACAGCCGATACCGACGGTAAAACAGCAAACTTACAGGTAACACCGGGTACTTATGCTAATAAGGGCCAACCGTTAATGGCGATAGTTGCTAATAAAGCTGATTTAGTGGCTGATTTTCGTGAAAAGTCTTTAGTTCACGTGCAAATTGGTAGTACTGCAAAAGTCAGCTTTGATGCGCTACCGGGCAAAGTGTTTACAGGCAAAATTGTTAGTTTTGAAGCGGGTGTGAGTGATGGCCAGCTTAATGCTAACGGTTTACTCAGTGCCACTGAAAGCAGCAACCGTTGGGTACGAGATGCACAGCGTCAACGTATCCATATTCAGCTAGATGAACACCAGATGCTGGCAAAATTTCCAAGTGGTGCGCGTGCAACTGTGCAACTTCTGCCTGACTCAAGCATTGGTAGCTGGTTTGCAAGCATGCAAATTCGCTTCATTAGTGTTCTGCACTTTATTTACTAAAGCTGGGTGAGTTATGTCAGTATTGCAACTCGATGGTAATGGCTTGCGCCAAGCGCTACGTATTGCCACGGGCTCAGCACTAGGGTTTACACTGGCAAAATTGATGAACTGGCCTAATGGCATCTTTTTTACTGTTTACCCTATGCTATTGCTCGGTTTAGTGCCTGTGCTTAACATGCATATTATTCGTCAGTTTTATGCAGGCGCGGTGTTCAGTGCGCTGTTCGTATTGGTTGTACAAGGTTTGTTTTCACACCTGCCTGTTGTTATGACAATGATGTGCTTTATCGCATTTGCTTTTTTGTTTTATCAAATGAGCCGTGGCGCTAATTTTTTATTTGGCGCCACAACGGTGGTGAGTTTGTCTATTCAATTGCACTTTTCGACCTACACTGGCAGTGGAGTGAGTATTTATCCGTTGATCATTAGTAACGCTGTTGCCGTTGTGGTCACAGTGGTGTTCTCGATGCTAATGCATGGTTTATTTCCTGATGTAGCACCACGCCAAGGTCGGGTAATGCCAGAAAAAGCAAAAGAAAGTGTGCGTCATGAAGTATTACTTTGCTCAACTGTAGCTACCTTGTCATTCGTTGTTTTTCAGGTCTTTGATTTACAAGATTCAATCTCTGCTCAAGCGGCCTCGGTACTGATATTGTTTTCGTTGTGCTGGAAAGCGGCAGGTATGGCGGCATGGCAACGTGCTATAGGCACCTTAATTGGTTGTAACTTAGCGTTAGTGGCACAGTTATTTTTGTATAACCATACCGATATTTTAATATTTCCTGCGTTAATTCTGTGGATTTTGACCTTTATCTTTAGTCGTTATCACATAATTGGTGGCGGTATTCCGGGTGTTGGTTTTGGTATTATCACCACATTTGGTATTTTGTTTGGCCAGTCATTAGGGCCGGGGCAAGATCTGGTTTACAGCGCGCTGTATCGTTTTTCGTCGGTATCTGTGGCAATACTATTGAGCTTGTGTGCGGTGTATATAATGCATCACATCTTAAATCGCTTTGAAATGACAAGGCATCACACGTTTGAGTAAAGATTAAAAAAGGGAGTTAATCAGAACTCCCTTTTTTATTGTTATTTGATTCGAAAATGGTCGGTAAAGACTTTAATAAATCATCTTGTTTTTTTACGACACTCTGTACGCAGGTTTTTGAGGCGACATCTGCAACCCAAGCGCCCCATTGTGAACTACCTGGTTCTTCACCTGGAGTTGCCCACCATCTGGCTTTATAAAGAATTTCGTTGTAACAGGTTTCACTACCTTGCGGATACGCGTTACCGGCTTGCCATGAATCTACAGCAAAACTCGACATAGGCAAAGCTGACAGCGTTATCATTGCTGCAGCAACAATGCGTGATTTCTGGCCCATACGCGGCTCCTTCATTAATGGTGAGATTGTATGACTATTATAGACGCGGCAGGATTAACCATCAATTAACTTTGTTAACAAGTTACACTTCTTTACAGTTCTGCTTATTTTTGACACGATCTTCTGATGTGAAAGTTAGAATTTTACATTTTTTCTTAATACTTTTGTTTGTCCTCTTTTCGTTTTAGAGTCCATGCGTTTTCTCTGAGAGCTTTTGCTTGGTTTTGTCGCTCTTCGCGCCTTTTGTACTTGAGTGGCATTAAGAATTAATTCTTTCAAACGATTAAGCGCATCCTCTTTGTTCATCTCTTGCGTGCGATGACTTTGCGACTTAATAACAATAACGCCCTCTTTGGTAATTCGAGAATCATTCAAATTAAGTAAACGTTGTTTGTAAAAGTCAGGTAACTTTGAGCGTTTAATATCAAAGCGAAGGTGAATAGCTGTGGCCACTTTGTTGACATTCTGCCCGCCCGCGCCTTGCGAGCGGATCGCACTAAAGTCGAGTTCCCATTCATCAATTGTGACGGTATTAGAAATAATTAACATCAGGTTCAGTTAGCTATGGTAAAAAAGGTATTGTAACATTTGTAATTGGCTAAACATAATAGCTCGACTATTTGCGCCGGTTGCTAACCATTTTGAAAGAAAGGAGATCACGATGAAAGCACTACTTATTTCTATGAGTCTACTTGCGATGAGTTTTTCTAGCTTCGCAGAAGATATTTCTGAAAATCAGCTACAGCGTTACATTAAAGCCCTTCCTGCAGTCTTTAATTGGTCACAAAGCCAATCTGAGTTAGATACTGTAAACCTTGGTGGTATGCTAGGTAGTTCTGATGGTGTTGATAGTTCGTCAGTGATGTCAGCATTAGGTCACATCAAAGAGCATGAGCTTTATACTGAGTTTGCAGCCCTTACCAAACAATATGGTTTCACACCTGAGCAGTTAGTTACTGTTGGTACAGAGGTATCAATGGCGTATTTAGAAAACCTTAAAGCGGGTATGTCTGAAGAGAACAAGCAGCGTGTAAACCAAGCAATGAGTGGTTTACAAAGCCTTACAGCATCATCATCTGATGCGGGTACTCGCTCAATGGCTGGTGCTTTAGAAGGTATTAAAGCAAGTACTGCAACAGCAGATGTTAGCGAAAATAACGTTAACTTAGTTAAGCAGTATATGCCGCAGTTAAAAGAATTGTTCGCAATGTTGCAGTAACTGCAAAACGAAAAGAAAGCGGCTAGGTAGCCGCTTTTTTTACGCTTACTCGAATACCACAGCGTTTTTTAGATGCAGCTTTTGTTCTGCAGTTGGTAAAAATCCAGTTTGTACAAACTCGCTAAGGCTTGGATGACGTTCAAAGTATAAAATATCAAGGGCGAAACGATTCATGCCGTACAAGCCCCGATGGATCATGTTTGCCGAAAATATCAGTAAGTCACCTTTTTTGAGTACCACACTTTTACCGCGAGTCAGTGAGTCACTATTTCGAGCGCCCTGCTGTTCTAATCTAACTGTTAACTCTTCATCTGAATCCCAGTTTTTATGGCTACCCGGTATTAGTTCTATTCCTGGTTCATCTTCAAAAGCAACGCGGCAATGTAGTACTTCAGGGCCGTTAAGAGCTACTTTTTGCGCATCAAGCTCTAAGTGATACTGCATATCTCGATGCCAATAGTTAGCTTGTTTGGGATTGTATGGGTTAAAGAATAGTTGAGTATTCATAAACTGAGGACCAGCAACAATACCTTTAACCTGTTTCAATAGTGTGTTGGCGCTGACAAACTTAAAAAGAGTAAACTTTTCCTCAGCACTTAAACATGCAGCGCCAGTCAAACCTGAGCTATTAATACCTCTAGATTGATAAAAAGATTGGTTTTCTTGCAACCAGTGTTGATGAAATTTATCGATAATTGGCCTTACTTTACTAAGCTCACTCTCTGTGTAAAGCCCCTTTACATGGTAGTAGCCGTTTTCAGCAAAAAAGTTATTTTTCATTTTCTACCTTGCTAAAATTGCACGCATTTTACTATTAAGCTCAGGCAATACTTGTTGCTCAAACCACGGATTTTTCTTTAGCCAGATATTATTGCGAGGGCTTGGGTGAGGAAGTGGCAAGTAATTTGGCCAATATTCACGCCACGATTTTACTAACTCAGTTAAGGGCAGCTGCTTAGTGTGGGGTAAATGATATGCCTGCGCGTATTTACCTAAGATAATGGTGAGCTCAATATTATTTAGTTGCGCTAAGAGCTTTTCACGCCATGCAGTCGCGCACTCTTTTCTTGGCGGTAAATCACCTGATTTTCCTTTGCCCGGGTAACAAAAGCCCATCGGCAAGATAGCAAAATTGTGGTCATCGTAAAACTCATCACTCGTAACACCAAGCCAAGAGCGAAGCCTTTGCCCGCTTGCATCATTAAAAGGTTTGCCACTTTCATGCACTTTAATCCCCGGCGCTTGACCGGCAATTAAAATACGAGCCTGTGGATTAAACTGAATAACGGGCCGCGCTCCGAGTGGTAAATGAGGTTCGCAGATCACGCATTTACTAACTTGTTCTAATAATGATTGAGTACTCATGAGTTAGTAAAAATATGATCTATGCTTGTTTTGACCAAACTGCTAACTCGTTACCACTTGGCTCTGTGAAGTGAAACCGACAGCCTCCAGGAAAATCAAACAAGGGCTTAATAATTGTTCCACCATGTTTTTCTACCTGCGCTTGCGTCTCTTTAATATTATTTGAATAAAGCACCAGTAGCGCGCCGCCATTATTGGTTAAGCTAGCTAATGGGGCTTGATAAAACCCGCCATCAAGCCCCGCAGATTCAGCGCTAAAGGCCGTGTATTCAGGGCCATAGTCGGTAAATTGCCATTTAAAAACCTGATGAAAAAATGCTTTTGTTGCGGCTAAATCTTTAGCAGCAAATTCAACATAATTTAGGCTATGGTGGTTCGACATGGTAAGCTCCTAATTTAAACTATTCTCAAGCGCCATCGCGCAGTGAAGAGCAGTACTATCAAGTAATGGAATCGATGTATCTGCTTGTTGAACTAATAAGGCTATTTCGGTGCAACCAAGAATAATGGCTTCAGCACCTTGCTGAGTTAGATTATCAATAATGGTTAAATACTCGGCTTTAGATTCTTCCTTGATAACGCCTTTACATAGTTCATCATAAATCACACGATGCACTGTTTCACGCCCCTGTGCATCAGGGATTAATACGTCTATGGCGAATTTATCTGCTAAACGCTGCTTGTAAAAGTCTTGTTCCATAGTGAATTGGGTGCCCAACAAAGCCACTTTTTTAAAGCTATGCTGGATCAGGTTTTCACCAACTGCATCTGCAATGTGTAATAAAGGAATTGTAACCGCAGCTTGTACTTGCTCAGCTAGTTTATGCATCGTGTTGGTACAAATTAATAAATAATCCGCGCCCGCGGCTTCAACTTGCTTAGCGGCCTTAATGAGTATCTCGGCCATCTGTGGCCAATCTTGTTGCTGTTGAAGCATAGCTATTTCGGCAAAATCGAGGCTAACGAGTACTATCTTGGCACTATGCAGCCCCCCAAGTTTGTTTTTAATGCCTTGATTTAAAAGCTGGTAGTAACTTTGTGTAGACTCCCAACTCATGCCACCGATTAAGCCTATTGTTTTCATTGCAGCTCCCTTTTATTTACTTAACACCATATGATATTGCACAGAACAAAGCTAGCAGATCATTATTTTACTAACAGATCGACTTAGTTGGTTCAGTTTCACTATTTAATACGTGCATGCAAATGATAACTACTATCTTTTCTGTTTGTCGGAGATATAATACGGGGTTTTCTTCTCGTGTTATTTTTTAAGGGATTATCATGCATTCTCAATCATTAGATGCAGTGACGACCAATCGCCCTAAAAATACAGCTAAAAAGCGCTCTGTGAGCCTATCTTATCGTGTTGCTGTGTTTTTGCGTTTCGTTGCAGCCATCATTGGTGGTTACGCCTTTACCAGTGTGCTTATTTCATTACTAGCTGTGTTATTACCACTTAATAAACTCGACAGCGTGCTGTTAACCACGACTCTATCGGTATTTTTTTACTGTTGTGTGTTTATTTGGGTGTTTGCAGTTAAGTCTTTAAAGACTGTTTGGATCACTATTTTACTAACAACTGGTGGGCAATTACTGGCCCTTTCATTAATTAAGGGATGGTTATGAAAGAGAGCTTTTTCCGCTCAATGACTTGGCTTCATACCTGGGTTGGCTTACTAGTATGCTGGTTATTGTTCTTAATATTCTTTGCTGGCACCATCAGCTTTTTTAAAGATGAAATCACTATTTGGGCTAAACCCGAAACACACAATGTGCAGCATCAAGCACAACGGGTTCAGTCTCAAGCCGAGCAAATTAATTATGTGTTTGCGCAATTACAGCAACAGGCACCTAATTCATTATCTTGGCGGATAAACTTACCTGAGCCACGTAACCCTGTTTTAAGCTATGGGTTTGCTGAGCCTAAACAGCCAGGCCAGCGCCGAGCACCTTTCAACTACTCACATTTAGACCCTAATACCTTAGAGCAATTACCCGAACTTCGGGAAACTAAGGGGGGTAACTTTTTCTATCGCTTACACTTTGATTTACATTACATAGATGTATTTACTGCACGGATAATTGTTTGTTTAGCCTCATTATTTATGTTGGTAGCGCTTATAACAGGCATCGTGATCCACAAACGTATTTTTAAAGATATGTTTAGCTTCAGAGCAAACAAAGGTAGTCGAAGTTGGCTTGATGCACATAATGTTTCGTCAGTGCTGGCATTACCATTTCATATCATGATCACCTACACGGGTATTATTACACTGATTTTTATGCTGTTCCCCTACCCTGCCGAGACTGTATATGAAAATGGCTTAAGGCAAATGTTTGATGAGGCATTGCCTATTAATAAACGTGCAAAGCCCAGTGAAGAGCAGCGCCCTATGGTGGCAATCAAAGATGTGTTAGATCAGATTTATACTAAGTCACCGAATGCTGATATTAGCTACGTGTTTGTAAGAAATGCGAATACTGCTTCCTCACAAATCGTGGTTTATTTGGCAACCGGCAAAGAGGTTGTAGATAACGGACCACGCTACTTATTCAATGGTGTAACGGGCGAGCTTGAAGCGAGTTCTGGCGAAGATTGGAGCGCTTCGGCGCAGTTTTATGACTCAATGACGGCATTGCATAGCGGTCGTTTAGCCGAGCCGTTGCTGCGTTGGTTGTATTTTTTCTGTGGCGTAGCTGGCTGTGCCATGATCGCTACAGGCTGCATTATGTGGGCAAAACGCTTACGCGAGAGGCTCAAAGCAGAGCAAAAACCAAGCTTTGGTTTAAAGCTTGTTGAAAGTCTTAATTTAATAACTTTAATGGGCTTGCCGCTAGCAACTTCAGCGTTCTTCATTGCTAATCGTTTATTGCCTTTAGAGTTAGCTGGGCGTGCCGATAAAGAAATACTCGTGTTTTTCTTAACTTGGCTTGCGGTGGCGCTTTCGGCTGTGAGCAGTATAGAAAAACGCCATTGGCGCTATAATGCATGGCTCAATGCAATAGCTTGCTTTCTCGTGCCCGTGGTAAATGCACTGACAACAGATGGTAATTGGATCACGTATTTACTAACTAATCAATGGGCCTTATTCGGTGTTGATAGTGCGTTTATTTGTGCTGGCGTGTTGTTTTTACTACAAAGCAAAAAAATAGCTAGTCACACAGCTGTTATTAACAAGGCAAAACCAAGTAAAAATAGGGTGTTAAAGGAGCAACAAGGATGATGGAGTTACTGCAATTTAGTCTCTGCTTTTTAGGTTTTAATTGTTTTGCGCTGGCAAAATTCAATCATTTTCGTGATGTATTTAAAAAGAAATTAACCGAAAAACAACGAAATAGCTTTTTAGCCAGTGGCTGGATCAGTATTTTACTAAGTTTGGTACTTTGTGTGCTGTCTGATGCTGGGTACGGCGCATTGCTGTTTTGCGGCTATATGGCTTTAAGTGTGCTTATGCTCATGATTTTATACAGTTTTACTGTTTCATGGGTGAAGCATGTCAGTGTATTTACTATGTCTATTTTACTGTTGAGTGGCTTTTCGGTGATGATTTTGTAGTTTAGTTAGTAAAAAACTGATCTGATAGCAATTTGCAATAATGCTTAATTGAGCAAATTTGTTTAAAAAAATGGGTAGGCAATGCCTACCCTAGCAGGGGATTAAATTAGGGGATCACATGTTGCTTCAATTTAACGACGCTAAGTTTGCCTAGCATCCATTACAGTTGTGTTGCACATTCGTGATAGTTTAAAGACAGTTGTAAAGCCCCTTTACAAGCTATTATGGTCAACATAGATAAGTTCATCTGTTTTAAAGCCATATTCTTTTGCAGTGTTTATAAAGTCCTGCATTTGCTGTTTTGTCACGGTCGGTGTGCGCGACAAAAACCATAAATACTCTTTGTTATAACCTGTGATATAAGCGTATTGATAATTTTGCTTATCTAATTCAAACACCACGTAAGAGCTGTAAAATGGTCCAAAGAATGAGACTTCTAAGTGGCCTATGTTTTGTTCCTCTGCAAACTTCGCTTTACCTTCAGCTTGCTGCCATTCTTTATCTTCAGCGCTGTAACCCTTGTTGATAACCTTCACACTGCCATCTGGGTTAATTGAGTATTCGGCGGTAATGCCCTCAAGGCCGCGTTCAAATGAATGATCTAAACGTGCAATTTCGTACCATGTTCCTGTGTATCTGTTTAACTCAAAATTATCGACGGGTTTGATGTTGTCTGGCACGCCTGTACATGCAGATAAAATGACTGTGATACATAAAACCCCGATTAATTTTAATGATGTTTGCACGTTTTTACTCCCTTTAAAAATTAAACAAATTAATACGTTAATAGCACTAATTTAGTTCAATTACGGTAAACTATTAATGTCTAAAATTAAAGATTGAGAACAGCATGAAGATTTGGGTTGATGCAGACGCCTGCCCCGTCGTTATTAAAGAAATATTGTTTCGTGCCGCAGAGCGCACACAGACCTTTACCACATTAGTGGCGAACCATGCGATGCGAGTACCACCCTCAAAGTTTATTAGCCGTTTGCAGGTATCTTCGGGTTTTGATATTGCCGACAACGAAATCGTTAAACGTATTGAGCCGAATGATTTGGTGATCACCGGTGATATTCCCTTGGCTGCAGAAGTCATCGAAAAAGGCGCACAAGCGCTTAATCCGCGCGGTGAATTATATACGACCGAAAATATTCGCTCACGTTTAAACGTTCGTGATTTTATGGAAACAATGCGCTCAAGTGGTGTTGAAATGGCCGGTGGCCCACCGCCGTTAAGCCAAGCAGACCGCCAAAACTTTGCAAATAATCTTGATCGAATCCTAGCTAAACAGTTATGAGTGTCGTTAATAGTGCGCCACTGCAGGGTTTTGGTGATGATGCGTTTAAAGTCGCTGTTTATATAGAAAAGCGCCCGCCGATGCCTGCTTGGCAACAGCTTGATCATTTGCATGCAATGCAACCCGGCCAAATAAACGAAATAAACCAAGCATGTGGAAATGGTTGGCGCAAAGTTTTTAACGTGTATGGCAAAGTGCTGTTTGCACTACCAAGTGAATATTATGATTTTGCAAAAAGAGCATCTGATTGGCAGAGCTATCGCGATGAACAACTGCTGCAAGCACACAGCCAAACTACATTACTGTTTAGTCCGCCGATATTAGGCAAACCAGAGCAATTGCATATAATTGCAGGGCGAACACATGCTAAACAGCTTATAAATGACGGACTTTTGCATTGCCAATTAACTTGGCTTGATGATGAATTTGCTATTAGTAAATCAGATAAAGTGATTGTTTGCCCCTATTTTGATTATCGCCAGTTAAGTAATATTAAAATTGCACGACTTAGCCAGCTTGTTGCCGATATTTTTTCTTAGTTTCTAGTTTATTGCGTTATTGAGTTAGCAAACTAAGCTTTAAATACTGTAGAGCTTAATAGGAGTTTAGATGAAAACTCTGATCGAATTGTTAAAGTGTGAAAAATGGAGCTAAACCGATGTTTAAGCATTTACCAATAGTGAGTTTGTTTACAGCTAGCTCTGTTATGGCGAGTGCTGAACAATTGACTTTATATACTGAAGTGTTCCCACCCTATAATTTTGTGGAGCACAATCAGCTCACTGGTATTAACACCAAAATCATGGAATCTTTGTGCGAAAGAGCTAAGTTGAGCTGTACGTTTAGTGTATTGCCTTGGAAGCGCGCAATGTCACTAACCCTCGCCCAACCGAATGCAGGAATTTACTCTACTTCACGTACCGCAAAGCGAGAAACTCAATTTTACTGGGTTGGTCCTTTGGTATCTGGGCATTCATGTTTCTATCGCTTAAATGATCGAAACGACATTAAAGTAACGAGTACACAGTCGTTGCAAAACTACACCATTGGCGTATCTCGTGGTGATGTATATCAAACCGTTCTTGCTGATTTTAACCTTACTGAAGGCCAGCAATTTTTAACTTACTCAAAAAAGTTCGAAGAACTTAAAATGTTTAAGCAAGGCAAGCATGATTTACTGATTGGCTCCTCTCTCACTCTATCAACACAATTGATGAATGTAGGTATGAGCCCAGACCAAGTCACACCTGTATTTGAGTTAAAGCACCCTGCTTTAGTGGGTAATTATTTAGCACTTAACAAAAACACATCGCCGGAGGTAGTTACTAAGCTGCAACACGCCCTCGATACCATGAAGCAAGAAAACCTGATTGACCCTTTTGTTGATCAGTTTGTCGAAGAGGATAGGCACTCTCACGGCGAAGCATCCAAAGTATCAGAGCAGTGCTTAAATGGCTCTGCCATTTATTAAATTGGAGTGATTTTAGGTAAGTTAGCCGCTATTTTTCTTATTTTTGAAGTCAATCGCGATTTTTCGCGCTCGAACGCAAAGCCATTGCCTGATCTTAAATTGCTTTTTATAGTGACAAATAAAAAGGGCAAAAAATTATGAAACCAACTCCACTCTTCAAAAGCTTAGTGCTAGCAGTATGCTTAGGCACAGTAGGTGCTGCTCAAGCTTACGATCGTATCACAGGCCATAACTTTGCTAGTCGTTCTGAAGTCATCGCACAATCAGGGATGGTTGCTACATCACAGCCGTTAGCTACGCAAGTAGGCTTACAAGTTTTAAAAGACGGCGGTAATGCTATTGATGCGGCTATTGCGGCAAATGCAGTGCTAGGCCTAGTTGAACCAACAGGATGTGGAATTGGTGGCGATTTATTTGCCATTATTTGGGATAACAAAAGCAAGCAACTTTACGGTTTAAATGCCTCTGGTCGTTCACCACAAAGCTTGTCTTTTGAAACTTTAAAAGCACAAGGTGACTACATTCCTGCTTATGGGCCATTGCCTGTGTCGGTACCTGGTGCTGTAGATGGTTGGTTTGAGTTACATAAAAAGTTTGGCAAAACACCAATGAAAGCCTTACTGCAGCCTGCTATCGACTACGCTGAAAATGGCTTCCCTGTGTCTGAACTGATTGCCTATTACATGCAAAAAAGTGTGGCTGCGCGTGGTAAATACCCAGGCTTTAAAGATGTATATATGCCTGATGGGGCAATGCCAGAAAAAGGAGAGATCTTTAAGAACCCTGCCCTTGCAAACACCTATCGTAAAATTGCCAAAGGCGGCCGCGATGCTTTTTACAAAGGCGATATTGCTAAAGAAATAGGTCGCTACATGAAAGAAAACGGCGGCTATTTATCGTATGAAGATTTAGCTGCCCACCATAGTGAATGGGTTAAGCCTGTGAGAGCCGATTATAGAGGGTATACGCTTTGGGAGTTACCACCAAATGGCCAAGGTATTGCCGCACAGCAAATTCTTAATATTCTTGAAGGTTACGATATCAAAGCAATGGGTTTTGATAGCCCAGAATACGTACACACCTTTGTTGAAGCGAAAAAACTCGCGTTTGCAGATCGTGCAAAGTACTACGCCGATCCTGCGTTTAACACTATTCCCGTACAAACACTTATTTCGCAGCAATATGCTGATGAAAGGCGTAAACTGATAGACCCTAACAAAGCTGCAAAACGTGACCACGCAGGCCCAGTAGAAGGCGATACCATTTATATGACGACCGCCGACAAAGACGGTAACATGGTTTCGCTTATTCAAAGTAATTACCGCGGCATGGGCTCAGGTATGACACCTGCAAAATTAGGCTTTGTATTGCAAAACCGTGGCGAAATGTTTGCCCTTAAAAAAGGCCACATGAATCAATATGAGCCAGGCAAACGACCATTTCATACAATCATTCCTGCGTTTGTCACCAAAGATGGCAAGCCATATATGAGTTATGGCGTAATGGGCGGTGCCACACAGCCACAAATGCACGCTCAAATACTTATCAACATGATTGATTTTGGCATGAACCTGCAAGAAGCCGGTGATGCACCACGTATTCTGCACACAGGTTCATCGCAGCCAACCGGCGAGATCATGGAAGACGGTGGTTTTGTTAGCTTAGAGTCAGGTTTTTCGATGGAAACCCGCCGTGAGTTAATGAAAAAAGGCCACACCTTACAAGACGCGGTTGGCCCATACGGTGGTTATCAAGCAATATTGAAAGACCCAAAAACCGGCGTTTATTACGGCGCATCAGAAACCCGTAAAGACGGCCAAGCCGCGGGATATTAGGCTTAGGAGCTAACTCCCAACCACATATCCAGCAAAACTAAGCACTTTAAAGTACTGTTTAGGGGTGCTGAAGCGGGTTTCATTCATTAACTCTGCAAAACGAATTCGGTCTAATGGGTAAAACTCGTGCTCTAGGTTGTGGCGCATGCGTTCTACGCCGACTTCGGTTAAACCTAACTGCGTACACAGCTGTAGTTGAGATTCGCGCTCAAAAGCGGTTTCAGGGCGCATTAAATCGGCAATGTATAAGTTGCTCGATTTTTTAAGCTTGCTGTGAATCGCTTTTAACAGCGTTTTTTTATCGCCGTTATCTTCAACAAAGTGCATTACTAGTAAACACAGTGCGGCGTCACATTGAGTGTCGATGTCGTTGATATCACCGCAGTGAACTGTCACGCGATCGCTGATGTTATGCTGGCCAAACTGTTGCTCGGCAATATCGAGCATGTCTTGTGAAATGTCTTGAGCAATAAACTGCCAGCTTGGTTTTAGCGCCGCTAATTCGATGATTTCTTTACCAGTTCCGGCACCAACCACTAAAATGCGCGCATCATCGCTCAGCGTGGTTGCTAATTGTGCTGCGGTTGCTTGATGTAATAGTTCATAACCTGGAACTAGGCGCAAAATGCGTTCGTCGTAATGATTTGCTTCTTCGTGGTTAAAAGTAGGCATGCTAATCCTTTAAATAACTGAGATGGTCGAATAACCACCTGGTTTTTTCGCCACATGCACTTGCGTGGCAACGCGTTCGGTCATTTCTGATACGTGCGAAATAACCCCTACTTTGCGGCCTTGTGCTTGTAGTGAATCAAGAGCATCCATCGCGATGCTTAACGTTTCACTGTCCAACGTACCAAACCCTTCATCGATAAACAAAGAGTTTATTTGCACTTTATTCGACGATAACGAAGCAAGCCCAAGCGCCAGTGCTAACGACACTAAAAATGACTCACCGCCCGATAATGTATTAACAGAGCGCTGCTCATCGGCCATGTCTTTATCGATAATTGCGATATCGAGCGTTTGCCCTATGGCTGTTAATTTGTAGCGTTTATTTAGTGTCTGTAAGTGACTATTCGCGTAGTGCAGCAGTATTTTTAAGGTTTGCGTTTGCGCTAAATTACGCATGGTTTTGCCGCTGGCATCCCCTAAGACCTTATTGAGTAAATGCCAGTGCTCATAGCTTTTTTGCTGCTCAACCAATTGCTTTTGTTTATCAGCCAGCGCTTCGCTATTTTGTTGATGGGTTTTAAGCTCAGTCGCAACTTGCAATAATGCGTTATTTTCTTGTACTTGTTGCTCTGTGGCTTTATTAAGCTGTAATTGCAGCTCATCTTCACCGAGAGCTGGCTTGTCTTTTTGATGCTGAGCCAATGCCTGTTGTCGTTGTTTTAAAAGAGCCTCTGCGTCTTTTAAGCTACTTTCGCTGGTGTGGAAATCTGCCAGAGTTTGTTTGATTTCAGCGGGGTTTATCGTTAATAGCTGACTAACAACTTGCTCATCCAAGCTTGGGTGCTGCGATTTAAAATCATTAAACCACAGACTAAAACGCTCATTTAGCGCAGCTTGCTCTGCGGTGAGTTCTTTTTCACGCTCGTCAAAATTGGCGATTTGAATGGCTTGTTCGTCACGCGCTTTTATCGCGTTACTATGGGTTGCTTGGGCAAGTTGCAGTGCCTGCTGCGCTGAATCTATCGCCTTTTCAAGCTCTGCTATAAACTCATCTACCGATATCGCCGCGTTACTAAATAAGCCCTCGCGCTTTGATTGTATCTGCGTTAATTCGGTTTGAGTTTGGCTTAGTTGCTCGTTGCACTGAGTTAAAGAGGCATGTGCTTCGTTAAGTTGCGGCGTTACATGCGCAAGGTGCTGCTCAATGGCTTTTAAGTTCGTTTTAAGCTCATCCGCCGTTTGCAGCGAAGCTTGATAAGCCTCAACATGCTCTGCAATAACCTCTAAAGAAACGCTTTGTGTATTGAGTGCCTGCCACCAAGGTGCACTGGTGAACTGTTGATTCAGGGTCGTATAAAGCTGCTGATGCTCATCATTGAGCTCATTTAAACGAGTTTGCAGATTATTTAGCTGTTGCTGTAATTCGTTTAACTGCTGCTCTTTGCCATGTAGCGCTTGCCCTTGCTGATTATACTCAGCTTGCTTAGCCGCAAGCGTGTTTTGCAGCTGTTGTTGCTGTTCAAGGGTTTTGTAGTATTGCTGTTTTTGCAAGCTGAGCTGTTGTTGACGCTCGTTTAACTGATCTTCGGTTAAATCATTTAGCTCAGTACGATTAGCCGCCATGGTTTCTTTGAGGTTCTGTTGTTGAGCGCTCAGTTCCGAGATTTGCCCGCTTAACGAGCTTATCTGTTGGCTGCATGCCGACAGCTCATTACTTTTAGCTTGCTGTAATGCTTGCTGAGCTTTTAAGTGCTGTTTGGCGTTAGTTAGTTGGTTGGTAAAGTCGTTAATAAGTTGACTAAATTGCTCGTTTACCATTTCTTCATGCATAAACGGGTGCTCTTTTGAGCCACATACAGCACAAGGCTCCCCAGCCTTTAAAGTGGCGCGTAACTGGCTGACCCCTTCACTGGCTCTTAACTGCACTTGTTGTAAGTTTTGCTCACAAAACGAAACCTGCTGCTGTGCTTGCTCTGCCCCTTGCTGCGCATCTTTTAATGCTGTTTGTAGTTGCTGCTCAGTTTGGTTTAATGTGTTTAACTGGGTTTGCCAACTTTTTAACTGCTGATGATTAGTTTGCCATACTTGGCGCTTTTCAATCAGGTGTTTAATCGCCTCAAGCCTAGCGTCGATATCTGCCATTGATTGGGTGTTTAAACTCGATTTAAAGGCAGTATCTTGCTCATTTAGGCGCTTAATTTCTTGCTCAAGGGCTTGGTATTGAGTTTTACACTGTTGCGCAGCTGTTTGCTGCTCATCAATTTTAGGTTGAAGAGCTTTTACGTTTTGCTGTGATTGGCTAATTGTGTGCTGTTGCTGGCTAAAGCGGCTTAACTCACTTTTAAAGAATGACCAGTCTTTTGCTAATGGTTGCCATTGTGCATGTGTTTCTAAATAGCTATTTATTTGCGCTTGTTGATCGAGCTGTTTTTGCTGCTCTGCTTTATGGCTATTTAGTGTATTAGTCAGCTCTTGATGATGGTGCTTAGCTTTCTCTGCTTGTACTTTTTGCGCGGCTGTTTGCTGGTTTAATACAGCAAGTTGCTTATCTAACTCTCGGGCCTGGCTAATAATAGGCTGCGCGTCTTTTTGTGCTTGCTTTGCTTGGTTTAGTTGCGCGGTTTGCTTCTCAAGCGTTTGCTCAGCGTCTTTGATCACTGTTTTATGATCAACATTTAAAAGCTGCTCACGGTTTTTAATAAGTTGCCCATGTTGAGCAGCAATCGAAGTAACGCGCTCGCGGTTATCTTTTATTTCTAGGCATTGCTGGGCTTGTTTCGCTTCAGTGGCTTTTTCAGCAAGCGCGTGCATTTGTTGCTGTAATTCTTGCTTTGCTTGCTCTGCCTGGTTTAGCTGTTGTTGCTGCTGAGATGCTTGCTTGTACCACCCTTGGTACTGTTCAAATTGTTTTATTTGCTTTTGCAACTCAGCAAGTTTAGCTTCAAGCGCTTTTTGTTCTGCTTGTTTCGTTTCGACCTGTTCAGGGCTTAAAACCTGATAATTACTTAAACTTAACTTTAACTGCTCTAATGCTTGCAGCTGCTCACGATGGCGTTCAAAAATTCGCTGACCAATACGGCTAAATTTATCGGTGCCTGTTAAGCATTCAAGTAGTTGCGCACGCTCATCTCCGGTCGCTTTTAAAAATGCCGCAAATTCATGTTGCGCAAGAAGGACTGCTCGTGAGAACTGCTCAAAGCTCAAACCGATAATACGCTCGATTTCTTTACCTGCCGCGCTTCGATCGGCGATTAGGGTTTCATCGGGTAATGAGTGCAGGCTATGTTGTACAGGTTGTAACTTGCCATCGGCTTTATTACGCGCTCGGCTAAAGCTTAACCTTGCTCGGTACTGTTGTTTATCTTGGCCAATAAAGTCGACTTCGGCATAGCCCTGCCCTGCCCCGCGGCGTAATAAGTTTCGCGAGTCATTGAGTTTGATATTGTCGCCGTTAAAGTCAATTTTATTGCCTGTATCGCCGCGTAACCTTGCTGTTTTGTTATAAAGTGCTAAGCAAATGGCATCGAGTAATGTGCTTTTACCGGCGCCGGTATCACCGGTGATAGCAAACAACCCTGCTTCTTTTAAAGGCGAAGCGCTAAAGTCGACTTCGGCGTCTAAGATAGAGGCTAGTTGGTGAACACGAATCGCTAAAATTTTCATAGTAGGTCCTCTGCATTCAATTCATCGATCACTTGGCTTAGTAAGCTTTCTAATTCTTTTGGCACCGCCTGCCCTGCCATATCTTTATTGTTTGCAAATGCTTGCTCTAAAAGTGAATGTGGATTTAGCGCTTCAATTTGCGAGACATCTTCAAATAGGGTTTGTTCATCGTCTTGCTGGTTGCTTTGCTGACGTACTCTTTCAATGCCACAAAACTTAACCTGCTTACCTTCAAGGGCTTGTTCTATTTGTTCTCTGAAAGTGGTGTCAGTGTCATGGGCGCTCAATTTAACCCGCAGATAGGGCGCTAAATCTTCATCTGTTAAATCGAGCTGTTTTATAAGCTCACAGAGTTCGTTCAGTGGCACACAGTCTTTTTCTGGTAGTAACATGACTTTACAGAAGCTAGGAATGTAAAGGGGGTTTACAGAAGTACCTGAGTCAGTAAGCTCGACTATTACAACTTGATGTTGGTAACGCCTTTCAGAAAATGACATCGGCATTGGCGTGCCACTGTAGCGAATGGTCTCTTTCTTCGCGACGCTTTGAGCCTTATGAAGATGCCCTAGTGCGACATAATCAGGTTGATCAGTAAATATGCTTGCCGATATCGCATCTTCACCACCAATCACTAAGTTACGTTCAGAATCAGATGAGATGTCTCCACCTTTTGCATGCAGGTGGCCCATAGCAATTAATGGCGCGCTTGGTAATTCGCTTGCTGTTTGTAATGCATCTTTGTAGGCAAGGGCAACGCCTTGATTGTATGTTAGCGGCTGCTCTTGTTGACGGTTATAACTGCTTAAATCACTACTTCGTAAAAACGGCATAGCAACAACATTCGCATCGCCGTTTTTTGTGCTGATTGGCAGTACTACTTCATGAGGAGCATTACTATCAAAGCGGCCAACAACATAGGTATCAAACTGAGCCAATAAAGGCTTTGCCGCCATAATGCGATTTGCTGAATCGTGGTTACCAGCAATAATCACTATGTGTAAGTCAGGGCAATGCTGCTTAGTGGTTTTAATAAATTGGTAGAGTTGGTTTTCTGCGCTGGCAGGAGGTGTTGCCGTATGATAAATGTCACCCGCAACCAGTAGTAAGTCAATCTTCTCTGACACAAGCGTATCGGTTAACCAAGCTAGAAATGCTTGATGCTCATCGAATCGGGAATGCTCGTAGAATTGTTGGCCTAAATGCCAATCAGATGTATGAAGGACTTTCATTAAACGCTCTTATTATATATTAAGAGCGTCAATATACCTAAGCTGAGCCAAGATGCCCAGCCTGGTTTGTTAACTTAAGCTATACCAAGCAAAAACCACCATTGGCAAAGCTAACAATGCCATTATCATAGGTACTTTAAGCGCTTTAGTTTGCTTAGCTTGTAAAATCTTAAGGGCATTTGTTTCATTACATGCCGCTACTTTGTCGATATAAAAATACCCTGAATCTAGGTACTGTTTACAATTTTGTTCGTCCGCTGGAATTGCAATTAGTTCTTGTTGTTTTTTTAGGATATAGAAATCCATACGCTCACCGAATTCTATGCTGATTACCAAACATTTTGGGGTTAAAATGCATGCTGCGTAGACCCCAAAATCAAAAAAGTGGGCGATTTTAAATATAAATGGCAGTAAATTTCAATAGCAAATGCTACAAAAATTACTTAATTGCAAAAAATAATTATGGATAGGGTCAAAATAACCAATGAAGATGACCAAATTAGCCATTTGTTAGCTCTTTTAATCTCTGGTTTTGTTCGTGATAGGGCGTCTGACTCATCACATGCATTGATGACCTCAACAAACTTAAAACCACGTTCTTGGTACTCATTTAAGATTGATTCTTGCGCAGGAATGGCTGCTAAACGAGAGTCTTTTTTTACAATATAAAACTTCATCTAATCACCCTTTCATCATTAACTAGAATTTAAGTAGATTACCTTCTCTTTAACTGTAATGCTTTGGAATGAATTAGTGCTGAATTAAAATTAATCAGTTTTTGTAAACCCCCTTTACAAGATATTAATTAAAAAAAGCAACAATTAATCTTGATTAGTAATAACCGATGAATACTACCTGAAAAATACCGCAATTTATCGTGATAATGTTGCAACTTTGTTTTTAGTTTGCGATGTTACGGTTGCAAACTAATTACAGGATAAACAATGAAAAAAGCAGTTCTCAAATTGAGTGCTTTGGTATTGCCTTTAGCAGTATCTTCAGCTGTTATGGCGTCATCTGTTGAGCAAACTAAAGGCTCATTCGTTGACAAGTTCCGTCAGCTAGATGAAGCACTTCCAACTCCAAACGTATACCGTAGTGCGGCCGGTGAGCCTGCTGAAAATTACTGGCAACAGCAAGTAAACTACGACATCGATGTAAAGCTAGATGAAAAGAAACGTCGCTTAACAGCAAGCCAAACTATCGAATACAAAAATAACTCGCCGCACACCTTAAAGTATCTTTGGTTACAGCTAGACCAAAATATCTTTAAATCTGACTCAATTGCTGAAATGACATCTACTTTCAATGGTAAAACATTGCAAGGTGATCCTCAGCCAAAATCAACTAAATTGAGCTTAGGTCAGTTACGTCGTCAGCAATTTATGGCCGACAACGAGCTGGGTTATCAAATCGCCAATGTTAAAGACGAAGACGGAAAAGAGCTTAAAGTTACTGTAGTAGATACCTTAATGCGTATCGACTTAAACGAGCCGCTTAAACCGGGAAAAGACGTTGAGTTCAGCATGGACTTCGCCTTTAACATTGTTGAAGAAGACGCCGTTGGTGCACGTTCAGGTTATGAACACTTTGAAGAAGATGGTAACGATATCTTCTTATTAGCGCAATGGTTCCCTCGTCTTGCTGCATACACTGATTATGAAGCGTGGACTAACAAAGCTTTCTTAGGCAGCGGTGAGTTCACACTTGAGTTTGGTGATTACGATGTAGAAATTACAGTACCTGCTGACCATATCGTATCGGCAACGGGTCAGCTTGATAACCCAAGCAGCGTTCTGACTAGCACACAGCGTAAGCGTCTTGAACAAGCTGAAGATGCTAAGCGCCCTGTTTTCATCGTGACTGAAGAAGAAGCGTTAGAAAACGAAAAAGAAGGCACAAACAAAACGAAAACATGGCATTTTAAAGCTGAAAATGTACGTGACTTTGCGTGGGCTTCTTCACGTAAGTTTATGTGGGATGCAAAAGGCTATCATCAAGGCGGTAAAGATCAGCCGTTAGTAATGGCGATGTCTTTTTACCCTAAAGAAGGTGGTGACCTTTGGAAGAAGTATTCTACTGAGTCAGTAGTTCATACAATGGAAGTGTATTCACGCTTCTCGTTTGACTACCCTTACCCAGTTGCTCAATCTGTAAATGGCCCTGTAGGCGGTATGGAATACCCTATGATCACCTTCAATGGCCCGCGTACAGATCTACAAGAAGATGGAACTCGTACCTACTCCCAAGCAGAAAAACGCTTCTTGATCGGTGTGGTTATCCATGAAATTGGCCACATTTACTTTCCTATGATCGTCAATTCTGATGAACGTCAATGGACGTGGATGGATGAAGGCCTTAACAGCTTCTTAGATGGTGTTGCTGGTCGCGAATGGGACCACACTATTCCTTGGGGTGTTGAGCCTCGCGACATCGTTGAGTACATGAAGTCTGAAAACCAAGTGCCTGTTATGACACAGTCAGACAGCGTATTACGTTTAGGCCCTAATGCTTATACTAAGCCTGCTGCTGCACTTAACATTTTACGTGAAGTGATCCTTGGCCGTGAGCTATTCGACTTTGCATTCAAAGAATATGCACAGCGTTGGAAATACAAGCGCCCTACTCCTGCTGATTTCTTCCGCACTATGGAAGAAGCGTCAGGTGTTGACCTTGATTGGTTCTGGCGTGGTTGGTTCTACACCACAGATCACGTTGATATCTCGCTAGACAAGGTTTACCAACTTCGTTTAGATACCAAAAATCCTGATATCGACTTTAATCGTTTACGTGATATCGAAGCTGACAAGCCAATGCCGTTATTCGTAAAACGTAATAAAGAAGAAGGTAAAAAACTGTGGGTTGAAGAAAACCCAGATGTAACTGACTTCTACGACGAAAACGACCGTTTCACAGTAACTAACAAAGAGCGTAACGCGTATAACAAATTCCTTAAAGGATTAGAGCCTTGGGAGCGTAAAACGTTTGAGCGTGCAATCAAAGAAGATAAAAACTACTACGTACTTGAGTTCTCAAACTTAGGTGGTTTAGTCATGCCTATCTTATTAGAGCTTACTTATGAAGATGGTACGAAAGAAGAGCAGTACATTCCGGCTGAAATCTGGCGTCGTAACCACAAGCATGTACAAAAGCTAATTGTTACAGAAAAAGGTAAAAACCTAGTGTCTGTTACAGTGGACCCTCGCTGGGAAACAGCGGATGTTGATGTAGAAAACAATAACTACCCGCGTCGTATTATTCCATCACGTATTGAAGTGTACAAACGTGAGAAGAGTAAAGCGAAAGTCAGCCGCGATATCATGCAAGATATTAAAACTGAGCTGAAAAAAGACGACGAAAATGATGCCCAGGAGCAACAATAATGCGCTTTATAGCCATTATTTTTGCTTTATTACTGAGTGCGCCAACCATGGCGCACCAGTTAAAAGCGTCTGTGACTACCGTGTTATTTAACAAACGCACCAACAATATTGAGCTGATGCATCGTTTTTATTTACATGATACAGAGCACGCCGTTGAATATTTGTTTGACGGCAATGCTGATATTTTATCAAATAAAGAAGATCAGAAGCGTTTTGCTGATTATGTTGAGTCACATATTGCTCTACAAACTTTAGATGGCAAGCCGCTTGAGCTTAAAGATGTGGGTGCGCAAGTTGATGGTAAATTCTTTTGGGTTTACCAAGAAGTCATGATCCCTGAGGGAATTCATGGTATTCGAATGAGCAACGGAGCACTTCGCGACCTATGGCCAACACAAGTGAATATGGTAAATATTGAGGGTAAAGGTAAGGTAAAAACGCTGACCTTTAGCCAAGATGATACTTGGCTTGAGGCTAGATTTGAGCCGGTCAATCCAGAGTAATAGCAGTCCTAAAGGATTAAAAAAGTTACTTTTTTAATCCTTTGATCCTTTAATAAACCCATTTCGTAAACTATCTTATTAATGGGCATCAACATTTTCCCACTTCTCATATACAGGGATTTATATGACTATCCATGACAACAATATCCGTGGCGTAATTTTTGACTTAGATGGTACTTTGGTTTCATCGGAGTTGGATTTTTCACTGATCAAAGCACAGGTAGGCTGTCCGCTTGATAATGACTTACTTGCTTACATTGCTTCGTTACCTTCGCCTTACATGCGTGAAGAAGCGATGAATATTGTTCATCAGCATGAACTTATTGATGCGCAGCATGCGCATTTATTGCCAGGCGTTGCTGAGGCAATTAAGAGGCTGAAAGAAAATAACATCCCGATGGCGATTGTGACTCGCAACTACGACCGTGCAGCTGCCATTAAATTAAAGAATAACCCCTTACCAATAGAAACCGTGTTGACTCGCTCTGATGCGCCTGCTAAGCCTGATCCAAGTGCTTTAAATGCGATTGCGACATTATGGGAGCTTGATCAGTCTGAGTTACTGTATGTCGGCGATTACTTATTTGATATACAAGCAGCTCACAATGCCAACATGCGTGCTTGCTTGTACGCGCCAGATGAAATTCCTGAGTATGCAAATCAGGCCGATTATGTAATGCATCATTTTTCAGAACTACCTACTTTGGTTGACTCATTCCAAGAAAATAAAGTGTTATGTTAAATAGCTTTGTTTTTTATTTTTCCTGAGATTTATTGTTAGTTTTTTATTTTTCAAAATGCCCTAGTACTAGCCCAAGCTGTCATGAGTTGCTAAAATATCGGCAATTATCAAATGTATTCATAGAGGCATAAGATGGGCAGAGCATTTGAAGTCCGCAAAAACGCCATGGCTAAAACAGCCAATGCAAAAACTAAAGTAAATTCTAAGTATGGTAAAGAAATCTACGTTGTTGCTAAAAATGGCGAACCAGATCCAGAAGTAAACCAAGCGCTAAAACGTATTATTGAGCGTGCAAAAAAAGACCAAGTTCCAGCACACGTAATCGACAATGCGATTAAAAAAGCAGCCGGTGGAGCAGGGGAAGACTACTCTCCAGCACGTTACGAAGGCTATGGCCCGGGTAACTGTATGGTTATTGTGGACTGTTTAACTGATAACCCTAACCGTACTATTAAAGATGTACGTTTACCGTTCACTAAAACAGATTCAAAAATTGGCACACCGGGTTGTGTAGCGCATATGTTCGACCACTTAGCTGTTTTAGGCTTTGAAGGCGATGACGACGAAGTTGTACTTGAAGCGCTAATGATGGCTGATGTAGACGTAACAGATGTAGAAGTAGAAGACGGCAAAGTATCTGTATTCGCTCCACATACTGAGTACTACAAAGCAAAAACAGCTCTTGAAGAAGCATTTGAAGGTATCAACTTTGAAGTAGACGAAATCACGTTTGTTCCACAAGTTCATACTGACATCACTGATCCAGATGATATCGCAAACTTTGAAAAGTTTATTTCTATGCTTGATGACTGTGATGACGTGCAAAACGTTTATCACAATGCGATTGTTAAAAACTAATTTTTAAAAAATTAGTACGTATTAGTACGTAAAAAGGGGCATTTGGTAACAAATGCCCCTTTTTTAATAGATTTTCATTATGCCATGAATGGTGGCTATTCACTGTCGTTATGAGTTTATACCAATACGCTTAATTTAGTGGTCTATTTTGAGGCAATAAAACCTCGTTGATAACAAGGCAAAAGTTTCGTTATTTAGTTGTTCTAAATCAGAAATTTTTAACGCAGGTAGCGACAGGTTTAATCCCTCAAAATAATTAAGTATTATTGCGGATTGGTATCAGTTGATATTAGCAAAAAAAAGCAGCCCTTGGGCTGCTATGAACGACACATGAAACTCGAAGGGGAGTTGTGTAGTGGCTAATTTAACGATTTATACTTTATACGGAACGCATGCAATAATGGTTCAGTATAGCCACTAGGTTGTTTAACTCCCTCTAATACAAGGGCTAAAGCTGCTTGATAAGCAACACTTTGTGCTAAAGTTTCGGCTGAATCAGCCATATTATTGTAGGCCGGATCACCTTCATTTTGACCATCAACAACTTTCGCCATACGTGCCATGGTTTTTCTAATTTGCTCTTCAGAACAAACGCCATGATACAGCCAGTTGGCCATGTGCTGGCTTGAAATACGCAGTGTGGCACGGTCTTCCATTAAACCGACATGGTTGATGTCTGGTACTTTTGAGCAACCAATACCTTGGTCAATCCAACGCACAACATAACCTAAAATACCCTGAGCGTTGTTATCAAGTTCGGCTTGAATATCTTCTTTGCTTAAGCTGCTGGCATCTTTCATAAGCGGTGGAGTGAGTAAGCTAGTAAGGCTTGCTTCTTTGCGGTCCATAAGCGCTTTTTGGCAGGCAAATACATCAATATCGTGATAATGCATTGCATGTAGGGTTGCAGCAGTAGGAGAGGGCACCCAAGCGGTATTTGCACCACTTTTCGGGTGACCACTTTTTTGTTCCATCATTAACGCCATTTTATCTGGCATTGGCCACATACCCTTACCAATCTGTGCTTTACCACTAAGGCCAGTTGCAAGACCAATATCTACGTTGCGATCTTCGTATGCGCTGATCCAAGGTTCAAGCTTAATAGCGCCTTTTGGCAGTACTACACCTGCTTGCATTGAAGTATGAATTTCGTCACCAGTGCGGTCTAAGAAGCCGGTATTGATGAATACAACACGCTTTTTAGCTTCGAAAATACAGGCTTTTAAGTTAGCTGAAGTACGACGCTCTTCATCCATAATACCCATTTTAATGGTGTTTGCAGGCAAGCCTAACAGCTGCTCAACGCGGGTAAACAGGGTATTAGTGAAGGCAACTTCTTCTGGACCATGCATTTTTGGCTTAACAATATTAATACTATTAGCCGTTGAATTTTTAAGGCTACCTGTAGCTTTTAAGTCATGAAGTGCAGCGGTGCTAGTGATAATGGCATCCATAATGCCTTCAAACACGTCATTGCCCTCACTATCTTGGATAGCTGGATTAGTCATTAAGTGGCCAACATTACGCACAAACATCATGCTACGACCTTTTAGCGTGATTGTTTCGCCATTTACACCTTGATATTGGCGATCTTCTGCTAAACGGCGTTCAATGGTTTTACCTTCTTTGTTAAATGCTTCTACTAGGTTTCCTTGCATTAAACCAAGCCAGTTTTGATAGACGTTTACTTTGTCTTCGGCATCAACGGCAGCAACGGAATCTTCACAGTCCATAATCGTTGTAAGGGCTGCTTCTAGTAGTACATCTTTAAGGCCTGCTTTATCTGCTTGGCCTATTGGGTGATGATGGTCTATTTGTAGCTCAATATGTAAGCCATTATTTTTCAATAAGATAGCGCTTGGATTTTGCGCTTCACCTTGGTAACCAATAAGTTGTTCAGGGTTTGCTAGGCGAACCTGACTACTATCACGTAATGTGATTAAAAGCTCATTATTAACCACTGCATAGCTGGTGCTTTCGATGTGTGAGCCGTTTGCTAAAGGCAGTGCTTTATCAAGGAACTGGCGGGCATAAGCCATGACTTTAAAGCCACGCACAGGGTTGTATGTAGAGCCTTTCTCAGCGCCGTCGTCTTCACTTAATACATCTGTGCCGTATAGCGCATCATACAGTGAGCCCCAGCGCGCATTTGCGGCGTTTAAGGCAAAGCGTGCATTACTCACTGGCACAACAAGCTGTGGCCCAGCTGTGTTTGCGATTTCAGGCTCTACTTGCTCTGTTTCTATGCTGAAACTAGCTGGCTCAGGAACAAGGTAGCCAATGTCTTCAAGGAATGCTTGATAGTTAGCAGCATCCCATACCGGCTGCTGCTTATGGTAGTCATCAATCTTAGCTTGTAGTTGTTCGCGTTTTTCTAAAAGCGCACGATTGATTGGCGTTAGTTCATTGACGATATCAGCAAAACCTTGCCAAAAAGTGTCTGTGCTAATGCCTGTTCCTGGTAAAAGTTGCTGTTCAACAAACTGTGCAAGTTGTTGATCAACGCTTAAACCGTTAAGTGAGAGAGTGGTCATAATAATGTCCTTTAAACGAGCTTAAATTGATCATTCATGGTTCAACCATATCGTAAAAAAGGCTAATAAGCAGGCTATTTACCATTCACTAAAAATATAGTGGTAATAACAACTATAAATTTACTAAATTCCAAAAATCCGCCTAATGTTGAATTAAGCGTTACGAAGCAAACGCCAAGTAGCCACTCTCACTAACAAAAAATAGATAACCCGTTCGAAGGATTTTTATTATGACAACATATCAACGCGAAACCGATAACTTAGCTACTTTATGTCAATCACAAGGCAAAACGTGGCAGTCAATCAACCCAGAATACGCAAGCCGTATGCGTTTACAAAACCGTTTTCGTACGGGTCTAGACATTGCTCAATATACTGCAGACATTATGCGTGCAGACATGGCTGCTTATGATGCTGACCACAGCCAATACACACAATCATTAGGTTGTTGGCATGGTTTTACTGCACAGCAAATGATGATGGCAATTAAACGTCATAACAAAACAACTAAACGCAGCTATGTATACCTAAGTGGCTGGATGGTTGCGGCACTTCGCTCTGAGTTTGGTCCATTACCTGACCAAAGTATGCATGAAAAAACATCTGTTCCAGCGCTAATCGAAGAAATCTACACTTTCTTAAAGCAAGCTGATGCACGTGAGCTTGACCACCTTTACAAAGACCTAGACGAAGCGAAAGCAAACGGCGGTGACGTTCAAGCAGTGCTAAATAAAATCGATAACTTCGAAAGCCATGTTGTGCCAATTATTGCTGATATCGATGCGGGTTTCGGTAACGAAGAAGCAACTTACCTACTTGCTAAAAAGATGATTGAAGCGGGTGCATGTGCTATCCAAATCGAGAACCAAGTATCTGACGCAAAACAATGTGGTCACCAAGCTGGTAAAGTAACTGTACCGCATGAAGATTTCCTAGCAAAAATTAACGCGGTTCGTTACGCATTCTTAGAGCTTGGCATTGATAACGGTATTATCGTTGCTCGTACTGACTCATTAGGTGCAAGCCTTACTCAAAAAGTGCCAGTATCTAAAACTCCTGGCGACCTTGCTAGCCAATACACGTCGTTCCTTGAAACAACACCAGTAAACAGTGTGGATGACTTAAACGAAGGCGACACTGCAATGAAGCTGAATGGTCAGCTTTGCAAACCAACACGTTTAGATAATGGTTTATACCAGTTCCGTGAAGGTACAGAGAAAGACCGCGTAGTTCTTGATTGTGTAACTAGCTTACAATCTGGCGCAGACTTACTGTGGATTGAAACAGAAAAGCCAAACGTTAAACAAATCGCTGAGCTTGTTAACCGCGTTAAAGAGCAAGTACCCAATGCTAAGCTGGTATACAACAACTCACCATCGTTCAACTGGACACTTAAATTCCGTGAGCAAGTTTATGCTGAATGGCAAGAACAAGGTAAAGACCTATCTGCTTACCCAAGCATTGATGACAATAAGGCATTAATGGCGCCAGAAATGGATGACACAGAGCTTGCTGCGGCAGCAGACGTACTTGTACAAAACTTCCAAAAAGATGGTGCACGTGAAGCGGGTATCTTCCATCACCTAATCACGCTACCAACTTACCATACAGCGGCGCTAAGCACTGATATTCTATCAGAAGGCTATTTCGGCGACCTAGGAATGCTGGCGTATGTTCGCGACGTACAACGTCAAGAAATCCGCCGTGAGCAAGCATCAGTGAAACACCAAGACCTAGCAGGTTCAAACATTGGTGATACTCATAAAGAGTACTTTTCTGGTGATAATGCGCTTAAAGCCGGTGGTGAAGCAAATACCATGAACCAGTTCTAACCAAGTTGTAATTTCCTTTATAGCTATTCAATAATGTTGTTAGGGGCCTTCGGGCCCTTTTTCATTTGAAGCTGCTAGCTTTCAGCCGTCAGCCATCAGACTCGCACCTCGTATCTCGTATCTCGTAGTTCGGATCACTCTTTAACCAAGTCTTGGATCAGCCATTTACTAGCTTTATAAAAATACAGATCACGCATTTACCAGCGTTAGAATTTTAGATCAGTATTTAACTACCTCCGCCGTATAAGTCTTAATTTAGGGCCTATTGCCTTATTACAGCCTATAGAATGGTTAAAATTGGCTCATATAAATGGCAATTTAATGTTGTTTTGTAGAATCTTGTGATTTACAAACCGATTTTTTATTAACTCACTCAAGCCATAAACCGATTTTTTACCAACTCAACACCCTTACAAACCAAAATTTTACTAACTGAAGCTAGGTTTTTAGCGGCGCAAACCGGTTTTTTACTAACTCAAGTTACTGATTTTGGCTATAAACCGATTTTTTACTAACTGCTTTTGGATTAATGTCCGATATTTGAGAGGTGTATGTAAGGAGTTACTCACATTTTGACTGTAAAGGGGGTTTACAGAAAAGAGAGCTGTCAGCTTTCAGCCGTCAGCTATCAGATTGAAATTCAAAAGTTAGAAAATAGCAGCGGGTTTATCCCGCGTTATGGTTTATATATGGCGCGGCATAAAGCCGCACCTAAACTATTGCTCGCAACCCGCAACTACTTACTATGTTTATCAAACCACCATTGAATATAGGCGACTTTGGTCATCAGGTTTGATGGGCGCGCGGTAATACCATGTGAGGCATTAGGAATACGCACCATCGCTGTATCAACGCCTTGAAGCTTTAACGCTTGGTAAAATTGCTCGGTTTCAGAAATCGGCGTGCGATAGTCTGATTCACCAGTTAACAGCATAGTGGGTGTTTTTACATTGCCCACATAGCTAATTGGAGAGCGCTTCATATAATGCTCAATATTGTCCCATGGTTTACCTGGGAACCAATAGTCAGCAAAGAAAGGGTAGAAATCAGCAGTTAGTACAAAGCTGATCCAATTGATTACAGGTTTAGCAACAACAGCGGCTGCAAAGCGGTCTGTATGACCTACAATCCATGCAGTTAAAACACCGCCACCTGAACCGCCGGTGACAAACAACTTACTCTCATCAATAAAGCCCTTATTGATGACAGCATCAACACCTGTCATCAAGTCATCAAAGTCATTACTTGGGTAGTTATGATGAATTGTTTGCGCAAACTCTTTACCGTATGAGTCACTGCCGCGTGGGTTCATATACAGTACAACATTACCTTTGGCTGCGTATAATTGTACTTCAGGGCTAAAGTGAGGGCCGTAGTTTGCAACAGGACCGCCGTGGATCTCTAAAACAAGTGGATACTTTTTGTTTTTATCAAAGCCCGGCGGGTAAGCAATCCAACCTTGAATAGCCAAGCCATCGTGGCTTGATTTAACCCAAATTTCTTCAACCTTAGCCAGCTCTTTGTCGCCCAGCGCATCTTCGTTTAATTGCGTTAAACGTGCGGTTTTACCACGCTTAATTAATGCTACATCAGCTGGACGCTGGGTATCTGCAAGTGTGAATGCAACTTCACCATCTTCGCTCACATCAAAGTCACCACCTGAATATGGGCGACCAAAGGCGACACTACCAATCTCTGAGGTAATCACCTTATGTTTACCACTACGCGGCTGGTAAGCTAGGTGAGTTTTACCTTCACTATCGTAGCTAAAATAAAGACCTCTGCCGCTATCATCCCATTTAATGCTTTCGACACTACGGTCTAAATCAGCAGTGAGTACTGAGGTTTTGCCTGATTTTAAATCAAGTAAATAAATGTCGTTATTTTCATAGTTAGTTTTTTTGTCGTCGTAGCCTGTGTATGCAAGGTAACGACCATTTGGCGAGACTTTAGGGCGTGAATCTGGGCCTTTACGGTCTGTTATTTGGGTAATTGAACGATCCGCTAAGCTAAGTTTATAGATATCAGATTCAGTTGGGTGTAATTCATTGTCTTCATAGCGATTAGCCGAAAAATAAAACGCATCGCCTTGTTCGTTAAAGCTAATAGCACCACCATGATCAAAATCACCAGAACTTAATTGACGTGCATTGCCGCCCGTTGCACTGATGATAAAAAAGTGACGATAACCTTTTTCAGAGTAGCCACCGCCATCGGCACGGTAATAGGTATCGTCAATATATTTAGCTGGCTCTGCCCACTTAGCGCCTTCAGGCTTGCCCGGTAAAGACACTGGGCTTGCTGATTTTGCTGGCACAAACTGGCTAAACACCAATTGTTTGCCATCTGGCGTCCAAGTTAATCCGCCAGGGCTTTGCGTTAGGTTACTAATTTTTGCTACGTTACCGGTTTTTAACCATTTTACATAGATTTGGCTGCTACCATCTCGGGTAGAAATAAACGCTAAACGAGTTTCATCTGGTGACAATACCGGAGAGTAATCCATATGCACGCCAGACGTTAGCGGTAGCATGGTTTTACCATCTGGGTTTACTGACCAAATATTACTGACTTTACGGTCGCTTTTAATATCCATGCGATTACGCACAAAGTAAATTGTATCGCCATTTTTTGTCATTTCTATTTGGTTGGCGTATTCAAGATCAAAAACATTTTCAAGTTGAAAGGTATTGCTAGCTCCTGCATGGCTGTAAAAGCTGGCTGCTGCAAGCAGTGCTAAAGACGTTTTAAACTTCATTTTATTTCCTTGTTAGTGAGCAGAAATTAGGGCGTGTTAACCTGTTATAAAGTAACAACCATCAGAAATATAGTCCATTGCGATGAATGGAGAAATCAATAGACAGATGGTCATTTCCCTTTTATGTTGAGTACAGACACTTTTAAACGTAAGGAGCACACAATGATAGGTTACATCATGTTAGGCACTAACAACCTAGCTAAAGCAGTAAAGTATTACGATGAATTGTTCGCCACTCTAAGCGCCGAGCGCTTTTTAGAAACTGACCGCTTTGTGGCATGGAGCACAGGCCAAGATAAGCCCGGTTTTGCGGTTACCAAACCTTATAACGATGAAAAAGCCACAGTAGGTAACGGCACTATGATTGCTCTGGCAGTCGACACCCCAGCCCAAGTAGATGCCTTTTATAAAAAAGCCATAGAACTAGGTGGCACAGATGAAGGTGCCCCCGGCCCACGCGAAATGCCCGGCTTTTATGCGGGATACTTTAGAGACTTAGACGGTAACAAACTTAATGTGTTTTGTTTTACGCATGGGTGAGGGGAGTGAGCGAGGGAAAGTGAGCTGTAAACTTTCAGCCGTCAGCTATCAGATTGAAAGTTAACAGGCGCTAGGCTCTAGGAAACAGGGCCTAGCTTATGTAGCTTTATGCCGCGTAACTCTTAACTCTTCTTTGCGCTATGCTCACATGGCACGCCAGTAACATCGCATACCTACCGGCTCTTCGCGCGAAATAAATTTCACGCCTACAAGAAAATTGTAGGGTAATCTTAAGCTGTGATTAGGAAGTTGTTGTTCGGCGCTAAAGCACCTCCTACCTCACATCTCGGTCCTCGCATTTCGCACCTCGAATCTCATACTTCGCATCTCGAATCTCGTACTTCGCACCTTAAAAACACACATCACAATACGGTTGTATTTATTTTAGGAAATAGTTGTCTTTTTCACTATTTATTGGTGGAAATATCAACTATGCTTTTGCGTGAATAATCCATTTTATTGATTTATATGAGGTTATATTGTTGGTTCGATAATTGCTCCAGTCTTTTTACCAACACTTTTAAAGGAAATAAAAATGAAAAATACACTAACGCTTACCCTTCTTGCTGTACTGCTTTTGGTTCTGTATTCACAGTTCACAGAATTAGCCTATAAATTTGGTTTTGCTGAGCTCAAACTAAATGCGGTTTTGGAAAACAGTGAACATATGAAAGTAAAGTGTGATGCATACTCACTAGGCTTTTTTGATGAAATAAAACTTCAAAATAAATTTCAAAAATGCATCAATGATTATGAAGCCAAAGGCTACGAAATCGTGAGCAGAACAGACCAATAATCGTTTCGAGTAAGCGCCATGCTCGCATGGCGCGCCGCTGCACCGCACAACTGCCAGCGCTTCGCGCGAAATAAATTTCACGCCTACAAAAACTGATGGCTGACGGCTGAAAGCTGACAGCTAGTTCCCCTACCAACTTCCGCTTATTTTCATTACACTGCGCCAATACAAAAATAATTATAAAATTGAGAATAATCATGACGTCGAAACTGTTTAAACCTCTGTGCTGTGTATTTGCACTGAGCCTTTTGGGCTGTGGGGGAGGTGAGGTGTTTACTGCCCCTGCTAGTAGTGAGTTTGCCCATGGCAATGAGTTACTAAGTGCCACGGCACTAACCGAGGATGCTAGTCACGCGTTAGTGGCAACCCAATCTGAGGTGTGCGTTTGGGATAATCAGTTAAAAGCGCGTCTATACGATTGTATAACAGGGCAGGGCGCTGAACATGTTGAGCTTGTGGGCTTTAGCGCTAACAAATCTCGTTTTTTCATTTCAAATCGATTATCGGTGACTTTATACGATACTCGCACTGGGCGTAGTATTGGTACTTGGCTCACCGGGCAAGAAATCGCAAGAGACATCGCTATTTCAGCCGTAGGCGATACCTTGGTTATCGCTTATCGTAGCGGCAAGGCTGAGGTAATAAATACTCGCACAGGTGATACTAAGCGTTTTGATATTCATCGCTTAGATATTAATAGCGTGGCGTTATCGGCTGATGGGCAGTGGGCGTTTACCGGCTCAAGCGACAAGTACGTTAAGCTTTGGTCAACAAGTGATGGCAGCACTCGCTTTGAAGAGCGTTTAGCGACTAGAGTGAATCACGTTACTTTAAATAAAACAGCAAGCTTGGGCTTTGCAATTGACTCGGTTGATGATCGTGTATTCTTTGATTTAGCCAATAAAAAAGAGTTATCAGAAGTGGCTTCATACTCTAACTTTATTGAGTTCACCGCATCGCAATTTATTAATCGAGATAAATGGCTATTAACTGGGTCGCCAAAAATGAAGATGCGTTTATATCGCGTTGCAGATGGTGAACTAATCGCTGAGTACGAAGCTAAACAACAGCGCCAGCGAACGTCAGTACTGAGTGTGGCTTACGATGGTAAGCAGCTATATTCAGAAACCAGTGACGGCCTATTGCAAGCTTGGCCTTATAAAGCAAATAAAAGCTAAAACAAAAACGCCTACTTGCAGTAGGCGTTTGTTTTTGAGTCCGATTAAATTAGTAATCAAACTTATGCTTGGTAAACAAGCTTTGCACTTGTTGCCAAACTGCACCAGGCTTACCATCGCCAACTAACTTGCCATTTACTTTTACAACTGGGCCAACTTCTTTAGTGGCGCTAGTGATCCATACTTCGTCGGCATCAAGTAACTCGTCTTTACTAATAATGCGCTCTTGCACTTTAAAGTTACTATAACTGTGAAGAATATTGAGGATTAACCAGCGGGTGATCCCCGGTAAAATTTGGTTATCAAGTGGTGGCGTACTGATCACACCATCTTTAACAATAAACACATTACTTGAACTAGCTTCGGTAATTTCTTCTAAGCGGTTAAATAGAATAGTTTCTTTGTTGCCCGCTGCTGCACCGTGCTGGTAATGGATCACGTTGCCAAGCAGTGCCGTTGATTTTATATGGCAGCGTTGCCAGCGACGGTCTTGCTCAAGCGATACAGTGTAAGTTGTTGCATTGTCGATATCGCCTTTTGGCTCTGCCGGAATTTCAAAAGCAAACGCGAATACGGTCGGGGTAATATTAGTTGGGTAACCGTGGGCTCGTTTAGTATCAGCGCCGCGGCTAACGTGCAAATAAATCCCTAGATTATCACCTTGGTTTTTCTCGCATAAATCATTACAGATTTTACGCCACGTATCGGCACTGTAATCGAGCTTAATTTCAAGTTCGTTTAAACCGTTATTCATACGCTCAATATGTGCGCCAAAGCCAAGCATTTTGCCTTGGTATGATGGGATCACTTCATAGATGCCATCGCCAAATAAGAAGCCGCGATCCATGGGTGAAATCTTTGCTTCATCAGCGCCAAGGTATTCACCGTTTAGGTATACCGTGCCCATTGTTAAACCTCATTCTCTGTCGTAAAGCCGCCAATTTGGCGAAGCCGAGTTATTAATTGTTGACCATGCATTGCATGCAGGCCGTCTTCGGTGAGCTCATTTTTATGGGTGACGCCATCGACACTACCGCGCTCACTTAGGTAATGTAAAATGTTGAGTGGCTCAATATCAGCCAACAAATCAGTGTTATGCCAGCGACTTAAAAAGGCAATGAGCCCGTATGCTGCCCAGTTAGATACATCGGCGAGTAACAGCTCATCACAGGTTGTTAAACAAGGAGTGATGTTTAGCGCTTGCATATGCTGTGCAAGGTTACCCATGCCTATTTCGTTACCGCCATCACCAATCGCTATGGTGGGGCAAGGTGCTTCTGTCACAAAAAAATCAAAGCAGCCGCAATGCTCCGAAATATCAATACCGCGCATATTATAATAACGCTGATGCTCGTTAAGCCCCGGGCGTTCTATTGATAAAACACACTCAGGTTTTAGCTGCTCAAGGGCTTTAATGCTAAAAGTGTGCGCATTATCAATGCTATTAATTGGCAGCTCAAAACAGTTAAAGTCATTTTTCAGGGCACTGTAAAGGGGGTTGCCAGTAACCAAAATAGGCTGTTTACCAAGCTTTTCGAGTACCTTGTAAAGTGCAATTGCACCAACCGGACCATCAGTCTCGAAGGTATTGTTGACCGCAAAGCCGGTACCTATCAACACAGTACCTTGTGCTTTATAAAGGTATTTTGCTGCGCGTAAATACGTCCCCGTTAGTTGTTTTGCGTATAAATGCTGCATACCACGTGGGTTTTGTTCAACCATCATGGTTTCAATGTGTTGGCTGAGCGCTGCGTCGCTTAGGCTTGCTGACATAGTGCTTTGATCTCTTGAATGAGCGCAATACCTGCTTCATTATCGCCGTGTACACATAGGCTGTCGGCATTGAGTGCCAGCTGCTGGCCACTTCGCGTTGTAACTGTGCCATGTTCAATTAACTGTTTAACCTGCGCTATTAGCGCCTGTTTGTCGTGTACACTGCCCGCTAAAGAACGTGAAACAAGCTTACCTTCGTCTGTGTATTGACGGTCGGCAAACGCTTCTAAAATGAGTTCTAGTTGCAGATCGTTGGCTTGTACTTTGTGTTTGGCAGCTTGGTTGGTAGCTAAAATCATTAATTTTAATGGTTTTGCATAACTTGCCACTGCGCGCATGACAATATTCAGCGTTTGCTCGTCACTCATCATGTCGTTATACAGTGCGCCATGTGGCTTAACGTATTCGAGCGTTAAACCATGCACTGCAGCCATACCGTCAATTGCAGCAATTTGATAATGCAGGCAATTGGTCAGCTCTTTTTCGCTCATAACCATTGAGCGGCGACCAAAACCTTGCTTATCTGGGTAACTTGGGTGCGCGCCAACCATTACTTTGTGCTGCTTGGCTAGGGCTAGGGTGTTTGCCATCACATCGGCATCGCCAGCATGAAAGCCACAAGCAATGTTTGCCATATCAATATGTGGCATAACTTGCTCGTCTAAGCCCATTTTCCACATACCGAAGCTTTCGCCAAGGTCGCAGTTTAATTTCATCGTCATTTATAACGCTGCCATTTTACTATTTGGAATATCAGTGATCAGCATGTGTCCTGGACTATGCGTGATACAAAAATCAGGAGCCGCGTTGGCAATCGCGACTTGTGGAGTAACACCACAGGCCCAAAATACGGGCACTTCGCCTTCTTTAATGGTCACCGCATCGCCAAACTCAGGTTTGTTAATATCTTTTATGCCAATTGCAGCAGGGTCGCCAAAATGCACTGGCGCACCATGTACATTTGGAAAGCGGCTGCAAATTTGGATAGCACGAATGGCATCGGCAGGTTTCATCGGGCGCATACTCACAACCATATTGGCGTGGAAAATTCCCGCACTCTGGCACGCCATATTAGTCACATACATAGGCACATTCTTTTGCTCGCTGATGTTTCTGATTTCAAGACCTGCGGCAATCAGCGCTTCTTCAAATGAGAACGAGCAACCAATTAAAAAGGTGACTAAATCGTCGCGCCAGTGACGGGTAATATCGGTTACTTCTTCAACCATTTGGCCATGTTTGAAGACGCGGTAACGAGGTAAATCGCTACGAATATCAATGTCTTCACCAACACTTGGCATATCGGCAACGCCCGGTAAGCGACTAGAGGCAATAATTGGGCACGATTTTGGGTTTGCTTGACTAAACTGCAAAAAATCAAACGCGTACTGTTTGGGTAAAATGACTAAATTAGCCTGCACAAAGCCCGGTGCAAAGCCCGATGTATTACCACTGTAATCTCCTGCGCGAACCATTTTTCGTATAGCTGCGGGAGTGGTTAATGATGCATTTTTTTGCATATACCGATCCTTACCAAATGCTTAACTGATAGTTTTACAATAACACTCAGTTCAGATCATTAATAGTAACGGGTAGCTGTCCTTTTGCAGGAGCTTTTCCTAGTAATACTTTTGCCAGTGCTGTGAAAGCTGGCCCTGCAATTTTCTCATCAGTATCTACATCAATATTGTAAGCATAAGTAGCAAGTACAGCGTCGCTAAATTTCCCGAATTGGGCAATATCGTAAGGGGCACGTAAGCTTACAAATATAGTCTTCTTATGGGCTAATTTTGCTTGTTTTAGCAATGACTCTAATGCCGCAGATTGGTCGGCTTTAGCAATTGCAAACTCCGGGTTGTCAGCTAAGTCATCCATCCCGCCGACTTCAACAGCACTTTGTTTTGGTGACGCATTGGCGGCAATGATTATATCCGCTTCGTTAATTTCTTTTAATGTTGCAAGCGGCTCATAACCTTGCAAACTTGTGCAGCTAAAGCTGATTAACTTATCGGTGGTGTCAATTAACGCCTGCTGCAGAGCATAGCATTTACGGGTATCTGGCATAATAATATGCACTTTGCTGTTCGATTTAATGCTAAGCGGTAAGGTGTTTTTCTCGTTTTTCACTTCAGTGATAGCAGCTAATGCTAATTCGGCTTCTACTTTTCTATGGCTTTGATCACCGAGTAAAAGCTGCGCTTTTTTGATGGCTGCTTTGTCATCAAGCAACGAAGTGAGCTTAAACTTTTCTTTAAGTTTTAAAATGCGTGTAGCAGAAGCACTTATTTCGTTGGCATTTAACGTGCCGCGTTGTACTTCTTGTTCTAATCGCTCAATCAGGGCTTCAAGCACAGCTAAGTCTTTAGGGCTTCTGATTTCGATTGGCATCAGAGCAATATCAACACCCGCTGCAAAGGTATTTACGACCGCTTCAATTGGTTCAAAAAAGTGGCTGATCCCCGCCATATCAAGAGCATCTGTGATCACCACACCTTGATAACCAAGTTCGTCACGTAATAAGTCGGTGATGATTTTGCGCGACATCGTTGCAGGCTTGATCATGGTTTTGCCTTCTTTACTGACAAACGTGCTGTCGTCGAGGGCGGGGTATTGGATATGTGCAGTCATGATCATACCCGGTTGTTGGTTTTTAATAATTTCTTTAAAAGGTGGTAAGTCTTGCAGCCAAATGGTTTCTTTATCATGCATTACTTTTGGCAGACCTGTGTGGCTATCTACATTGGTATCGCCATGCCCCGGAAAGTGCTTTAACGATGAAATAACGCCGTTGTTTTCAAACCCAGCTACTTGGGCACCACCTAGTTTTGCAACCAATTGCGGATCTTCACCGTAAGAGCGCACGTTAATAACGGGGTTATCTGGGTTCATGTTTACATCAACCGTGGGTGCATAGTTAACATTAACACCCAGTGCTAATAGCTCGTCGGCAATAATGCGGGCAGACTCAGTCGCGAAGTGGGTACCATGTTCTTTATAGGTCGCGCCAATCGACATGTTACCGGTAAACGATGTACCTACATCACGAGGAATACGGGCAACTCGGCCGCCCTCTTGGTCTATCGAAATAAACAGTGGTAAGCCTAACTCTGACTTAGCAGCGGCTTTTTGTAGGTCATTATTAAGTTTGATCACTTGCGGCACAGTATCGATATTTTCTGCAAATAAGATCACCCCACCAATGTTATGTTTAGTGATGATATTCGCTAAATCGGCCGGCAGCTCTGTCACCGGTGTACGGCATTTTTGCTCACCCGGGTCTTGCTCGCAGTAATAACGTAGGTCAAGCATGAGCTTTTGCCCTAACTGTTGTTTTAAAGTTAATGCAGACTCAGCAAATGATGATTGTAATGGCATGAAACATCCTAATCCGATAACCAGTGACGATAGTGCAAACTTATTTAACACAGCAAGCTCCAAAGCAAAACGCTTATTTAGTTTTTAGAATAAATTATTCTTGATGTTAATGGGTTTTTAAATATAAATACAGTATTTTTTTGCTACCCTAGCGGTTTTTGAGTCCGACTGCAAAAAGCTAAGTTAGATCACTAAATAGGGCTAACAAGCTTAAGTAACCAAACCTTTATACTGATGAAAAGCGTGGCAAGTTGATAATTTATCAATTTAATGGGTCGCTTTTTAGTACAATTTAAAGTAATAATATATTCCATATTCATCAGCGTAAATATGACAAGCCTGGGGGCGAGATGGCTTTTACTCGATTGCACGCATTTAAACAGCAAATTAAACCTTTTTTACCAGAGTCTGCATTAATAGAAGATTACTCGCGCCGTTATGCGTACGGGACAGACGCCAGCTTTTATCGATTAATCCCTGAATTAATTGTATTAGTGAGCAATCAAAATCAAGCACGGCAAGTGATCATTGCTGCCAACGAGCAACAGGTTCCCATTACTTTTCGCGCCGCTGGCACGAGTTTATCTGGGCAAGCAATTACCGATTCGGTATTAGTTTTATTGTGCGATAGTTGGAGCAAGTTTGAGATTATTGATGACGCCGAGGCAATCCGTTTACAACCGTCGATCATTGGTGCTCGAGTAAATCAAGTATTAGCCCCGTTTGGTAAAAAAATTGGCCCTGATCCCGCTTCAATTAATAGCTGCAAAATAGCCGGAATGGCGGCAAATAATTCATCGGGTATGTGTTGTGGGGTGGCGCAAAACAGCTACCACACAGTAAAAGATATGACCCTCATTTTTGCCGATGGCACTGTGCTAGATACGGCTGATAGCCAAAGCTGTAATGCCTTTTTACAAAGCCATAGTCTTTGGGTTGATGAGCTAATGAGCCTTGTTGATAGGGTAAAGCAAAACCCCGATTTGAGTGAGCGCATCGCCCATAAATACCGTTTAAAAAATACCACGGGTTATGGTTTAAATGCACTGCTGGATTTTTCTGATCCAATCGAAATCATTAAGCACTTAATTATCGGCTCTGAAGGCACCTTAGCTTTTATCGCCGATATCACTTACCACACCGTGGTTGAGCATAAGTACAAACACACAGGTTTCTTTATTTTTGACGATATCAGCAAGGTGTGTGAGCTGGTACAAAGGCTGAGTGAAGTTGATGTTGCGGCCGTTGAGCTGCTAGATAAACGTGCCCTGATGTCGGTATCTGAACACGCCATAATGCCAAAAGAAGTGGCCAGCTACCCAGAGCAATCAGCGGCACTGTTAATTGAGTTAAGAGCTGAAAATGCACAGGCTCTCGATGTGCTCACTAAGGTCACCGAACAACTTCTTGCTGAGTTTAAGCAAAGCCAACTGGCAGCGATTGAGTTTTCAGCAGACAGCGCCCGTAATGCGGCACTTTGGAATATCCGCAAAGGCACCTTTCCTGCTGTTGGCGCAGTGCGCGAAACTGGCACTACTGTGATTATTGAAGATGTTGCCTTTGCTCTTGATAAATTAGCTGAGGGCGTAAATGCGCTGCATCAATTATTTATCAAATATGGTTATGATGAAGCCATTATTTTTGGGCATGCCCTTGCCGGAAATCTGCATTTTGTATTCACCCAAGCTTTCGATACACCAGAGCAAGTAAGCCGATACGAGCAATTTATGGCTGATGTGGCGAACTTAGTGGCGGTTGAACTAAAAGGGTCATTAAAAGCTGAGCATGGTACTGGGCGTAACATGGCACCGTTTGTTGCCACCGAATGGGGAGACGATGGCTTTGCGGTGATGGTTGCGCTTAAAGCATTATTCGATAAACAAAATATTCTTAACCCTGGGGTTATTATAAATCACGACAAAAATGCTCACACTCAGCATTTAAAAGTCATGCCAAAAAGTGATGATATTATCGATACCTGTATTGAATGTGGTTTTTGCGAAGTTGTTTGCCCGTCAAAAGGGCTTAGCTTAACACCGAGGCAGCGTATTACTTTATGGCGACACCGCACCGAGTTACACAATCAATTGCTAACAACCGAAGATTTAGCAAGCAAGCAGAAGTTAAATCAAAAGCTCAGTGTTATCGAGGCCGACTTTAAATACTTAGGTATAGATTCATGCGCGGCAACGGGCCTTTGTGGCCTTAAATGCCCGGTGGGAATAAACACGGGCGAATTTATAAAATCGCTCAGAGCAGAGCAAGCCTCATCGAACAAAGTTGCGCGATCATTATCACGTTTTGCTAGCAAGCATTTTGCGGTTGTTGCTAAGGGTGCACGGTTTGGTTTAACTGTGATGCAGGTGCTCGAAAAAGCAATCGGCAGCAGTAACCTAAGAAGCCTAAGCAAGCCTGCCAATAAGTTGCTTGGTACACCGCTTTATTACTCGGCATGGCCAAGAGCTGAGCAACCAATTAATAAGCAATTCAAGCAGCTCCAACAAACGAAAAAGTTGGTGTATATGCCAAGCTGCGCCAGCCGGATTTTTGCCCCCGATAAGTTTGCGGATGATAAGCGCCCACTGCTAGATGTTATCTATTCACTCGCTGCCAAAGCAGGCTATGAAGTGCTACTTCCGCAACAAGTAGATTCACTTTGTTGCGGTATGCCATTTGCTAGTAAAGGCTTTAATGAAGAGTTTAAAAATAAAAGTAAGCAGTTACTTACTGAGCTCGAGGCGCTTTCAAATAATGGCCAATATCCCATTGTTTTTGATGCCAGCCCTTGTGCACTTACTACTCTTAATACCGCGCAAAATACGGCACTCACAATTTATGAAAGTGCTGATTTTGCAGCCCAACATTTACTGCCTAATTTGCAGGTAACCCCCGTGCAAGAGCCGGTGATGCTCCATGTTACTTGTAGTTCTAAGCGATTAGGTAAAGAGCAAAGCCTAGTATCACTTGCCAAGGCATGTAGTAATGAGGTGATTATTCCAGCTGATATTGAGTGTTGTGGTTTTGCAGGTGATAAGGGCTTTAACTTGCCAGAACTCAATGGCAATGCGTTAAAAACCCTTAAACAACAGGTACCAAAGAACTGTAATCGCGGCGTGTCTAATAGCCGTAGTTGCGAAATTGGTTTAACTGAACACAGTGGCATTAGTTATCAGTCAATTTTGTATCTACTCGATAAGCAAAGCCATGCAATAAAACAGGCTTAATTGCTAATTTGATGAGCCAGTTGCTGACTGGCTCATCTATTTTTTAAAGCTTACACTTTCCAAAAAATGCCTTTGCGGTAGCAGCCGTACATCACACCATAAGACACCATTAAAAACAGCAGTGAAAAGCTAAATGAAGCGAGGTGATCATTACTGATCACTAATTGTATTAAGCCATAAATACTGCCTTTTAAACTGCTATCGCCGAGCGGGATCATAATTAATAGCCGTGCAAACACGCCCGCAAACATAAAAAATAATATCGCATTCGCACCAAATACAATAAACGGAGCGCCCCAACTACGCAGCTTATAAATATCTAAAATAGCACTGCACAGTGCATAGAAAATCGCTGCAAGCCCTGAGCTGAGTAGCACATAGCTCGGCGTCCATAAGGCTTTATTGATAGGTGTTATTAGTGCAATCGCATAGCCAGCAATAACGGCTAATGTGCCCAGTAAGATAAGTGTACGGGCTTGTTTTTTAAGGTCGGGTTGCTTAGTTAAATAAACCGCAGCCAATATGCCGCTTAGCGCACTTGCAATGGCAGGCAGTGTTGAGAACAGTCCTTCAGGGTCAAATGGCAGTGGCTTAGCATTGGCATAATACAGGTGATGACTACCAAGTACGGTATTGTCTATGAAGGCACTTAAGTTATTGCCATGTAACCATAAACCACTCACTACCTCGCCGTTTGGCAAGGTATACGGGATATAAAGCATGGCGGCACCATAAAATAATAAAAGAGCGATGCAAGTAATGGCTATTTTCTTAGGTGATAAATAAAGATAACAACACAGAGCTACTAAATAGACCAAACCGATACGTTGCAGCACACCTAACACGCGCAGCTGTAATAACTTGTCATCAACCCAGCTAAAAGAAGGATCTCGAAAGTTGTAATAAAACAAGGCTAAAAACCAACCGAGAGCAATGAGTTTAATGGTACGAATAACCCCTGCTTTTAGTATGTGTTGATCACTGATCCCTTTAGCACGCAAGCTATTTACTGATAGCGTGATAGACATGCCGACAATAAAAATAAAAAACGGAAAAATTAAATCGGTAGGTGTCCAACCATGCCAGTCAGCATGCTTTAAAGGCCAATACATCGCTCCCCAGCTGCCAGGGTTATTCACTAATATCATGGCGGTAATAGTCAAACCGCGCATTACATCTAACGCCATCAGGCGGTGTGAAGGGAGTTTATTGATGATCGCAGAACTATGTTTAAACATGAAAAATTTCTATATTTTTTCTTTATTGTAATAAATTATTCCTTTTGGGCAAGTTTATTTGTCAATATAAATTTTGATTTTATTGCATCATCATTGAGCTAAATCAAATTATGACGAAAGTTTTATAGAGGCTGTAGTGATAAATTGCTAGTATAAATGTATTAGATGTACCCGATATGGACATTGGGCTTTGATGTGAGAATTACAGTGCTTAATGGTCTTAAGGCAGGTTTAAATCTGCGCCGCTTAATTTTATTATTAGCGTTTTCGGCAACGCTAATCACCTTTCTAAACAGTTATTACTCGAGCTATCAAGTTCAAAAGCAACAACTAATAGATAAAACGCTTGAAAATCACAAAGCTTACGCAGCTAAACTGGTATCGGCTACCGATAATTTTTTATTGGCGGCGCAGCAGCAACTGGCTTATGTAGGTAAAATTCTTGAAAATGACTTTAATAATCAAGGGTTGATAAATGCTGAAGCAGAACGATTGAGGTTACAAACTAACAGTTTTAACTCGACCATTATTGTTAATAAACAAGGTGATATCTTAGGGGTATCACCGCAATCCTTAAAACTTAAAAATCGCAAAGTTGATAGTTTTGGGACTAAAGCTGCGCTTTCTTATCGAACCCCGATGATCAGCGAACCGTATATTTCGATGGCGGGAAATTTGCTGATTTTTATTTCTCAGCCTTTATTTGATAAGCAAGGTGAATTCATTGGCTATGTCGGCGGTACATTATATTTGAAGCGCACAAGCATTCTAAACCAGCTTTTACAAGTTCACTATTATCGCGATGGTTCATATTTATATGTTGTTGATGAGAATCATCGCTTGCTTTATCACCCTGATACAAAAAGGATAGGGGAGCAAGTTTTTGAAAACCCTGTGATCAAGGCTGTTTTGAAAGGGCAAGCCGGAACTGAACTATTAAGTAATAGCAAAGGGGTTGAAATGTTGGCTGGCTTTGCTCCTTTAACCGTTGCTCCTTGGGGAGTCATTGCACAACGACCCCTTGAAGACACATTAGCACCGCTTGATAATTTAATGTGGCAAGTCTTCATAAAAACGGCGCCTGTGGGTGTCATCACTTTAATATTAATTTGGGTATTAGCTAGAAAAATAGCGAGCCCATTGAGGCAACTTGCTGAAACCGCAAATACGCTGGATAGGCCAACCACAACACGCGAGTTAATGCTAATCCGCTCATGGTATTTTGAAAGTAATGAGCTTAGAAAAGCAATGTTAAAGGGAGTTGGTTTATTACACAGTAAAATTGGTTTGTTACGTCAAGAAGCACAGACAGACTCACTAACAGGGTTACACAACCGTAGAAGCTTTGATGCGCAGTTAAGTCATTTTATTGCACAGCGCTGCCCGTTTGCAGTTTTGGCAATCGATATTGATCACTTTAAGCGGGTTAACGACGAGTTTGGGCATGATATTGGTGATGTGGTATTACAGTCGCTTGCTAAAATTTTGTTAGATGTAACTCGTGATAGCGACGTTGTTGCTCGTACTGGTGGAGAAGAATTTATTGTGATCATGCCAAGAGTTGAGGTCAAACGGGCGTATCAGCTTGCAGAGCGCTTGCGGATGCGGATATCTGAAAGCTACATTGACCCTGTTGGCTGCATTAATGTATCTATTGGTATATCTGGTTGGCCGATTGAGCAACTGAACATTGATGAAGTACTTAAGCTCGCTGACCAAGCCTTATATCAAGCTAAAAAAACGGGCCGCAATCGTTCTGTAGTTAATGCAAGTTATGGCCAAGATTTCACAACTATTTCTGAGTCTCCAATCTTGGAATAAGTTATTTAATGTGCAATAGTGAATGTTATTAAGTTATTTATGGAAAACCAAAATGGCATTCACTTTTTTGACTCGTTTACCTAAATCCATTTCCTTGTTAAGTATTGCTGTTATTTTAACAGGCAATGTTTATGCAGACTCAAGCGATGATAAACGTAGCGAATTTGTGGATGTTGGTGCTTTGCTACCTAATGCTGTGTTAGATATTCGTTATTTTGGCCATCACAACTTTGTTGGCAAACCAGTTGATGGTTACAACGCGCCAAAATGTTTATTGCACAACAGTGCTGCTACAGCCCTTAAAAAAGTGCAAGTAGCAGCGCAAACCCAAGGCCTGAGCTTGAAAATATATGATTGTTATCGCCCGCAGCGCGCTGTTGATCACTTTGTGCGTTGGGTAAATGATTTAGAAGATACCCGCACTAAAGCTGAGTTTTATCCAAACTTAGGCAAAGACAAACTGCTTGGTGATTACATCGCTGCTAAATCGGGTCACAGCCGTGGTTCAACGATTGATTTAACGTTAGTTGATGCAAAAGGCAAAGAGCTCGATATGGGCTCACCATTTGATATGTTCGACACTCTTTCTAACACCGACGACCCACGCATTAGTGCAGAGCAAAAAGCCAATCGATACAAATTAAAAAGCCTGATGACTGAGGCCGGCTTTGCGCCTTATTCAATGGAATGGTGGCATTTTACTTACAAACCGCAAGCATACCCCGCAACCTATTTTGATTTTGTGGTGGAGTAGGTAAAACAGCTTTCAGCTGTAAGTTTTAAGCCGAAAAGTGTTGTTTTTGAATGTTGAATCAGCTTGATTAAATGGCGTTGAATGTTAGACACGCCATGTAAGCATGACGCCTACGGTTTGATGTAGGCGTGAAACTTGTTTCACGCGTCTGACAGCTCCTTCTAGAACCTAGCGCATGATGACGCGGGATAAACCCGCTGCTACAGGCTGACAGCTTCTTCACGATGGGTTTCGCTGCGCTCTACCCAACCTACATCACCTCTTTTATCGGTGAATAATCAACTTTAATTTCAACAACATCGACATTGACATTTTGTTTAAAAGCGTTTTGCACTTTTAATAAATCAGTGTCTTTTTCAGCAAGGTAGCGGTAGCTTTTGTTGGTCATTTTTTTCAGCGCATATTGACTGCTAAGCTCTACCGGTAAGCTATTCTCTTTTAGCGTTAAGTAAATTGCACCCGTTGCAATGCCGCGCTCTTGCATTGCGTGATTAAAGACTTCTGTGCCCTTGGTTAAAGTAGGTGCATCAAAGGTAATTTTTTCGCCATTATTACTAAAAGCGTTCGTAAATTTTTGCTTGTTGATTTCGACTGATTTTTTAACATCTTTAACTGAGATTTGTTCTTTTTGTGGACTGGTTGTTGGTTGTTGTACTGTATCTTGCTCGCTTATTTCATTTTTTTGACAGCCAGTCATTAGAGCTAAAGTCAATATAATGAATTGTATTGTAAGTGTTTTTTTCATACCTCACCTGTTTTTTTGTTACTTTTTTTTACAATTAATTCTGTTTTTTAATTGTTCTATTAGGTACATTGGAATTGGTTATGATTGTTAACCGAAAATAAAAATATAACAATAGGGAACGTAAATAATGTCACAATTTAAAGTAACAGCAGTTGCTACTATGGTAACGGCTATTTTGGCATCATCTCAAGTACAGGCAAGCGAACAAACTCGTTTTTATAATACTTCAAGCGTTAGCTCACAAGTGCAATTCAACCCCCAAGTATCTCAACAACGTGCATTAGCTGAGCGAAGAACTGTTTCGGGTCACAAATCAATTTTCGATGAGCAGTTAGGTAAAGCTACGTTCTTATGGAAAGCAGTTGGTCAAGCTAAACCTGATATGGCGATGGTGCTTCCTGAGCAACGTAATGCCTATGCTGCAGATTTTTATTTAAATGCCTTAACGGGTGTTAGCACTGCGAAAAAAGGTTTTTCAAGTGCTGTATTAACAGATTTATCTGAGCAAAAACTTGGCTCAATCACAGCTAAATACAAGCAAAAAGTACTCGGCGTTGAAGTTTTCAACCGTGAATATAACCTGATTATGGACAAAGAGCATAATTTAGTTGCTGGCTCTGGGTATTTCGCAAATAAAGTGACGAGTTCAGTTGCTCCTCTAGGTGAGTTCACAAGTGCTGAGCAAAGCATTAAACGTGCAATTAAAGAACTTGCTGATATCAATGTGTCTTTAACTAAATCAACTGAGCAAGGCGACTATGTTAAGTACACTGTGTCTAACCAAAACGGTGACAAAGTTGTATTAGGACAGCCACGTGCTAAGAAAGTATTCTTTGAAGTAGCGGGTGAGCTGCAATCTGCATACTATGTTGAAGTAGAAGTTGCTGATAAAAACAGCCTAGAAAGCGATTACTTCAGCTACGTTATTGGTGCGCAAAACAGCAAAGTTTATTTCAAGAAAGACTTAAAAGCACACGCGGCAGACTTTAACTACCGTGTATGGGCTGACGAAGATGGTTACCCGTGGGAAGGTCCACACGGTGACGTGATCCCAGCTGATGGCCCAGATCAAATTGATGAAACTGAAATCCTAGATGCACCACTTGTAAGCCTGTCTTACTACAAAAAATTAAGCACGATGGATCCATGGCTTGCTGATGATGCTACAACAACATCAGGTAATAACGTATTTGCTTATGCTGATGTTATCGCACCACAAGGTTTTACAGAAGGTGACTTCACAGCTGAAACCACATCAGATTACACATTTGACTACCCTTATCAAGTTGATCAAGTAGCAAACAGCTACGACAACCGTAAAGCAGCTATCGTTAACTTGTTCTATATGAACAACTTCTTACACGATTTCTTCTATGACCATGGTTTTGACGAAACATCAAATGTTGCGCAAGTATCAAACTACGGCCGTGGTGGTGTAGAAGGCGACCCTATCGAAGCGCAAGCGCAAGATAATAGCGGTTTAAATAACGCTAATATGGCAACCCCTGCTGACGGTGCAAGCCCACGCATGCAAATGTATTTATACAACTCGAAAGATGCGAAAGTGGGTGTAGATTTTGGTGTGGTTGTTACATCTGACGAATCAATTGGTCTTCTAGAGTCTTCTAAAGTATCAGGCTTTGGTCAAATGCAATTTGCTGATATCGCAGGCGAAGTTGTTCGTCTAGTTGATGGCGATGATGCCGATTCTGGTAGCGTAACAGATGGTTGTCAACCAGCAACAAATGCAGCTGAACTTGCTGGCAAAATTGCGCTAGTTGATCGTGGCTCTTGTAACTTCACAGCAAAAGTACTACACGCTCAAGAAGCGGGTGCAATTGGTGCAATCGTTGTAAACAACAACCCTGATACAGATGAACCAGCGCCGATGGGCGGTGAAGATGATGCCGTTATCATTCCTAACATGGGTCTGAACTATGCTGACGGTCACGCACTTTACGATGGTATCGCTGCAGGCGACACTGTTACTGTGAACATGTTCAACAAAGCAACGTTAAAAGACGGTACGCTAGATAACGGTATTATTGCTCACGAATGGGGTCACTACATCAGTAACCGTTTAGTGGGTAACTCATCAGGTCTTATCAACTTCCAAGGCCGTGCGATGGGTGAAGGTTGGGGTGATTTCCACTCACTTATGTTCATTGCTAAAGCTGATGACATTAACATTCCAGGTAACGACAAGTTCCAAAAAGCCTACGGTAGCGGTACTTTCGTAGAAGATTTCTACTACGGTATCCGTCGTGTTCCATATTCAACTAATATGGAAGTAAACCCGCTGTCTTTCCGTCACATTACTGAAAATGAAGGTGCTGATGTAGGCATTGCACCAACAAGTGTTGCATCACCACACGCAGCAGGTGAAATTTGGGCAACTATGCTTTGGGAAAGCTATGTAGCACTTATCAACGAGCACGGCTTTGAAGACGCACAAAACCGCATGGCTAACTACTTAGTTGCTGGTTACAAGCTAACTCCTGTTGCTCCGCTATACACAGAAGCACGTGATGCTATCTTAGCTGCAGCGTACGCAGTTGATCCTGAGGATTACAAACTAATCTTAGGTGCATTTGCTAAGCGTGGTATGGGCTTAGGTGCTGTAGCACCAGAGCGTTTCAGCGAAGATTTAACCGGTGTTGTTGAATCAGACAAAATGAAACTTGCTAGCTTCACATTGAAAGATGTGGCAATGAATGCAAACTACAACGGTGCTGAATTAGGTTATTGTTCAAACGATAACGTGCTAGATAAAGGTGAAACAGGCACATTAACTGTTAGCATCATGAACACAGGTAGTGAAGTACTAACGGGTACACAAGCACAGTTAACAGTTGTTAGTGGTCACGATGTAACGTTCGAAAATGATGGTTTAATTACATTCGACGATACAAACCCGTATGCTTCACAAACAAGCGCGCCTATCACGTTTACGCTAAATGATGCAGGCACTGCTGATACACTTGAAATCGAAGTGTCATTCCCTGAACTGTCTGCTGATGACGAAATTGTTGAAGCAGCAACCGATAAAGTATCTTATCTTGTGAACATGGACTTTGAAGATAAAGCACCAGTTAGTTCACAAACTGCTGACGATATGGAAATTGCAGGTGCATCATTACGTGACTGGAAAGAAAACGTAATGACAGGTGATGACCTAGCCGTTGGCACGCAAAGCATGGCAAAAGGTGGTTACGTTCCATTTTTTGATAGCTTTGGGTTTGGTCTTGGCGAGCAAACCATGTACCTAAATAATAATGACTTCCAGTCTGATGTTGCAATCGAATCAAGAGAGTTTGATATCGGTTTTGCGGGTGACTTTGAAGTTTCATTCTGGCACTTCTACCTAATCGAAAACGAGTGGGATGGTGGTGTTGTAGAAATCAGCGTAAACGGCGGTAACTGGGTTGATGTTACTGAAATGGGCGGTACATTTGATGTTGGTTACGATGGCCCTCTAATCGAAAACGACGCGCAAGCACTACAAGATCGCGATACCTTCACAGGTAACAATGTTGATGAAAACGATGTGTATGGTAACTACGAAACAATTCGTTTCGGAACTGAACTAAACGGTAACCGTGCCAAGCTTCGTTTCCGTATTTCATCTGATAATGCCGTTAGTAGCTTTGGCTGGTGGATTGATAACGTAACTGTGAGCAATGTAACGACACCAATCTTCTCAAACGTGATTGCTGGTGATACATTCGCTTGTGATAATGCACTACCATTACTTTCGGTATCAGGTGATGCGACAGTGTCTGAGTCAGCTTCAGGCACATTAACAGCAACAGCGTCAGACCGTAACAGTGATGACACACTAAGCTATGCATGGACGCAACTAAGCGGCACAACTGCAACACTTACAGGTGCTGATACTGCGACTCTAGGCTTCACGCCTGGTGCTATCTCAAGTGATGACGAGTTAGTATTTGAAGTAACAGTGAGCGATGGTACAGACTCTGTATCTGAGCAGTTCACTGTTGCCGTAACTAACGAAGCTGAACAAGAAGAAAGTAATGAAGAGAAGAAATCTAGTAGCGGTAGCTTTGGTTTCTTAACACTACTACTTGCACCACTAGCGCTTATCGGCCGTCGCCGTAAACGTAAATAAGACTTTTAAATAGTGATAACAAAGCCCTTACAGTTCGCTGTAAGGGCTTTTTTGTTTATAAGTTAGCGAGAGTAAAGTTAGCGAGGGGAAAGTTAGCAGCGACTTTACATCGCGTCCTAGAGCCCAGAACCTAGCACCTTTTCGTAGGCGTGAAACTTGTTTCGCGCGTCTGACCGCTGATAGCTGAAGGCTGACAGCTTCTTAATGTTGGGTTTCGCTGCGCTCTACCCAACCTACGTGGAGAGTCAACAGGTTGAATGCTGTGGGGTTATAAACACTCGATAACCCCACACTTCTGACTTACAGCTTAAAGCTTAAGGTCAGCTATTGAACGGTTGCTTTTAGGCCGCGGCGTTTTAATAATGCTGATGTGTCTGGCTCTTGACCGCGGAATGCTTTGTACGATTCCATTAGGTCACGTGAGTTACCGACTTCTAAAATTTCTTTACGGTATTTATCACCGATTTCACGTTTTAGACCGCCTTGCTCTTGAACAAAGGCAAAGGCGTCTGCCGCTAAGATTTCACTCCACATATAAGCATAGTAACCCGCTGAGTAACCGCCGCCCATTGAGTGTGAGAAGAAGGCTGACTTATAACGAGGTGGTACAAATGCTACATCAACTCCATGTTTTGCAAGCGCTTGTTGCTCAAACTTTTCAATGTCTTGTAAAGGAGCATCAGCTGAGAGTGAATGCCATTCCATATCAAGTAGTGCAGCAGCAACGTATTCTAGGGTATCAAAACCTTGGTTGAAGCTACGTGATTGAATTACTTTTTTCAGTAGCTCATCAGGAATTGGCTCGCCAGTTTTATGGTGTTTTGCATAGTTAGCGATAACTTCAGGGTACATGGCCCAATCTTCTTCAAATGTTGATGGGAACTCAACGAAGTCGCGTGATACTGAGGTGCCAGATAGAGTAGGATACTTCACGTTTGAGAACATGCCGTGTAAGCCATGGCCTAGCTCGTGGAAGATCGTTGTTGCTTCATCATAACTGATAAGCGTAGGTTCGCCATTCGCGCCTTTTTGAATGTTCATTACGTTTACGACAACTGGCTTTTGTTCCTTTAGGCCAGATTGTTTAACGAAAGAAGTCATCCATGCACCACCACGTTTACCTTCACGCGCGAAGTAGTCAGCAAAGAAAATGGCTAAGCTTTTACCATTTTCATCAAATAACTCATAGGCTTTTACATCCGGGTGATAAACCGGAATATCGTTACGTGGTTTAAAGGTGATACCGTATAAACGGTTCATGGTGAAGAATACGCCGTCTTCTAAAACACGGTTGAACTCGAAATATTCTTTCACTGCATTTTCGTCAAGGTTGTATTTATCTTTACGCACTTGCTCTGCGTAGAATAACCAATCCCATGGCTGTAATTTGAATTGCTCACCTGACTCATCAATCTTAGCTTGAATTGCAGCGGCCTCAGCGTTGACGTTCTGCATTAATGCAGGGATCATACTCGCAAACATATCAAATACAGCTTGTGGTTTTTTCGCCATTTGCGACTCTAAACCAAAATCAGCCCAGCTATCGTAACCTAATAGTTTCGCTTTTTGAGCACGTAAGTGAGCAAGTTCTGCCACGATATCACGGTTACTATTTTCGCCCGATAATGCACGCTCAGCTGATGCACGCCATACTTTTTCACGTAAATCGCGGTTTTTCAGTGTTGCCAGAATAGGCTGACGCGTGGTGTTTGTGATCTTAATTAGGTATTTGCCTGGATGGCCAGCTTCTGCAGCGGCATTGGTAAGCTGCTCAATTTGACCTGCTGGTAAGCCCTCAAGCTCTGCTTTGTCATCCACTAAAACAACATTTGTTTTAGTCAGCGCTAATAAGTTTTGTGAGAACTGAGTTGTTAAGCTCGAGTGCTTTGTATTGATATCACGAATTTGTTGTTTTTGCTCTGCACTTAATTTTGCACCAGCACGCACAAAACGTTTGTAGTAAACGTCTAATAAACGCTTTTCTTCAGCAGTTAAGGCAAGGCTGTCAGCTTCGCTGTGAATAGCCGCTACTTTCTCAAAAAGTGCTTTATTTAAGAAAATGTTGTCGCTATGAGCCGCTAGTTTTGGCGCTAACTCTTTTTGTAATTCACGACGTGCCGGGTTTGAATCCGTACCCGCTAAGTTATAAAAAATACTGCGTGTGCGTGTTAATAGCTCACCACTTTTCTCAAGCGCAACAATCGTATTGGCAAAATCAGGCTTTGCTGGATTGTTGATAATAGCTTGCACTTCAGCCATTTGCTCAGACATGCCTTTATTAAATGCCGGCATGAAATGTTCATCTTTAATCGCACTGAAATCAGGCGTTTCGTATTGTAATACGCTTTTCACAAACAGTGGGTTAGCTTGCTCATTTGCAGCAACAGGCGCTGATTGCTCTGATTTAGGCGTTGATGTTGTTGTTTGCGGTTCTGAACAGGCTGTGAGTAACAGCGCAGAACTGATCGCGGTTGCGATTAGGTGTTTCATAGTTTTTCTCTTGTCATTTTTAAAATTAAATTGTGTCGATATAACCTTGCACATACGTTTTATAAGCTCTTGATTTGCATAGCGGTTAAAACGAATTACAAAAAGTGCTACAAAAAAGCACTTATATGAGGCAGGTATCACCATGTGATCAATGAGCCCAGCATACTGTGTCTTATTACAATTGACCTCATACGTTGCGATAAGGTGATTATTGGCTGCGATAAGCCGTTAAAATTCTCTAAGATCGGAAAGCCACTTATAACTTTACAGCTTAAATAGCTCGACCCAATTGATCTTTTTGACTCATAACAGTGTCCAAATAAAAACTTTGTGGTATGTTATATTGTAACAATTTAGTCTGCAATCAATCTTGCCATGGAGTGCATTTTTTTACGATAAGTTGCAAATGTTGCTGAATAAGCAAGGAGTCATATGGCTATCATAATCAAACACGCCTGCGTTGTTAATGAAGGACAGCGCGAATTAAACGATGTACGAATTGTTGGTAATCGAATCGCTGAAATTGCCAAAGATATCAGTGCCAAGGCCAATGATGAGGTAATTGATGCAAGCGGTCTGTTGCTATTACCAGGCATGATCGACGATCAAGTTCATTTTAGAGAGCCAGGCCTTACTCACAAAGGCACGATTGCCAGTGAATCTGCCGCTGCAGTGGCCGGTGGCATTACAAGTTTTATGGAAATGCCCAATGTCTCACCTTCGACTACCACGGCAAAAGCACTTGCAGATAAATACGCGATAGCGGCGCAAACGAGCGCTGCGAATTATGCGTTTTACTTTGGCGCAACCCCAGACAACCTTGATGAAATTAAAGCTCTTGATGCTAAAAATGTATGCGGCGTTAAAGTGTTTATGGGAGCATCAACAGGTGATTTACTGGTTGAACACCCACATGCTCTAGAGGCCATTTTTCGGGAAAGCCCAGTACTCATTGCAACCCATTGCGAGCAAGGGGAGGTTATTCAACAAAACCAGCGCCGAATAGAAAAACGCTATGGTGAGTTACGAATAGAACATCACCCGTTAATTCGTGATGAGTTAGCGTGTTACGCATCATCATCGTACGCCGTATCGCTGGCAAAACGCTATGGCTCGCAGCTGCATGTTTTACACCTTACAACAGCAAAAGAGCTAGAGCTATTTAGTAACGCACCTATAGAGCAAAAACACATAACCGCCGAAGCTTGTGTGCATCATTTGTGGTTTAACCAAGATGATTACACATACTATGGCAATCAAATTAAATGTAACCCTGCCATAAAATCTGAGCAAGATCGCCAAGCGCTACTCGCAGCAGTACGCGATGGTCGCATTGATATTATTGCCACCGATCATGCACCTCATACTTGGCAAGAAAAGCAGCAACAATACAGCGCTGCACCAGCTGGCCTCCCGCTCGTCGAGCATGCATTACTATCGTTACTTGAGCAGGTAAAACGTGGTGCGTTGAGCCTAGAGCAAGTCGTTGAAAAAACAGCGCATAACGTGGCAAAGCGATTTGCTATCGAAGATCGAGGGTTTATCAGAGAAGGTTATTTTGCAGATTTAGTCCTGGTTGACCCAAGCGCAGAAAAGCACGTTGAGCACACAAACACACATTACTTATGCCAATGGACCCCTTTCAATGGCACTACTTTTTCACACCGAATAACACATACCTTTATAAATGGTGAGTGTGTCTTTGATGGACAGCACGTAACCCCGCACAAGCAGGCCGCTAAGGCCTTAACATTCAATCGTTAAAAGAAGTTGATATGCAATTACCCGATATTACCTCGCACTCTAATGTAGATTTTCAGTCGCCTTTAAAATGGGTTGGCATGGAAAAAATAGCATTGCCTTTGAAACTTGCACAACCTCATGTTGATGTGCACCTGAATGCCAAAGCCGATATTTTTGTTAGCCTTGATAGTGATGCTAAAGGCATTCATATGTCGCGTCTTTATTTATTACTTAATCAGCTATTGGCTAATCAAAGCTTATCGACTAAGCGTATTAACGAGTTTATGGAAGCCGTTTTAGCATCACAAAAAGGCTTAAGTAAAGGCGCAAAACTGGTGCTGCATTTTGATTTACCCGAGCTAAAACCAGCACTCCTTAGCGACAATGCCGGATACAATGCTTACCCTGTTGTTTTAACGATAACTAAGAAGCAGTCGATGGCTATCAACTTAAAAGCTGATATAGCCTACAGCAGTACCTGCCCGTGTTCAGCGGCATTATCGAGGCAGCTTTTGAGCGAAGCAGTCGATAAGCAATTTAGTGATGAGCATATAGATAAAGCCTCTTTACTCAATTGGCTTGCAAGTGAACAGGGCTCAATTGCAACTCCTCATAGCCAGCGCTCTTACGCTTATATTGATGTCACTTTTAGTAGTGAGAAGCTACCTGATATTGGCGGCTTTATCACAGTATGTGAGCAAGCCATAGGCACCCCTGTACAAACCGCCGTAAAGCGTGAAGATGAGCAAGCATTTGCCGCCCTTAACGCAAAAAACTTACTGTTTTGCGAAGATGCAGCAAGGCGATTAAAGCAGTGTTTCGAAGCCATGCCGAGTATTGCTGATTACCAATTTAAGGTTGAACACCAAGAAAGCTTACATGGCCATAATGCCGTGGTTCATGAATCTAAATATTAAGACTCATGAGTCTAAGTGTTAGGCTCATGAACCTAAAATGGTTTACAAATTTTGACATTAGCGGTCGCAAAATATTGCTATTCATTTTCACAATGATAATGATACGAGCGCTAAAAATGATAAACATAATAATATAAAGGACGACTATGCGTTTTAAATTTATTGCTGCTGCAGTGGGTCTCGCTGTAGCAAATGTTGCTGTTGCCGACGAAGGCATGTGGCAGCCTCACCAGTTACCAGAGCTTGAATCAGTGTTAAAAGCGAAAGGCTTGAGCATTGATGTAGAGTCAATTTCAAAATTAACTGAGTTCCCGATGAACGCGGTAATTAGCCTTGGTGGATGTACTGCTTCGTTTGTTTCACCAAAAGGCTTAGTTGTAACTAACCATCACTGTGCCTATGGTTCGATTCAATATAACTCGACCACCGAGAATAATATTTTAGAAAATGGCTTTTTAGCTAAAACAACAGGCGAAGAAGTGCCTGCAGCGCCGGGTTCTCGTGTTTATGTAACCGAGGAAGTGGTTGAAGTAACTGATAAAGTAAACCAAGGTACTGAAAAGCTAACCGGTAAAGCACGTTTTGATGCTATTCAAGCAAATGAAAAAGCACTTGTTAGTGAGTGTGAGCAAGACCAAAGCTACCGCTGTAATGTGTATACTTTCCACGGTGGTCTTGAGTATTACCTTATTAAATCGCTAGAAATTAAAGATGTACGTTTAGCGTATGCACCTGCTATGGGCGTCGGTAAATACGGCGGTGATATAGATAACTGGATGTGGCCGCGCCACACAGGTGATTTCTCGTTCTATCGCGCGTATGTTGGCAAAGATGGCAAGCCTGCTGAATATTCAGAAGACAACGTGCCGTACCAAAGTGATGCGTTTTTAAAAGTAAGCGCTAAAGGCGTTCAAGAAGGCGATTTTGTGATGGTGACCGGTTACCCAGGCAGCACAAACCGTTACCGTATTTCGCCTGAAGTTGACTATGTGTTTAACACGGCCTACCCATTAGCGCGTAAGTATAATTCGAAATATGTCTCGTTAATCGAAGAAAATGCACCAGAGGGTTCAGAGGCACGTATCGCTTACGAAAGCACGATTGCGGGTTATAACAACTACATTAAAAACTACGGTTCAATGATTGAGAGCTTTAACAAAGGGTCAATGTATAGCCGTAAGCAACAATTCGAAAAAGATCTCACCGCGTGGATCAATGAAGATAGTAAGCGCAAAACTAAATACGGACAGGTACTTGCTGATTTATCTGCGCTAGTTGCACAGTCGCAAGAGCATAACCAGCGTGACCGTATGTTAGGTTACGTACACCGCTCACAAATGATTTCAACTGCTCGACGTTTATACCGTTTAGCTTACGAAAAACAAAAGCCAGATGCTGAGCGCGAAAGCGGTTATCAAGAGCGTGATATGCCACGTATCGAGTCTCGTTTAAAAAGCATGAGCCGTCGTTATGATGAAGCCGTAGATAAAGCTATTTTACTGTATTTTATTGAGCAGTATGCAGCATTACCTAAAGACGAGCGAGTTGCAGAGGTTGATAAAGCACTGGGTCTAACAAACGGTTTTGATAAACAAAAACAACAAGCCATGCTTGATGATATGTATGCTAAATCGGTTCTTGCAGATGAAAGCAAACGTTTATGGATGGCAGATCTTGACCTTGCTCAGTTAAAGCAAAGTAGCGATCCATTTATTCAATATGCGCATGCAATTTTTGCGGTCACAAAAGATATTGAAGATGCGAAAAAAGAACTGGCTGGTAAACAGCAAGCTGCTCGCCCTGCATTAATGGAAGCAATCATTGCTTATAACAAGGCACTTAATAAGCCTGTTTATGCAGACGCTAACAGCACCCTGCGTGTAACTTACGGTACGGTAGGCGGCTATTCACCGCAAGATGGCTTAGTGGCAACCCCCTTTACATCGTTAGAAGGACTACTTGCTAAAAACACCGGTGTTGAACCATTCAACTCACCAGAGAAACAAAACGAGTTAATTAAGCAAAAGCTTTATGGCGATTATACCGGCGGTATGAATACTGTTCCGGTTAACTTTTTATCGAACGTAGATACCACAGGTGGTAACTCAGGCTCTCCAACGTTAAACGGTAATGCTGAGCTCGTTGGTTTATTATTTGATGGTGTTTACGAAAGCATTATTGGTGATTGGGATTACGATGAGAACTTAAATCGCTCAATTCACGTTGATTCACGATACATGTTGTGGGTAATGGATAAAGTTGATAATGCTCAAAACCTACTTAAAGAGATGACTATCGTTAAGTAATCTAAGTTTAACGTTAATTTTAGCATTAAAATGCCAGTCTAGCAGACTGGCATTTTTGTTTTTTATAAAAATAAAAGCATTAAATATCATGAGGTTGAAAAAATTTATAAAAATTAATTTTTCTTAAGTTTTATTTAAGTTTCGCTCGATAAATTTTACACATAATCTAAGTGGAGCGAACAATTATGCTTTCAGTTCAACAATCACATCAAACTCAAGTTCAAGAGCCGGCTTTTGTTTGCTCTCGTGAAGGAGGTCAATTCCGTGACCGCCTTGAGAGTAATATCAAGCAAGGTTTTGCTGCAGCTTATGATGCGAAAATTTCGCAGTTCATGCCGCTACTGTGTGAGCTTAATGTTGATGATGAAGTATGTACGTTAGGTCTTCGCTCTGCATCACAACCTTTGTTTATTGAACAATACCTCCCTGCGTCTATTGAGCACTTTGTCGGTGCCAAGCGTGAGCACATTTTTGAGCTAGGTAATTTATGCTCAACGCATCGAAAAGCCACCTTGGCACATTTTGTTTTAATGAACGAAGCACTCTATCAAGCAGGGGCAAAATATTTAGTGTTTTGTGCAACCCGTAAAGTGAGAGCGCTATTAAAAATGCTGGGTGTAAATTGCAAAGAAATCGGTGTTGCAAATGCGCAAGCACTTCAAGATCCAGCAAGCTGGGGTAGCTATTACGACAATCAACCAACCATTTGTGTGGTTGACCTAAACGAAGCTCACCAACGTGTTTTAAATACCCCCGTTTTATTCAATATCAAACAGCAGTGTTTACAGTCATCGCTTGAGCTTGCTGTATTTTTGGAGGCGTTATGAGTTGGTTAACACAGTTATCACATAAAGATAGCGATACCTTAATGATTTGCCACAAAAGCGATGGTGTGCGCTCACTAACTAAACAAGAATTTACTGAGCAAGTAACTCGTTTACTACCTACTTTGGCAGAATTTGATGCCCAAGGTGTGGCTTATCAATTAGATAACACACCTGCTTGGTGTGTATTAGAAGCTGCGCTTAGCGAGCTTAAAAGAGTGGCCATTCCGCTACCAACGTTTTTTACGGCTCAGCAAGTAGCGTTTGGTTTGCAAAATAGCGGAGCAGGGCTATTTGTATGTGACCGTGCTTACGAAGGTGAGCATGCTAAATTAGTGGCGTTAGTAGATGTATGTAAGCATTACCCTTTATATGTTTACCAATTGAGTAATACACAGCCTGTGCCATATTTTTCAAACACGCAAAAGATTACCTTTACGTCAGGCTCAACAGGCACACCGAAAGGCGTGTGTTTATCGCTTGAGAGTCAATTGCAGGTGGCAACATCACTTTATCAAAGCATTGATTTAGAAAAGCCAAACCATTTGTGTTTACTGCCGCTACCGGTTTTGCTTGAGAATTTAGCCGGTGTTTATGCGCCGCTATTAGCTGGTGGCACGGTTAATTTAGTGCCTTTAGCTGAACTTGGTTTTTCTGGTGCACAGTTACTTGAGCCACACAAATTAGTAGCCGCAATTGAGCGCACTGAGCCAAATACCCTTATTTTAGTGCCTGAACTACTGACTTGCTTAGTGGCTTTCGCAAAGCAAGGTTGGCAAGCACCTAAAAGCTTAAAGTTTATTGCAGTAGGTGGTGCTGTTGTAAGCCAAGCGCTTATTAAGCAAGCCCGTGAGTTCGGTTTACCGGTTTATCAAGGCTATGGTTTGTCTGAATCGTCATCGGTAGTGAGCTTAAACACTCGCGATGATGATGACATCGGCACCGCAGGGCGAGTACTTAAGCACATTCAATACAAAATTGAAAATGGCCAGCTTTATATCAAGGGTTCATTGTTTTTGGGGTACTTAGGTCAAGCCGGGCAAAATGCTGACGATTGGTATGCAACCGGCGATCTCGTTACTGAGCAAGCAGGTCGCTTGATTATACAAGGCCGCTTGAAAAATCAGCTGATCACCAGCTTTGGGCGCAATATCAGCGCCGAATGGCCAGAGTCGTTATTACTTAGCCACAGCCAGGTACAACAAGCGGTGGTGATTGGCGAAGGCCAGGCATTTTTAGCTGCGCTTATCTATGCAAACCAAGCGATGAATGACACTGAACTTGCTGCCCATATTACGGCACAAAACGCGCAACTACCCGAATACGCACAAATCAGAAAATGGCATCGAATGGCAGAGCCTATGAGCCACACGCAAGGTTTATTAACCAGCAATAGTCGCCCAAAACGCGATGTTATCAATCAATTTTTTGCTGCAGAGATCTCTGCACTTTATCAAGAGGCGACGAGCATGAGTCAATTTTTCAATACATTACAAGCCGAAACACAAACAGAGCGTGACTACCTTTTAGCTGCGCCGATTATTGGCCGCGTTTTTAAAGGTGAAGTAAGCCTAAGTGAATATGCATCGTTCTTAACGCAAGCTTATCACCATGTTAAGCACACAGTACCACTGTTGATGGCAGTCGGTGCAAAGCTGAGCGATAAACAAGAGTGGCTGCGCGAAGCTGTTGCAGAATACATCGAAGAAGAGTTAGGCCACCAAGAATGGGTGCTAAACGATATTGCAGCCTGTGGTTTTGATAAAGAGCAAGTGCGTCATTCTCGTCCACAGTTTTCGACCGAATTAATGGTGTCGTATGCCTATGATGCAATTAATCGCGGAAACCCATTAGCATTCTTTGGCATGGTTCATGTGCTTGAAGGTACTTCGATTGCATTAGCCGATAATGCAGCAGGGCAAATTCGTGAGGCTGTAGGCTTACCTAAAAAGGCGTTTACCTACCTTACTTCGCACGGTGCACTGGATATTGAGCATGTGAAGTTTTTCGAAAACCTCATGAACAAAATTGATAACGAGGACGACCAGCAAGCCATCATTCACGCCGCAAAATGTTTTTATAAATTGTACGGCAATATTTTCCGTGACCTCGATTCAGAACCTTTCTTTAGCGAGGCTGACTTGGAGCAAAGCGCATGAGTAGCCCAGTATGTGTGCTAACCGGTGCAACAGGGGGGATTGGCCGTGCTATTGCCCTTCGCCTTGCAAAAGAAGGTTGGCGTTTATTACTTGTTGGTCGAAATGTGAAGCAACTTGCTGCACTGCAATTGGAATGTGGCAATGATGCTGAGTATTTTCAGGCTGACCTAAGTAACAGTGAATCTCGCGATGACCTTGCTAAGTTTGCTCAGCAAATTGGCGGGGCAACGTTACTAATCAATAACGCAGGCGTTAATGTAATGCAGGGGTTTAGTGAAATTAGCGAGCAGCAAATTGATCACCTGTTAAATATTAATCTGCATGTGCCTATTAAATTATGTCAGCTGTTTTTACCACAAGTGACCCGCAATAAAGGCACGATTGTCAATATTGGTTCGTCGTTTGGCAGCATTGGTTATCCATATCAAACCTTGTACTGCGCTAGCAAGTTTGGCCTAAGAGGGATGACCGAAGCCCTTGCTAGAGAGCTCAGCCACAGCGATGTCAAAGTATTGTATTTAGCGCCTCGTGCGACTGACACCGCAATTAATTCGCCGCAAGTACGTGCGATGAACAAAGAGCTGGGTAACACAATGGATCCGCCAGAAAAAGTGGCTGATGCATTAATAGATTTAATTAAATCAAAAAAACGACGTCGTTTTATTGGTTTTCCAGAAACATTATTTGCCCGTATTAACGGCGCATTTCCATCACTTGTTGATAACGCAATAGCAAAACAACTTCCTAAAATTAAAAGTTTTTTTGCCAACTAAATTGATCAAGGTGAATGATTATGACTAAACTAAATTTAAAAGCCCTAATGATGTTAGGTGTTATCATGGCTGTGCCTGCAAAAGCCGACTTTAATAGCGATTTAAGTTCGGTGCAAAAGCAGTGGGCAGTGGTTAATTACGAATTAGTTGACGATGCGCAGTTAGATGCATTCGAAAAATTAGCGAGCGAAACCGCAGAGTTTACAAAAGCGAACGACCAGCAAGCAGCCAGCCATATTTGGTACGGTATTGTGCTATCGAGCTATGCGGGGGCGAAAGGAGGTTTAGGCGCGCTAGGTCTTGCAAAAGATGCGAAAGCACAATTTGAAAAAGCGCTAAGCCTAGATCCAAAAGCGCTTGATGGCTCAGCATACACGAGCCTTGCAACCTTATACGGTAAAGTACCTGGTTGGCCAATTGGGTTTGGTGATGACGATGAAGCGAAAAAATTGTTTAAGCAAGCGCTTGAATTAAACCCGCGTGGTATCGATAGCAACTATTTATATGCGTCATTCCTATATGACGAGCGCAAGTATAAATCAGCTAGAGAGTTTTTATTGGTTGCACAGCAAGCGCCAGCACGCCCTGATAGACCAAAAGCAGATCTTTACCGCCAACAAGAAATTACTAAGCTATTGGCTAAGGTAGAGAAAAAAATAAAGAGATAAACTATGCATTTATTGCTCGTTGAAGACGACCACTTAGTGGCAGAAGGCCTGTGTCGTTCTTTACGTCAACAAGGATACAGTGTTGAACATAGTTCGACCGTTAAGTCAGCGATGCAATGGCTGAAAAATGATGAAATTGAGCTGGTAGTCCTTGATTTAGGACTACCAGACGGTGATGGCATCGACATTTTAAAACACATCAAAAAGCATCGTAAAAACCTGCCCGTGGTGATTTTAACGGCTCGGGGCAGTATTGATGATAAAGTCATGGGGCTTGATTTAGGTGCTGATGATTACCTAGCAAAGCCTTTTGATCCCGCAGAATTATTTGCACGTCTTCGGGTTGCCAGCAGGCGTGTGACCCAAGCTCAGACCAGCACTTTAAAAGTCGGTGATGTTGAAATGGACACCGCCGCTTTTACCGTGAGCTTTCAAGGTGAGCCAGTAAACTTGCCGCGCAAAGAGTTTATGCTCCTTAAAGCCTTGCTAGAAAACCAAGGTCGCGTGCAATCAAAACAGCAGTTAGAAAGTAAACTGTACGAATGGGGCGAAGAGGTGGGGTCTAATACCATCGAAGTACACATTCATCACTTGCGTAAAAAATTCCCAAAAGAGTTTATTAAAACCTTGCGCGGCATTGGTTATGTGGTGGGTAAACGCTAGTGTCAATTCGTAAAAGGCTGACTCTACTTATATTGTCTATGGTGATCTTAACCTGCTTTTTGGCATTTACTAAAGGTTACCGTGAAAGTATGAATCAGGCTGAAGCACTGCTCGATAACGAGCTGGTAACGCTGGCACATGTGTTAATCGAGCAGCCACTCAGTAAAGAAACTCCAGCTTATACGAGTGATTTACCGCAGTTATTATTTCAAGTTTGGGTTGATGACAGCTTGGCCTCAAGCTCAAAATCATTGCAGCATAGCCCTAGCAATCAAAGTCAGTGGCAAACCGGGTTTAGTGTTGAGAACTTGGCTGGGCAACGCGTCAAAGTGTATCGCTTATGCGAAGGTAATAAGCGGGTGCTTATTGCTGAGCCTTTGAGTAAACGTGTGGCGCTAACCGAAACCGTGATTCTATCGGCCATGACGCCGCTGTTGTGGAGTGTGCCTATCCTTGCCCTCCTTATTAGTGTGTTTGTAAAACAAGGGCTTGCGCCACTAACTCGGTTATCAAATCAACTTAAACATCGTCAAGCAAATGACTTTACTGCAATCCCTTGGCAAACCCCAGAGCAAGAAATAAAACCCGTAATAAGCCGCTTAAACGATCTATTCAAACGGGTTGAAAGTGCCTATTTACGAGAGCGCTTTTTTGCTTCTGATGCGGCCCATGAACTGCGTACCCCGCTCAGTAGTTTAAAAATCAATGTGCATAATTTAGTGGCTCAAGGTGTTGAGAGTGTTGAGCTTGATGCGATGGAAAAAGGCGTTGATAAACTGAACAATATCGTTGAGCAAATGCTGATTTTGGGGCGTACTTATCCAGAGCAATGGCAAGCGCAATTTAGCCCCGTGTCGGTGTTAGAAATTAGCCAACAAGTTGTTGCACAACTTTATGATCGTATTGACGAAAAAGAGCATACCATAAGCATTGATGGCGATGATTTTATCATTGCCGGTGACGAATTCACCTTAGTTACTTTGTTTGGCAATTTACTGAGTAACGCCATAAAATATACCCCAGCTATGGGAGAAATTTGTATTACGCTGAAAACCGAAAATAATCGTTTTATTTGGCAAATAGATGACTCGGGTCCAGGTATTGATGAAGCTCAAAAACAGCGCATTTTTAACCGCTTTTACCGTGTGGGTGGTGATAAACATCCATCAGGTGAACAAGGAGCCGGGCTTGGTATGGCCATTGTTGAACACATAGTCTCGATTTATAATGCTGATATTGCTTTAGCAGATAGTCACCTTGGTGGCTTGCGAGTGAGTGTCTCTTTTATGCAAGGAGATGTCAGTGAATAAATGGATTTTAGCGCTTTCTATGCTGCTACTATGTATGTCGTCTTGGCTTGCCTATGCCAAAGAGTACAAGCTGATTTTAAAAGATCATTTGTTTTACCCCGCTGAAATAACAGTACCTGCCAATAAAAAGCTGCGATTAGTTATCGAAAACCAAGATGATACCCCAGAAGAGTTCGATAGCTTTGACTTAAACCGTGAAAAAGTGCTCTACCCAGGTCGTAAGAGTGTCATTTATATCGGACCGCTCAGCCCTGGACGTTATGATTTTTTTGGAGAATTTTCGCCTAATACAGCCAGAGGAACTGTCGTGGCTACGGAGGTGAATGATGCTGATAACTAGTTTATTAATGAGCATTAATCAGCTTTTACCTGTGGTTATTTTAGCTGTGCTTTTGAGTTTGATCGTGCCTTTAAGTCAGCGCCAGCTGAGTATTTATGCCGTTATTGGTACCCTGATGAGCTTAGTATTTGTACAAGCCGCTGCTTGGCTGAGTCAGTTATTTGATCACCGAGGCTTAGAGTTCATACAAATGCTGCTGTGTATAATGATTTTTGTCGCTGCACTAATGAGTTGTCAGCATCGAAAAACGGCGGCTGCACTGGCCTTGATTGCAACCATGACCTTGTATTTAAGCCATTACATGATCTATTTGGTCAGCTTTTGGCACAGTAAAGATACCGCTGAGCCATTGATACTCGGTACATGTTTAGGTGTGGGCATTTGTATTAGTTTTGGTGTGTTATTGTTCTTTTTACTGGAAAGTATCGTCAGACGTGCAGGTGTGCAGCCTTTAGTCGTGCTGCTTGCCTTTAATGCAACAGCAAAGTTATTGATATTTCTCGATTTAGCAAGTCAGGTCGACTTACTAGACGTGACCTCAAATTATTTAGATTGGCGTGGATTTTTAGTTGAAAACTCAGAGCTTGGGCGCGTATTAAAAGCCTTAGTGGGCTACGAAGCCACGCCGAGTAAAACTGCGCTCTGGGTGTATGTTATTGCTGCTGTAGTATTTATTGCCTTAGCGCGCGTTTTAAAAATTAAAAAGACAGAGGAGCCAGTATGCGGTTCTTAATAATTAGCTTAAGTTGCTTGTTGTTAGCAAGTGTCAGCCAAGTCGCGCAGGCAGATGGCATGGTGGTTGATAAAGTATATCACCCTTATGTGATGCCGTTTGAACGTGAGGTCGAGTGGCGTTTAGTGTCTCGGCAAACCGATAACGGTAATGTCCTTGCACAGCGTGCAGGCTTTGGTGGCGCAATTAACGACACCATGAGTCTTGAGGGCTACTTAGTTGGCGAACGAGATGATAACGGTGATTTTGGCTTATCTTCGTATGAGCTTGAGTTACGTTGGCAGCTGGTTGAGCAAGGCCGTTTATGGGCCGATTGGGGAGCGTTATTTGAGCTTGAAAAGCAGCATAATATCGATGCATACGAAGCAACAACTGGGTTTTTATGGGAAAAAGAGTTTGGCCGTACAAGCCTGACTATGAACGCATTTTTAGTGTATGAATGGGGCGCTGATATTGCAAACGAGTGGGAAAGCGAGTTTCGCTTACAATACCGTTATCGCTATCGTTCAGCCTTTCAACCATCGATAGAAATCTATGCGGGAGAGGACTTTTTTGGGGTTGGTCCAGGCTTTATTGGGCTACACAGATTTAGCCCTAAACGCCAGTTAAAATGGGAAGCGGGTTTTATTAGTGAACTTAGTCAATCGGGCAAAGATCACAGCTTTCGTTTAGCACTTGAGTTTGAGTTTTAAGGACTGTTTTAGTTACTTTAAAGTAGCTTAAGTGCCCTGTTTATATAGCCTAGCAAACGATAGTATTTGACATATTCTGGCAACTCTATATAGTGAGCGGTAGCTAAAAAGCGTGTAATTAATAAATCTTTATTTCGTTGTTGTATAAGTAATACTTGTAGTACCGTCCTGAAGTTTTTAAGTTTCATCTGATTTTTTGCTACACCCGCCCACTACGGGCAATATTTAATTTTTTATATCAGGAATATGACTATGTCTAACGTTGTTTCAGGTACAGTTAAGTGGTTTAACGAATCTAAAGGTTTTGGTTTCATCGAGCAAGAAAATGGTCCAGACGTTTTCGCTCACTTCAGCGCTATCCAATCTGAAGGTTTCAAAACTTTAGCTGAAGGCCAACGTGTAGAGTTCACTCTATCACAAGGTCAAAAAGGCCCTCAAGCGGACAACATCAAGCCGCTATAATTTTACTGAAAAGTAAAATAGAGAAGAAGCAAGCTACGGCTTGCTTTTTTTATGTCTAAAAATTGACTGGACTAGTTAATATTTCTATATTTAATGCAGCTGTGTCATTAGAGTGTATTAATTATTTTAAAATATTTGTTGTTAGCGTGCCTAAGCTTTGCACCTGTAGTGTTTGCAAAAGAAAGTGTCACCATTTACACCGAGCATTTCCCGCCATATAACTTCTCAAATAAAGGGCATTTAGAGGGTATTAACTTAAAGTTTGTTAAGGCCATGTGCATCGATGCCAAAATTAAGTGCAATTTTGAGCTCTTACCTTGGTCAAGAGCATTCCACTTGGCGCAACAACAGCCCTTGTCAGGGTTAGTCTCTACAGCCCGAATTACGCAAAGAGAAAAGCTGTTTAACTGGGTAGGGCCGTTGGCCTCATCGCGAAATTTCTTTTATAGATTAAAATCAAATGAGCGTATTAATCCACTTGATCTACCCCAGGTAAAAGAACATAGCCTATGTGTTGTGCGTAATAGTATCTATGAGCAATTTGTAGAAACAATTGGTTTTAGTGATGGTAAAAATTTGCTGAAAGTGAGTCATAGTTATGAGTGTCTTAATTTATTTTTCAAAAATAAAATCGAGCTAATTATTGGTTCAGATCTATCATTTGATTATCAGCTAACTCAATACGGGCACCCTGGACGAGAAGTCGTTAAGCTAGTTGAGCTTCCTCTTAACGATACATTAGGGAATTATTTAGCATTAAATAAAAACATACCCATCGATGTAGTTGAACGTTTGCAATCAAGTTACGAAAAGCTAATTGCTCAGGGTAAGTTAGACTTTTTTATTGAGCAATATAGTAATACCAATACAAAATAATTTTTATTAGTCATCGTTAGCCGTTGAAGCTATCGGTAGCTGAGTACTACTATCATGGTGCAGTGTAAAAGGCACTGGGGGTTGTTCAGAGTAGCAAATAACGAATTTTTCTTGCTCTTACTTAAGGCCTATTTGTTCGCATGACCTGACTATATAGCGTTGATGCCTGAATCTCAGCAAACGCATTTTTTAATGCATTGATATGGTGTGGGTTAGTATTTTTGTTTGCAGCTAGGAACCCTTTCATCGCTAAAAAATCAATTGCAAAGGCAAAGTGTAAGCGCGATTCATCAAGGCCTAATTCATTAGCCATAGCGGCGATATAGTTTTTATCGTCAATGATTAAATCAACCTTCCCCGACATCAACAACTGATATGACTTATTGATGTCTGAAGTATACACAACAGTGTAACCGCGCTCAGTTAAGCGTTGTGCTGCTAAGTCATGACGCTGAACTGCTATCTTGTATTGTTTGGCTTGCTCATTAGAGGTGATGTTTATATCGCGGCGTTCGCTTAATTTCACAAAGCCCATTTCATAGGTGGCTACTTCACCAATCCAATAGAAATGATGTTCACGCTCTGGAGTTTTAGCCATGCTGTAAATGAAAGTATTCGGCTTTTTTAGTGCCATATTATAAGCACGGGCCCAAGGGTAGAGCTCTATATTGGCATTTAAGTTTGCTTTGGCAAAAATAGCTCTTACTAATTCAGTGCTTTTACCAGCAACTTGGTTATTGATCAAGGTTTGATTGGGCGGTGATAGTTCGGTAACAACGGTTAGGGTCGGCTTGCAAAGGGCTGGCCAACTTAAGAAAAAGGTTAGTATATAAATTCTAAAATAGTTCATTTATGCACTTAAAAGGATTTAGTAAATAAATCTTAGCACATAAAACGATAAAAGGGCCTTGCGGCCCTTGGTGAAGTATCGTTCAAGTCAGATAGACCTTTAACCCCTTAAAGTCCTATCCTATTGTTTTGCAACTACGGCTCATCTCATTAAGTTTCTAAGCTAGCGAGAGGAAAAAACCTGCAATTGCTGCACTCATGAGGTTAGCCATAGATCCTGCTAACACTGCTCTGAGCCCTAAGCGTGCGATATCCTTTCGCCGACTAGGCGCCATACCGCCTAATCCACCTAGTAAAATTGCTATCGATGATAAGTTAGCAAACCCACATAACGCGAATGTGACAATCGCTTGTGTGTGCGCACTTAACGTATCGCGATAATTAATAAAGTCGAGGTAAGCAACAAATTCGTTAACTACAACCTTCTGACCTATAAAACTGCCTGCGATTACTGCTTCGTCCCAAGGTACACCTAATAACCATGCAACTGGAGCGAATACGTAACCTAAAATTTCTTGTAGCGTTAATGTTGGATGATCAAACCAACCACCAATACCGCCTAATAACCCATTTAGAAGTGCAATAAGTGCTACGAAAGCAAGTAACATCGCACCTACGTTCAGTGCTAGTTGCATACCGTTTGCGGCACCTGATGCGGCAGCATCAATTACGTTTACCGGTTTTTCTTCTTGTACGTCTAAATCAGCTAAATCTTCTTTTGGTGTTTCGGTCTCTGGCACAATCATTTTTGCCATTAAGAAACCACCTGGTGCCGCCATAAAGCTGGCTGCAATTAAGTATTTAAGCTCTACACCAATTGTTACGTAACCTGCCATAACAGAACCTGCTACGGTAGCAAGGCCACCTACCATTACCGCAAATAGCTCTGACTTAGTCATGCTGGCGATAAATGGCTTAACAATCAATGGTGCTTCTGTTTGACCAACGAAAATATTGGCGGTTGCAGAAAGCGATTCAGGGCGCGAGGTTTTCAATAGCTTTTGTAAGCCACCACCTAGAATCTTGATTATCCAATCCATCACCCCGATGTGATACAACACAGCAACGAGTGCTGAGAAGAACACGATAACGGGCAATACTTGTATCGCAAAAATAAACCCTAGGGTATCTTGCGATGCCAGTGAGCCAAATAAGAAGCTAATTCCGTCATTGGCATAACCAATAACCGATGAGACGCCTCGCGACATACTTGCCAGTACGTTTTTGCCCACTTCGAAGAACAAGACAAAGCCACCAATTAACACTTGAAGTAAAAAGGCGATGCCTACAGTTCTTAAATTAATTGCTTTACGGTTCGTTGAAGCCGCAAAAGCAATGCCTAGTAGCACAACAATGCCTACTAAGCTCATAAATGTTGTCATACTGACTGTTTCCCGTTGTTATTGTTGCAGTAAATATTTTATTTTACTTTTAATTATATCAATGGCAACGCGATTCATACCGCCGCGTGTGACTACGAGATCAGCTTTGTGCTTAGATGGCTCAATAAACTGATAAAACATAGGTCGCACTGTCGCTTGATATTGATCAACAACGGACTGTAATGTTCTGCCACGCTGCTCCATATCTCGTTGCATACGGCGCATAAGGCAGATATCTAACGGTGTATCAATGAACACCTTAATATCAAATTCTTTTCGAAGTGCCGGATCACTCAGTAGCAAAATACCTTCAACGATAAGTACTTTTGCAGGTGCCACTCGACGCGTTTCATCGCTTCGGGTATGCATTGCATAGTCATAAGTTGGTACGTCTACTGATTCTCCAGCGCGCAATTGAAGTAAGTGCTCATGCAAAAGCTCATGCTCGAAAGCATCAGGGTGGTCGTAATTGGTTTGCGTTCGATGGTCAAACGGCAAATGCGACTGGTCTTTGTAATAAGCATCTTCTTCGATCACTGCGATCGCGCCCGGTTCAAGCTCATTGACTAATTCGTTATAAATTGTCTTGCTAAAAAGAGACTTGCCCGACGCAGATGCGCCAGCAATAGCTATAATTGTTCGTGTCACTAAAGTTCTCGCCCACACAGAAGGAAACATTGTTAGGTAGATCACAATAGCAAAAAAGACACGATTAATCTCTTTTGCTTCGCTTAGAGATGCAAATTTATAATGTTTCCGTTTTATGAAACAGGACTTATGTCCTGTACCAAAAATTCAAAGAGCATATAAAGTATTCACATATTGATAACGAGGTACCCATGGCAAGAGCACTCATCTTAATGGCAGATAGCCTAGGAATTGGCGCAGCACCTGACGCAGAAAAGTTTGGTGACGTAGGTGCAAATACCTTCGCTCATTTACTTAAAGCCTATGCAGAAGAAACTGGTGAGCACTTATCGCTTCCTAATCTTACCCGTTTAGGTTTAGCTGATGCATGCGAAGCCGCAGGTAAAGAACCTTGTTTAGTCAGTGACCGCCAAGCACCTATTGGCGCATGGGGTTACGCTAAAGAGTTATCAAGTGGTAAAGACACGCCTTCAGGACACTGGGAAATGGCCGGTGTACCTGTGTTATTTGATTGGGGTTATTTCCCAAACACACAGCCGTGTTTTCCACAAGAATTTGTTGATGAGCTAATTGCTCGCGCAGAGATTCCTGGCATTTTAGGTAACTGTTATGCCTCAGGAACGACCATTTTAGAACAGCTAGGTGAAGAGCATATGCAAACCGGTATGCCGATTTGCTACACCTCAGTTGATAGCGTGTTTCAAATAGCCGCGCACGAAGAATCATTTGGACTGGAGAAACTTTATCAGGTTTGCGAAATCGCACGGGCGCTGCTTGATGAAATGAACATAGGAAGAGTGATTGCGCGGCCATTTTTGGGTTCGAGCCGTGACGATTTTGCCCGTACAGGCAATCGTCGTGACTATTCGGTGTTACCTCCGTCGCCAACCTTGCTTGATAAATTATCGCAAGACGGCGGTGAAGTGATCAGTATTGGTAAAATTGCCGATATCTATGCGCACCAAGGCATCACCCAAAAACACAAAGCGCCAGGGCTAATGAACTTGCTTGAGAAAACCTCAGAAGTAATCGCAAGCGCACCTGACCATAGTTTGATTTTTACAAACTTAGTTGATTTTGATGAAAAGTACGGTCATCGCCGTAATGCAGTTGGCTATGCTAAAGCATTAAAAGAGTTTGATGATTACCTACCGACCATCTTAAATCAGCTAAATAGTGATGATGTATTAATTATCACGGCCGATCACGGATGTGATCCAACAGCAGCAGGCACTGACCATACACGTGAATACGTGCCAGTACTTGCATACCAACCGGGAATGACAAACACCCCGCTTGGAGAACGAGCTAGTTTTGCAGACATAGGTCAAACCCTTGCCCAGTGGTTTAATCTTCCTGCACTTGAATACGGTGATAGCTTTAACGACAAGCTATTAGCGAACAAAAAAGGAAACCAATAATGAGTACTCCTCATATCAGCGCCAATGTAGGCGAATTTGCAGAAACGGTATTAATGCCGGGTGATCCGCTTCGCGCTCAATACATTGCTGAAAACTTTTTAGATGACGCAAAACAAGTAACAGGCGTTCGTAATATGTATGGTTTTACCGGTACCTACAAAGGTAAGCCAGTGAGTATTATGGGTTCTGGGATGGGTATTCCATCAATGTCAATTTATGCCCGTGAATTGATCGTTAGTTACGGCGTTAAAAATCTAATTCGTATTGGTACCTGTGGCGGTATTGGTAGCGATATCAAAATCCGTGACGTTATCTTTGCACAAGGTGCAAGCACAGATTCAAACGTAAACCGTGCACGTGTACGTGGTTACGATTTTGCCGCAATTGCTGATTTTGGTTTATTACTCAACGGCGTAAACGCAGCAAAAGAATTAGGTATTGAAGCGAAAGTAGGTAATGTATTTACAACAGATACATTCTACCAAGCAGATAACACATTCTATCAAGAGTTAGACAAGCTAGGCGTACTTGCTGTTGATATGGAAACAGCTGGCATGTACGGCGTAGCTGCTGAATACGGCGCAAAAGCGATGGCACTATTTACTGTAAGTGACCACGTAATCACTGGTGAAGCAACACCAAGTGAAGAGCGTCAAAGCACCTTTAACGAAATGGTTAAAATTGCTTTAGAATCAATTTAAATAAGTTCCTTGGTAACGTATTCACTGAAATTTGGAAACACGCCCAAAGTGAAGTGAGACTAACCTCAAAGCCGCATTTATGCGGCTTTTTTTATGACTATGTATTTATGCTCGCAACCGCCCCTTAAAACTTGAAAATTCAAGCAATTGTTGCCACTTTTAGTAGAGGAACAACAATTGAGGATGTGTATGTCTAATTGGGTTGAAGCTAAAGTTAAAGATGTTAAATGGTGGACCGACTCACTATTTAGCTTAATTGTTAATGCCGATGTTGAACCATTTGTAGCAGGGCAGTTTACAAAGCTTGCTATGCAAGTGGGTGATAAACGGGTTGCACGTGCATATTCTTATGTTAATGCGCCGAATAATCCCGACCTTGAATTTTATCTGATTAATGTTAAAGACGGTCAACTTTCTCAACTACTTGCGCAATTAAAGCCGGGTGACTCAGTGACTATAGAGCGCCGCGCGACAGGCTTTTTTACCCTTGATGAAGTGCCAAGCAGTGAGCAGCTTTATATGCTGAGTACAGGTACTGCGCTTGGGCCTTTTATATCAATATTAGAGCAGGGCGAAGTGTGGCAAAAGTTTGAGCATGTTCACTTAGTGCATGGAGTTCGTTTTAATGAGGACTTAAGTTATCAAGCGCGCATTAAAGCACTACAGCAGCAGTACCCAAATCTTTACTACTCACCTGTAGTCAGCAGAGAGTCAGCCACAATCGGTTTTAATGGCCGGATCACTGACGTAATAAAAGACCGTCGCTTATTTGATGTAGTAGAGCTTTCTGTTAAACCTGACTCGACACAGTTCATGATTTGCGGTAATCCAGAAATGGTAAAAGATACCACGGCCATTTTGTTAGAGCTTGGTTTTAGCCGCAACAGACGTCGTGAGCCTGGGCAGATCACCGTTGAGCAATATTGGTAAAAAACTATGCCAAACTGTGAGAATTTGCTACCTTAACGCCTTAAATCAGGCATGATGTATTTAGGAAAAGTATGAAACCGTTATTTTTGGCAATTAGTTTATTATTCTCTTGGCAGTCATTTGCTAGTGAAGAAACCACTGAACAAGCCGAGCCTCAAACTAGCCATGAACAAAAAGCCGAAAAGAAAGACGTACCTAGTTTAGAGTTTATTGAAGAAAAGCCAGTAACAGAGCAAAAAGTAATTTCTGAATCTAAGAAAGAGGTCGCAGAAGTTGATGATAGTAAAGTACTCGGTACTCAAACGCCTACACCTGCCGAGCAACCAAAAACAGTTGAAGAAAAGCAGCAAGCAGTTGATGAGGCTGAAAAGGCCGTAAAGCAAGCAAAAGAGGCGCTAACAGCCAAGCAACAAGAAAAAGCGCGTCAGTCACGAGAATCAATCGCTGTAATTGAGCAATTAATAGCAGCATATAATGCTCGTAATATTGATGCATTTATTAAAATGTATGATGAAAACGTCGAGTTTTACACATTCCCAAATGAGTTAATGTTCACAGGGAAAGAAAAGCTTATAGCTCGTTATGGCATCATGTTTAAAAAGCTTAAATGTATAAAATCGTCTCCAATTAAACGAATTGTGCATGGAAATATTGTGATTGACCATGAGCTATCAGAGACTTGTTCACAAGACCCTAAGGTGGTTGATAAGCGAGCTGAATTTGTCACTAGTTATAAAATAGAAAATGGTAAAATAACCAAAGTGTTATTCTTCCGCTAGAAAAAGAGCAGCCCAGCTGCTCTTTTTTTATGGGTGCAAGTTAGCAAGAGTAAAGGCTATGCCGATTGACTGACATCTAATCTCTGACGTCTAAATATTAAGGATTGATATGGGTTATTTAGTTAAACAACCGCTCAGCGGTTTGTTATTTTTAATGGCAGCAATCATGATTAGTTTTCACTCTTCGGCAACTGCTATTTGGAAAACTGAAGGGTATGGATATTTGTTTGATTTAACGAATCATATGAAACCACTTGTCTACGATATCAGTGATAATTACTGTTTTTTGAATCATTTTTTAACTAATGAAGCTCAAAGAGACGGTATAGCTATTGATAAAAGAACTAAACAATTAGACTTTGATAAGTTATTCCCTCTAAATGTCACAAAGTTAAATGAATTACCGAAAGCTTGCACTTCTAGTGAGATAAATAGTTTTCATAGCAATAGTTACGTATTCAATAGTCGTCAGGTATTGAAGGTTGTATTAGACAGCTTTTCCTATCATTACGCATTCACTAAAGAAAAAGAGATAAATTGGAATACTTTGAAGTCACACTGGCTCAAACGTGTAAATAACAACACGACCCCCGAAGAACTGCAACAAATTATTGACGAATTTCTTGAACATATGGGAGATGGTCATGCAATGTTGATTGATAGCTCTTTAAATAGGCTAATTCATCATTCGCCGAGAAAGTCTGCTTCAGAAAAAAGGTTGCAAGAATACCTAGCTAAAAACTCTGAATTTTCGGATATTTCACAAGTTTACAGGTATATCTATGGGCGATGGATAAGAAATATAGAATCCTATTTTCATACTAACAAACCTGCAAAATATCTAGCTGATAATTTCCTCATTGCAAAACTCAAAGGTGGTGCCTCTTACTTCAGAATTGAAAGTTTCGATGAACATGAAACACAGCAAGTTATGCAAAAGGTAACGCAGCACTTTAATCGTTCTAAAGGAGTCATAATTGACCTTAGGGATAGCTCTGGTGGAAGTGATTTAGTAGCTTTAAAAATGATGTCCTACCTTATTGCCAAACCACTTAGAATTGGTGCTAAGAGCTTCAAAACCCCAACTGGTATGAGTGAAAAGAAAGATATCTTTGTTTCCCCTGCAAACGTTAAACCTTTCGTTGGTAAAATTATCGTGATTACCAGTCACCTCACGCCAAGTGCTGCTGAGCTATTTTTAATAGCATTAAAGGCAAGGGACAATGTGACATTCATTGGTGAGAATAGTTATGGAGCTTTAAGTGATGCATTGGTAAAAGCGCTACCAAATGGTTGGGGGATTACGTTATCTAATGAGCTTTATACCGACATCGAAGGGCAAAGCTATGAATTTGTTGGAGTTCCTGTGGAACATGTATTTGAGTTTCCAAATATCAAAGACATTGAGAGTAATAAAGACTCTGCATTGGAGCATGCAATAAAACTGTTAGGTGAACAACCCAATAGAGATTAATTTAAGTTGCCCTGCTCTTAACAGTTGATAGGTGCGTAATATTAAATTCAATGGTTCAGACCAGCATTAATGTTGTTCTGTCTATCTTTGAGGGAGGCAAAGTTAGCGAATTTAAAGTTCCAAGGTGAAAGGTGCGAGTAACAAGATGCGAGCCTGTAGTAGCGATTTTACATCGCGTCCCAGTACTTAGGACCTAGCGCCTATGACGCGGGATAAACCTGCTGCTACATGTAGGCGTGAAACTTGTTTCGCGCTGTTAATCTTCATTAATTTCAGGAATTACACCTTTTAAACGGGTGATATCTTCATCACTAACGTCTGCAAAATGTTTAAAGTGAGTCGGCCAATCTTTGCAATATTCTTCAATCTCTTTAATGATGTTTTTTGCTGCTGAATTTGCTAACCCAAATCGCTTAGCCTGAGATAAAAAATTGCTTTTACTTGCATAACGGCCATCATCACCAAAGCCAAGACCATGTTGTTTAGAGTTGTTTATTGGAGTGATGTCATAGGCTGGACTTAATCGCCAATTTTTTTGTGAAAATGAATATAGGAATGCATGATTGCGAGTGTGATCATCTGTATTACCAATATACGCATTGAACACCATTCGCTTAAACAACTCTTCAGCATCACCTGCATTTTGCATTGTTTGATGCCTTATAAATTCAGCTAATTGACCATATGAGTAGTCACTTGAAAGATCACTCATAGCAACTTTGGGTTTTTGAAGTAAGCTATTCGCACTTAAAAAGTGGTGTGTTGGTAACCCATTGCTTACATCAAATCGCTCAACAAGTAGCACATCACCGGTATGTGTTTTATGAATAAAGGTAGGAGCCGTTCGAATACCAAGCTGTTCCGCCATTTTCATTGCAGCATGTTCAGCTCTGACTAGATTGAATAAATCATCTTGGCGATTGAATTTTGCTAAGTAGAGTTTGTTGTCAATTTGTATAGAAGTTTTTGGTCTAGCTCCCCCCATGCTTTGGCCAAATTCAAATGCTTTCTTAGCTTCATCAGAAATTGTTTTATTCGCCAGCAAGTCATCTTTAGCTTGGTCTAGCAAGGCTAAATCAGACAAGGTGTTTTTGTTAGTTTTATGCTTTGAGGCACTTCGCGAGAGACTAAAAACAAGCGCTCCTACGCCATACCCAGACCCGGCTAATAAAAATTCTAACTCGTTTTTGGGTTTTGTAGTATGAAGCGAAAGAATTAACTTGCGCCCCCACGAGTCAGCTCCTGCATCACTCAATACGCCAAATACACCTCTGTTTGCACTGTAATTGAAAATCCCCGACTTTAATGGCAGATGTATTGGATCTAGAGCAAAGGCATCGCTTCGGGCTAAATAGCTCTTACCATAGTTGAACTCACCGCGACCTGATTGATTATCTAATTTAAAGTAACCACAGATAACGGGTTTTTCTTCTAAACCATCTATAAAAACATAGCACTCAGAAGTCATCATTGATTTCCTGTGGTGAATTTCGTTTGCGTTGGCGAGCATTGTATCCACCTACGTCGGCCGCTAATTCATTTATTTCATCGAGAAGCGATCCCTGTAAGTTAAGTACAACCAGCGCTTCAAAAAGAATGTCACTTTTCACAACATCACCTTGCTCTAACTTTTGTACTGTCGAACGTGATACCCCAATCATTTTCGCAAATGTACTTTGCGTATAATGAAGAGTTCGGTGCTGGCGAATCAAATCTCCCAGCTTTTGTGCCATTTTTGCAGCCTGTTTAGAACGCATATTGATTACTTTTTTAATCATTAGATACTTAATGATTAGTTTAGCGGTATTTGGTTTTTTTGCAATAGAGGGGGATTAAGTTAGTGGGTTCAAGTTAGCGAGAGTAAAGTTAGCGAGTTTCAAGGGGAAAGAGTAAAGTTAGCGAGTTTCGAGGTACGAGGTAGCGGCGATTTTACATCGCGTCCTGGCGCCTAGGACCTAGAACCCAGAACTCGCCTATGACGCGGGATAAACCCGCGGCTACATGGGGGTCGGCTATGCCGATTCGTTTAACAACGAATTAAAGCTGTCGTTGTCGTGTAGGCTGGCAAACGCGCTTTCGTGTAATAGCTCGTTACGTAGGTTAGGAGAATATTCAAGAGCCATACGAATATCAGCCATTGCATCGGCGTGTTTGTGTAGTAATGCATAGGCACAAGCACGTTGCCAGTATGCGTAGCCGTAGTCGCTATCAATTTCTAATGCTTGATTACAAAGCTCGATAGCCTCACCTGTTTCGTTAATTTCTAACAGAGCATCTGCTTTATAGGCAATGGCTTCTACGTCTTCTGGTTTACGTTTTAAGATCTCGTCAAAAATCTCAATCTTATTCGCAACATCGCTTTCTAAATTGGCACGCATCCATAAAGAATGAACTTCATTGGTGATTGAGATCTTTTGTTGGTTTAATAAGATTTCTTCAGATCGCTCACGTAGTTTTTCTTCGAGTACTTTTAGGCGCTCTTCATATTCTTTTGTAATCGCACTCACGCGTGTATTAACAATATCTTCTACTTTATTTTTCACATCACGTAGGGAATTCCAACCGACTAAGACCAAGATTGAAGCGGTAATGGTAATAATGAAAAACACATTATTAATGGTGTCGGTTGTATAAGTTAATGCACGGTCGGCAGTATCAAGTTGTGTATGAGCAACTTGTTTTGTCACATCTTCGCGTAGTTTTTGTTGGTCTTGGCGCACCGCTTTTAATTCATCAAGAATATAGCGCTCTAACAATGGTTTATACATAGGCTCTTGAAGCTTATCGAGTCCTTGCTGTTGCTCTGCTTCAGTTAATGCTGGGCGGTTTTGTGGCTCATTTTGAGCTGCTACAAATGGGCTAAAGCTCATTAAAAAAGTGATTAAAATTAGGGTATAACGCATAACATATTAATTTTTGGTGATTACTGAGGTAACTGTAACATGCGTGAGCACTAGGGACTAGGCAAAAAAAACCAGCTCGGGGGAGAGCTGGCCAAACTGCTTAAACAACATAAAGTCGTAAGGGGTATCAACAGGAGTTAGGTACAATATACTCATTTTTATCTGAACAACTACTTAATACTTAAAGAGTTTCTAAAAAAAGTTAATCTATATGCGATATTGAGTTTGTTCGTCTAAACTTAAAGGATACTAAAACTAAAAGGTGAGAATATGCGCCAGCAACTAGTACAACTGCTTTATGGTGTATCAATTTCGTCTGATCTCGATAGTGGAAATGTTGAATTAGCTGAACGGCTAATCCTTAATGCTGTACTCGATGGACTCGAAATCGGGCGTGCCGGCATTTGGTTACTTAATAAAGAAAATACAGCAATTGAGTGCCGTTTATTACTCGACAGAGAAAATGGTAAAGAAATTCAAATGCTAGTGCTTCCCCGGGACGCATACCCTGACTATTTCAAAGCACTTGATACGCAACGCACAATAACAGCGGTTGATGCGCATACTGATCCTGCTACCTACGAATTTAGCGAAAGCTACCTAACACCACTTAATATTGGCGCTATGCTCGATGCACCAATTCGCTATAAAGGAAAAATGATCGGTATATTTTGTTGTGAGCACATTGGTAGTGAGCGACATTGGACAGAAGATGAATGCTCATTTATAGGCGCATTAGCAGATCTATACGGCAGAGCGCTATCAGCACAAGAAAATGAACGTATAAACGCAGAGCTTGAACGCGCTAATCAGCACCTAGAGGAGCGTGTTGTTGAACGCACTCGAACGCTCGAGAAAACCTTATCTGAACTTACCGAGATGCAAGAAAAACTTATTGAAGCAGAAAAAATGGCTTCATTGGGTAATCTGGTTGCTGGAATTGCACATGAAGTTAATACGCCAATAGGTATCGCGGTGACTGCAAACAGTTCGGCAAAAGACAAACTCTCTGAAGTTGATAAGCTTATACAGTCAAATACGTTAACTAAGGCTGCGCTGATAGAGAGTATTAATCATTTAAACGAATGTTTTAAAATATCATTCACTAATTTAGAGCGAGCAGCAAAATTAATCAGCGACTTTAAACAAACGGCAGTAGATCAATCTTCACTCGATTTATTAGAAACCAACATTAAAGACTACTTAGAAAACATTCTACACAGCTTAATGCCTTTAACCCGTAGTCATAACGTCAGTGTAAATGTGAATTGTGTCGATGACTTTGAGTTGATCACAGTCCCTGGAGCTTTGAGTCAAATCATAATGAATTTGGTTAATAATAGTTGCGTTCATGGTTTTGTTGGACGCCAAGACAACCAAATAAACATATCGGTTAATATTGACGAAGCACAAGGTGTTTATTTGCTTTGCTACAAAGATAATGGCCATGGCATGGATACAGAAACTTTGCATAAAGTGTTTGAGCCCTTTTTTACTACGAAGCGTGGCTCAGGTGGAAGTGGATTAGGAATGTCAATTGTTTATAACCTTGCAACGCAAGCATTACAAGGTGAAGTGAGTGCTGCGAGTTCACCTTCTAATGGCATGACAGTTAATTTTAAACTGCCTATAAAACTCGCATAACTAATTAATATTTATACAAGTTGAGGGCTAAATAATCTGGTGACTGGGTAATAAAATTAAAAATTAATCAGTTTGCTTAGCGAGACATGATATATCGGTGCACTTGTTGTTTTTGCAAAACTGCTTTATACGTTTTTTCGAGTATAAATAATTAATGCTTAAAGGTGTAACCAATAGCGTCAGCCAAAACAATAATGAGCTTCTAAACGTTAACCCCACAAGCGAAGCAACTACCAGCCCAGTTAACATTAAAATAGGTAAATTGGCGATAAAAAAGTTAATGCTTAATTGTCTAGCAACATCAGGATTAATTGTTTTCATAAGGGCTACTCGCAGTAAAAAGACCTTTATAAAATGGACTGTTTTGTAAAATGAATCAAATCGTATTTTTCTATCGAATCAATCGATTTAAAACCATGTTCAAGATCTAGCTTTATTTATGTAGTGCTCCTATAGTTTTAAACAACAGGAACTTTTGAGTTATTAGTTATTCAAAACCAATAGAAATCTTTATTTATGATGATGCTAAGTAAACTAGCTTTCGTCGTATTTTAAGCTTATGAGGAGCAAGCAATGAGTAATGGAAAAACGGGCCAGTGCCCAGTAATGCATGGTAGTAACACTGTCACCGCTCAATCAAATACTGACTGGTGGCCAAACGCACTCAATTTCGACATTCTTCACCAACACGACAGCAAAACGAACCCTTACGGCAAAGATTTTAATTACGCTAAAGCATTCAAATCTCTTGATCTTGAAGCCGTTAAAACCGACTTAAAAAGCTTAATGACCGAAAGCCAAGAATGGTGGCCAGCTGATTGGGGCCATTACGGTGGTTTAATGATCCGTATGGCGTGGCACTCAGCGGGTTCATACCGTTTAGAGGATGGACGCGGTGGCGGCGGTACAGGTAACCAACGCTTTGCACCATTAAATTCATGGCCAGACAACGCAAACTTAGACAAAGCACGTCGTTTACTTTGGCCAATTAAAAAGAAATACGGTAACAAGCTTTCTTGGGCCGATTTAATGATCCTAGCCGGTAATATGGCTTATGAGTCAATGGGTTTAAAAACCTTTGGTTTCGCGGGAGGCCGTGAAGATATCTGGCATCCTGAAAAAGACGTTTACTGGGGCGCTGAAAAAGAATGGCTAGCACCAAGTGACGAGCGTTACTCGAATGTTGAAAAACCAGATACCATGGAAAACCCATTAGCAGCGGTACAAATGGGCTTAATTTACGTAAACCCAGAAGGGGTGAATGGTAACCCTGATCCACTTAAAACAGCAGAACAAGTTCGCGAAACTTTTGCCCGTATGGCAATGGATGACGAAGAAACTGCCGCACTTACAGTTGGTGGTCATACTGTGGGTAAAACCCATGGTAATGGTAGCGAAGAAAACGTTGGCCCTGAGCCAGAAGCCGCGGATGTGTTTGAACAAGGTCTTGGTTGGAACAACCACAACTCACGCGGTATTGGCCGCGATACCATGACCTCGGGCATCGAAGGCGCGTGGACTACTCATCCAACTAAGTGGGATAACGGTTATTGCTACTTATTGCTTAACTACGAATGGGAACTTAAGAAGAGCCCTGCAGGTGCGTGGCAGTGGGAACCAATCGATATTAAAGAAGAAGACAAACCAGTTGATGTTGAAGATCCATCAATTCGTTTAAACCCCATCATGACCGACGCCGATATGGCGATGAAGATGGACCCAACCTATCGTAAAATTATCGAGCGATTTAACGATGATTTTGAATACTTTAGTGATGTGTTTGCACGCGCATGGTTCAAACTGACGCACCGTGACCTAGGCCCTAAATCACGTTATTTGGGTGCCGATGTACCAAGCGAAGATCTGATCTGGCAAGATCCGATCCCTGCGGTTGATTACACATTATCTGACAGCGAAATTAGCGAACTTAAAACCAAGCTACTTAACTGTGGTGTAAGCCAAGCAGATTTAATCGCAACAGCATGGGATAGTGCCCGTACTTACCGTGGCTCAGACCATCGCGGTGGTGCAAACGGTGCTCGTATTCGTTTAGCACCGCAAAAAGATTGGCAAGGTAACGAGCCAGAGCGTTTAGCTAAAGTATTAAGCGCACTGGAATCAGTGCAAGCGGGTTTAAGCAAACCAGTAAGCCTCGCCGATTTAATTGTACTTGGTGGGTCAGCAGCGGTTGAACAAGCAGCAAAAGCAGCGGGCGTTGACATCACCGTGCCATTTGCGCCGGGTCGTGGTGATGCCACAGACGAGATGACAGATGCAGACTCGTTCGACGTACTTGAGCCAATTCATGATGGTTTCCGTAACTGGTTGAAGAAAGATTACGCGGTATCAGCAGAAGAGCTAATGTTAGAGCGTACGCAATTAATGGGCTTAACAGCACCAGAAATGACCGCTCTTGTTGGTGGTATGCGTGTACTTGGCACTAACCACGGCGGCTCTAAGCATGGCGTGTTTACAGATAATGTAGGCACACTTAGCACCGACTTTTTCGTAAACCTAACCGATATGGCTTACACATGGAAGCCAACAAGTAAGGGTCTTTATGATATTGTTGAGCGCAGCACAGGTGCAACTAAATGGACAGCAACACGTGTTGATTTAGTGTTTGGTTCAAACTCAATCCTTCGCTCTTATGCAGAGTTTTACGCACAAGACGACAACAATGAACGTTTTGTAAAAGACTTTGTCGACGCATGGGTGAAAGTAATGAACGCCGACCGCTTCGACATTTAATTTAAAATTCCGTTAAGTACAAAGGCCACACAGTTTAACTGTGTGGCCTTTTTTATTTAGAGAAGTTAGCGAGTTACAAGGGGAAAGTGACGAGATGTAGGTGGCGTTTTAACGCCGAACAAGTAGCAGCGATTTCACATCGCGTCCTAGCGCCCAGAGCCCTATGACGCGGGATAAACCCGCTGCTACAACGTAGGCGTGAAACTTGTTTCGCGCACCGCTGTAAGCTCCTTTACTCCTCAATTCTAAACCAATAGCTATTTTGAAAAATACTCTCTTTTAATTCTCTTTCGCTGTAAGCATACGTACTTTGCCAAAACAGGCGGTCAAAAAGGTATTTATTACCGTCTTTAGCAAGAATTTTGAAATTAAATAATGATGAATAGGCAACTTCTTGATTTGCTAATACTTCATCTTTACAACTAGCGTAATCAACTGCATTTGGGCACTGCGACATCATTGCAAAGCTAATGCTATTATCAGCTTCTAATTGCCAATAGCTACTTGGTGTAAAGTCAGCTCTATTTTCAAGGCCATATTGGTCAGCATAATAGAAGCTGCCTTTACCATCATCATTTATATACCAGTATATTTTCTGGCTACTGCTGGTATAATTTTGACGTAAGTAGCTAAATAGATGCTTATAGTCATCGAGTGTGATGCTTGAATCATCAACTACTTCTATGAACTCATACCCTAAGCGAGCTTGGCGCTGCTCTTTATTACGCTCGCGTGCCATGATCATTTTGCCATCAGGCTGAGTGAAAAATTGTAAGCTCGTTTCTAGGCCATTACCCATTACTTTAACGGTTTCGCCGTTATTGTCTAAGTTGTAATGCCATTTAAATGAGTCAGTACTTTTAGGTGTATTGAATGTGACCGTTGCTGTGTCGGCTGCAGTGATTGTAAAAAATGTGGGTACATAACGGAACGTTAAACCTTCGCCCGTATCTGAATTTTTATTATTTAAACGACCAGTATATGATTTACCTACTGTCAGCTCAGGAACTGTAACAGGGGTAAGTTTTCGAAGTGCGCTAATCGATGTTTTTTCTAGCAGAGCTTCAGCCAGTTCGGTTGATTCATTAATAATATTCTGTGCACTTTCATCTTTATAAGTTAAAACATGACGTAGTTTTAGCACTAAAAAGTCATCAAACTGAGCAATAACTTCTGCATCAATTAGATTAAGATCAAATGCGACATCTACTTCATGACCAAGGTTACTCAATTGCTTTGTGTTTTGAGTCGTAACTAATGTATCACTGTTAATTTTTAATACTTTACCCTCTAACGTTGCCGAAAAGTCAGCATAAGTATACGACGTAGTGCTTCCTGAAGCCGTTGGAATATAGCTTGCTAGCGATACTTCAAAGTAACTTTCCTCGCCCGTTGTACTTAAATAATTAACAGAGTGGAACGAGCTTTGATCCACATCAGCGTAGTACTCAGAGCTAAACTCTGCATTTGATTTATAAAGGGTGACAACTTCGCCTTTATCGGTTGAAACATTAAATAGCTCAACACGAATAGCATCATCGCGCTTAGCCAACACTTCCATTTCAAGTAAGGCTTGTTGATTACACTCATGCAAGCAATCAATCGCTTGGGTATTTAACGCAATGACATCAGGGTTCGACCATTCAAAACGACTTAACTCACCATTTTGAGCGATTACACCTGCATCTTCGCTAGCAAATACCAACCGTACACTGCCATCGCTTGATTGCCAGTTACCTATCACTTCGTTATTGCTAAGCTCAATAGGTTGCCATGCTGCACGGTTTTCAGCGACATTTACGGTTAAAGTGTATTGATTACTAGCCTTACCGTCAGACACTTCTACAGTAAAAGAATGGTTAGCTACTTCAAATAGGCTCGGCTCAGCATTAAAAGTCACTTGATTGCTGCTGGTCGTGACACTTAGCCACTCTGGCTTATCAATAATCGTGGTTGTCACACTGTCGTTTTGCTCATCTTTAATATCAACAACTAAGTTGGCTGATTCAAGTGCTTTGGTAGAGAGTGTGAGTGATCCAGATAGAGTAGGGGCGGTATTTTTTGTCGCTTCTGCATCTGGCTTTTTGTCTGTTGATGACCCGCCACCACAGGCTGTTAGAGCCAGAGTCAGTGCCGATACGCTAAGTAGCTTATTCATTTACATCCTTTAAAATGTTGTTTTCTGTGTAAAAGAAATGCAAATTACCCAAATAAGGTAAGTCAGTCAAAGGTATTATGTAACTGAACGTAAACAAAAAGGGTGAGCAAACTTGCTCACCTATTTGAAGAGGGGGTTATTGCGCTTGTTGCGCGACATGATCCATATATTCGTCAAACGTGCCCTGAAAATCGATAAGCTGTTGATCTTTAATATCGATGATGCGAGTCGCTAATGACGATACAAACTCACGGTCGTGGCTCACAAAAATCAGCGTGCCTTGGTAATCTTTTAATGCGTTATTGAGTGCTTCAATGGCTTCCATATCCATGTGGTTGGTTGGCTCGTCCATAATGAGCACGTTGATGTCTTGCATCATGAGCTTACCAAACAATAGGCGGTTCTTTTCACCACCCGAGCAGTTACGGGCTTTTTTGTTAGCGTCGTCTGCGGTAAATAATAAACGGCCTAACATAGCACGTACCATTAAATCGTTGTGCTTAGCGGTGCGCCACTGCGACATCCAATCAAATAAAGTTAAGTCGTTATCAAAGTCTTTACTGCTGTCTTGCGGGCAATAACCAATGCTGGCATTTTCTGACCACTTAACTACACCTTCGTTACTTTGTAATTCATTCACTAGGCAACGTAATAGGGTGGTTTTACCAACACCGTTTTCACCAATAACCGCAAGCTTAGCGCCGGCTTCTAGTAATAAGTCACCACCGCTGAACAGGGTTTCGCCATCAAAGCCATGACCTAGCTTAGTAAGCTCTAATGCTTGGCGATACATCTTTTTGCCTTCGTCAAAACGAAGTGATGGGCTAATACGGCTTGATGCTTTTACTTCATCAAGCTTAATTTTATCCATGCGCTTAGCACGAGAGCTGGCTAATTTTGCTTTTGATGCATTGGCACCAAAGCGATTTACGAACTCTTGTAGCTCGTCTATTTCAGCGCTCTTCTTTGCGTTTTCAGCTAGTAGTTGTTCGCGTTGCAAGCTTGAAGCTTCGATCCACTTTTCGTAGTTACCAGGATAAATTCGTAGCTCACCGTAATCGATATCGGCCATATGTGTACATACCGAGTTTAAGAAGTGACGGTCGTGCGAGATAATAATCATCGTACACTTACGCTGGTTAAGCTCGTTAGCTAGCCAAGTAATAGTATGAATATCAAGGTTATTGGTTGGCTCATCAAGTAGCAAAATATCTGGGTTTGCAAACAGCGCTTGTGCTAAAAGCACACGAAGCTTCCAGCCCGGCGCAACGTTTGCCATTAAGCCGTAATGAAACTCTTGCTCAATACCCGCTTGGATCAAAATTTCTTCTGCACGGCTTTCTGCTGTGTAGCCATCCATTTCGGCAAAAATGCTTTCAAGTTCAGCGACTTTCATGCCGTCTTCTTCACTCATTTCTGGCAGCGAATAGATACGGTCGCGCTCTTGTTTAACTTTCCAAAGTTCTGCATCACCCATGATCACCGCATCAACCACAGTGTATTGCTCAAACGCAAACTGATCTTGGCTTAGCGTACCTAGCTTTAAACCCGGCGCAATCGACACATTGCCAGACGTTGGCACAAGCGCACCACTTAGAATTTTCATAAAGGTCGATTTGCCGCAGCCATTCGCGCCAATTAAACCATAGCGGTTACCGTTACCAAATTTAGCTGAAATGTTCTCAAACAGAGGCTCTGCACCAAACTGCATGGTGATATTTGCGGTTGAAATCAACGAATTATTCCTAGAAAAATACTGACAGGGTTATGGGCGCAGCAACTGCGAAAATAAACAAGCAATAGGGTAAATAATAGGCCGCGGATTATACAGTTCAGCCCTTAATAACGCTATTAAAAAAGAGAAAGTTGCAAGGGAAAGGGTAAAGTTACGACAATGTTTGGCCAGGAATGGTTTAAGTTAGCGAATCTCAAGTTACTAGATGCGAGGTAGCAGTGATTTCACATCGCGCCCTAAAACCTAATGTTTCCCCGTAGGACTGGCTTTAGCCGGGAAATGACTAAGTTAGCGAGTTTCAAGTTACGAGGGGAAAGGTGCGAGTAACGAGATGTGAGGTAGCAGCGATTTCACATCGCGTCCTAGCGCCTAGAACTCAGATCCTAGCGCCCATGTTTCATTCGTAGGCGTGAAACTTGTTTCGCGCGTCTGAGAGTTGAAGGTTGAAAGCTCATTATTTTTGGTTCGGCACTGAAGTACCTCCTACAAGACTTCCACAAACTGAACGAATTACGAAAAAAACCTGAAAATATATAAATATAGTTAATACTTTAGGGAAATCGGGCGATAATACTAAGTAATATGTCAGCAAAGGTGGATTCAATGTCTGCAGGTATTTCTTTCAATAACTTGAGCATCACAAAAAAAATACACGCCATAACATGTATTGCCATTACGGCATTCGTGATCATAGTAGTAACCAATTTTATAGCCATGAATGACAACAAGATCTCGCTCGACGAGCTGGAAAAGTCATCATATCAGGTCGTTAAACTCACTTCAGCAAACGTTGCGCTACTCGAAAAACTAGATGAGTTATACACTCAAGCGGTAACATTTGGTGAGTCAGATTTAGTTGATAGTGCAGCGCAAACGTATAAAACGATTAATGAAAATCTACAAAATATCATCAGTATCAACGACAGCTACGTGCATGCCGATACCAAAAAACAATTAGAGCTTTATGCACAAACCTCGTCAAGCATAGCAACTTCAATGATCGACGGCACCGCCGACTTTAGTAAAATTCAGCAACAAGCACAGCAAAAAACGCAGCAGTATGAGGCCGTTCTAGCTGGCTTTAAACGAGCACAAACCCGCGCAGATGATCGCTTTTTTGAACTTGTACAAGCAACCAAAGCGCGTTCAGACAACGCACTACACTTAATGCTTGTAGTGTCTGTAGTATCACTTATTTTATTGGTTGTTACCTCAATTTGGATTGCCCGTGGAATCGGTTCATCGGCTAGCGCTGCGGCAGATAACTTACGCCTATTAGCAGACGGCAAAGGCTCTCTAAGCACACAACTAGAAGTACACGCTAAAGATGAAATCGGTCAAGTTTCGATTAACTTCAACGCGTTTATACAGCTGTTAAAAGCTGCGGTACTTGAGGTTATAGCGGTTTGTGAGCCATTAATGGAGAACTCAACACGACTTGTACAAGGCATGGAGCGTGCCGAGCGTGCCACAACTAAACAAACATCAGATGCTGAAATAGTTAAGCAATCAATGGAAGAAATGCGCCAGAGTGTCGCTGATATTTCTCATTCAGCAGCAAATGCATCACAAGCTGCGCAAACAGCCGAGCGAGAAGTTGAGCAAAGTCGAACGCAAATACAGCGTTCTGTGACAGAATCAAAAACACTAAGTGAAGAGATAAATCAAGCAGCATCAACTATTAATCAACTGGCCACTGACACCAAGAATGTGACGCAAATTTTAAATGTTATTACCTCGATTGCAGAACAAACTAACTTACTCGCGTTAAATGCTGCGATTGAAGCTGCACGTGCAGGTGAACAAGGCCGAGGCTTTGCGGTTGTAGCTGACGAAGTGCGTGAGCTTGCTTCAAGAACATCGCAGTCTACGAATGAAATCAGAGAGCTGCTTTCTACATTAACCACAGCAGCAAGCCATGCAGTAAATGCAATGAACTCAGCCCGAGATATGGCTACAAATAATGCAGAGGCCGCTGAAAATACAGGGCAATCGATTGATAAAATCTCTGAACAGATATTAGAAATTAACGGTATGAATTCGCAAATTGCCGCAGCTACCGAAGAGCAAACATCTGTTGCTAGTATGGTAGTTGATAATGTGACGAATATGCATATGTCGTTTGAAGAAACAATGGATTCATTATCGGCAGTACGTGATGTAGCGAAAAACCTTCATTACCTCTCTGATTCGTTACTAGACGCCACAGCTAAATTTAAAGTCGAGTAATTTTAGCGCATAAAAAACCAGGCATCGCCTGGTTTTTTATTAACCGTAGTCGAACTTAAAAAGTACCAACCACTTTAACTTTATCAGTTACTTTTGCTGCATCGATATAACCAATACCATCAGCATTACCTGCAACAAAGTCAATCACAGCTTGATCATTAGCTAGTTTCTCAGGTGGAGTACCTTTACCAGTAAACACCAGTTTTGACCAATAAGCATTTAGCTGGCTGCTCGATTTACCAACCACCTTATCGTTAAACTCATCGCTTACGCTGGTGCCATCTTGGTTTACTGGGTTTACTTTTGTGCCATCATCAAACGACTTTGCCTTACCAAGGTAAATCTTTTTGATCATACCTTCGTCAATAGCACTGCTATTTGCTGGGTTCACAATAACTGCAACGTCAGCAAGTACAGCGTGCGAGCATAGTGTTAGTGCTGTCGCGATTAACAATTTTTTCATTATGAACTCCAATTAAAAAACTAAATCAACAGCAACAGCAACAACGTCGGTTTCTGTATCTGAAATGTCATCTTTAAAGCGGCTGAAATCTACTTTTAAAGCAGCAGATGGGTGGAAGTCATAACGCGTACCAATGGTATACACGTTGCTTTTTGCTTTCACGCCCTCAAGCACTTGATTAATACCCGCATTTAAAGCTGGTACTGCAGGTAGCGCGTTGTAGCGGTTGCTATCGTGTTTGTCGTCATTATTTTCGTAAGTTAAGTGCACAATCCACTCATCCATACGGTAACCAACAGACGTGTAGTATTGAGTTTGTTTAGCAAGGGCGCTGTTTTCTACTTCAAACTCAGTGTATTCAGCATCAAATAAAATATCGTTGTAATCAATTGAAAAGCCCACAGCGAAGAAAGAGCCATCATCTTCGTTTACAGCAATATCATCGGCTTGATCAACAAAACCGGCTGCTCTAAGAGTCTGCTCAAGGCCATTAAGTGCAACACCTGCATCAGTGTCGTTTTCAATATCAATTGTTGTATCTGCAACAAAGTATGCAGCACGAGCGCTAAACCAGTCATAGCTCATTGTCCAATTGATACCAGCAATATCATTAAGCTCTGTATCGCCATTAACCGATACCACAGCAATGTTGCCATCGAAGCTACCGTAAATAACTTGAACGGTTGAATCCCAATCACCTAATTGTGTGTTGTGTAACAGGCTAAGACCTTCATACGTTGAAAACGGAAGGTTATAAACAGATTGCGGTGGACGAACCCAGCGGTAAGTGTAACCAACGTCTAAGAAGTCTGAATAACGGTAAAAAGGTACACGCATTTTACCAGCACTTACTTGAAGCTCATCGCTGAACTCATAAGTTAGATAAGCCCATTCGAACTCAGCATCAAAATCATCACTACCACGCGCCACAATTTGTGCCGTAGCGCTTAGCTTTTCTTGTAAGTCTGCTGAAAGCTGCAATGCAAACATACTTTCGTTTTTAAATGAAATATCGTCATCGTAGCCGTAAAGAGTTGCGTCGTCGTCAAGGGCTTTACCGCCAACAATAGAAGCAAAGCCGTTTATGCGAACCTCTGCCATTGTGTTTGCAGACACAAAAGCAGCACATAGAGCCAATGCAATAGGAAGTTTTTTCATTGTGTATCCCTAGTATTTAGTATGAAAATGTTGATTTCGCTTAATATTATAGTAGTGCGTAGCGAAATGGGCGACACAAGTTACATATAAATTGTAATTACATCAATGAATAAGTCGTTATTTTTCACAAAACGGTACTAAAAGTGGATAAAGTTGCTAGATACAAGTGATAAGGGGAAAGAGGAAGTTAAAAGATGCGAGTCTGTAGCAGCGATTTCACATCGCGTCCTAGAGCCTAGAACCCTGACTAATGACGCGGGATAAACCCGCTGCTACATGTAGGCGCGAAACTTGTTTCGCGCGAGCAACATTAAAATGATAAAGCTTTGTCTAATGCGCCTTTGAAGCGGTCAAAATCCTCGATGTGAGGTAAGTGGCCAATATCATCTAATTCAATTAATTGCGATTTTGAGATCATACTTGCCGCGGCTTTGCCTAACTTATCGTAACGGCCAAGCTCATAGTCAATATTTGCTTTTTTCCAATTACGGCCAGGGCCAGTCCTATCGCGTGTGCCTATAATTAATGACACTGGCATGCTTAACTGAGCAAACTCAGTTATTACAGGTTGCGTAAAAATCATATCGTAGGTTTTAGCATTAACCCATGCGACCTGCTTGTGATCAGGGCCTTGAATTTGACCACCGATAAAGTGGGTTAATTGCTCGTAAGTGTCATTCCATTTACCGTCATAATAGTTTTTCTTCTGGTAAGCAATAACCTTATCAGGTGTTTTAGCCAATTCATTTTTATAGAAAAAATCGGTGTCTTTGTATTGCACATAATTTAAATAGTTCTCTAAACCAATTGGGTTTAGCAAAATAAGTTTACTAACTTGGCTAGAAAACATCAGGCTGTAACGACTTGCCAGCATGCCGCCCATTGAGTGACCAAGTACAATAGGGTTTTCAATATTTAAAGATGACACTAGCTGATGAGTGTTATTGGCTAATACAGCAAACGAAAATTGATAATCAGCAGGCTTTGACGATTTACCAAAACCAATTTGATCCGGTATCAATACGCCATAGCCTTTGCTATTAAGGTAGTTGGCAGTATTGGTCCAATAATGGCCATTAAAGTTTTTACCATGCATCAGTATAACGGTTGGCATGTTATTGCTTGGTTTAAGGTAAGAATAAGCCATTTTTAATGGCGTATTTTGTGATGAAAAATTAAAAAATTGAACGGGTAAGTCGTATTGATAATTGCTTAATTCAGCATCAAAACTAAGAGGCTGTTCTTTTGCGATTAAGTTAGCAGAAGAGCATAAAACAAGTGCTGAGACTAACAGTATGCGTAAAAACATCATTATCCTTTCTCAATATGCTTAAAGAATATTCAGCCTAGCATCCTAAATAAAAATTTATAATATAAATACGACTAAATACTAAAAGAAGTTAGCAAGTTTCAAGCATGGAATTCGTAGGACTGGCTTTAGCCTGGAATGGTTTAGGTTAGCAAGAATTCAACGAAAAAGAGTAAAGTTACGAGAAACCAGCGACTTTACATCGCGGCCTAAAGCCCAGAACGTAGCACCTAATGTTTCCCGCGTAGGTCGGGCTTTAGCCCGTCAGACTTTAAATTTGGAATGGTGTTGATTTATGTAGCAGCGATTTTACATTGCGTCCTAGCACCTAAAACCTAGATGGTGACGCGGGATAAACCGCTGCTACACGTAGGCGTGAAACTTGTTTCGCGCGTTTGAAAGTTGACAGCTCTTGCCTTGTCTAAATTCGATTCTCGTTATAACCACTTAACCCAACTTACTAAAGTCAACGTCTGGCAAGCTCTCAAACCCAGGGTGGGCGAAAAAATAGCCTTGCATTAAGCTAACACCAGCTTGGCGCAACCACTGGTATTCTTCAACTGTTTCTACGCCTTCTGCAAGAGCAACAATATTGAGCTCTTCAAACATGGCTATACAATGGTTAACAATAATTTGTCTTGCTTTGTGAAGGTGTATATCTCTAATTAAATTCATATCGAGTTTAATTATATTGCTCTGAAAATCAGCCAACAAATTTAACCCAGAATGACCTGACCCAAAGTCATCGGTCGCAGTAATAAACCCCAAAGATTGGTAATAATCAACTACACGTTTGATATGTGTAGTATCTTCAACTTTTTCAACCTCGGTAAACTCGAACATAATCTGTTCTACCGGAAAATCATATTGCTTAGCAGCTTCAAGTGTCGTTTTTATACAACGCTCAGGTTTATAAATTGCATTAGGTAAAATATTAATGCTCACGATTGAATCAATTTTCAGTTGGGCAGCAAGTGAAATAGCTTTAATACGGCAAAGTTGATCGAATGTGTAGCGATTCTCGTCGGTTACTTGCGAAATGACAGAATAAGCCGACTCATTATTAAGGCCTCTAACTAATGCTTCGTAGCCAAAAATATGTTTATCGGTGCAATCAACGATTGGCTGAAAAGCCATTGTAAAATCAAAACCAAGTGCTAAATGGTCTTCGCAATGTTTACAACCTATTGGCTGACATTGAGTTTGCTCTTTGTGCATTTAGCACCTCTGAATGAAGTCTTAATAACTCAATAGTGCTAGTAAATTATCAATTGTGCAATGTTAAGTGGAACAAAAAGACTCAAGTACATCGAAGTTTAACTTTTCATCATTTTGGTAAATCCAAATGATAAGTAACGATCTACTTTCGTAAATCGTTACTTACTATAATGGCTAGCTAATTACTAATTTATGGGCTTAATTAATAAGCGCCCTCACTGTAAGTTAATTCGTAGCTGTGGCTATAAATTTCTAAAATATTGCCAAACGGGTCTTCCATATAAATCATGCGGTATGGTTTTTCACCTGGGTAATAATAACGTGGTTTTTCCATACGTTTCTTACCACCTGCAGCAACAATGCGTTCTGCAAGCTCTTCAACATTAGGATCTTGAACACAAAAGTGGAAAATACCTGTTTTCCAATACTCAAAGTTATCTTCTGGATTTTGTTGGTTTTTAAACTCAAAAATCTCAACCCCAATTCGATCACCCGTTGATAAGTGAGCAATTCGGAACTTATCCCAGTTAGCACCAAAAACATCAGTACACATCTGGCCAATAGGGCTATCATCTTCGGTAATTTCCGTTGGCTCCATAATAAGATACCAGCCTAATACTTCGGTATAAAACTTAACGGCCGCATCAAGATCCGGAACAGAAATACCAATATGCGAAAAAGTACGTGGGTATGTATTACTCATAATTAACTCTCCTAAATAAGAATGAGTTTATAGTTTACGAGTGCCTAGGTATTAAGTTAAATTATCATTTAACATTCAAATAAGTATATTTTGTTATGATAAATCCGGTTTGGTTAAAAACATTTTGTGAACTAGTCGAAGTCAATCACTTTACAAAAACAGCTGAGCGACTGTTTATGACCCAATCAGGCGTGAGCCAGCATATTAAAAAGCTAGAACAGCAAGTTGGAGCTTTATTGCTAGAGCGACACGGCAAACAATTTACACTTACTCCACAGGGCCAAAGCTTATACAACAGAGGTAGCCAGTTACTAAAAGAATGGCAATTTTTGGAGCAACAAATAAAAAATGATTCACCTTTTGAAGGCCGCGTAAAAATACAATCGCCGGGAAGTTGTGGGCTTAAGTTTTATAACGAATTGTTAAGCTTGCAATCAAAACACCCAAAACTTTTTATAGAATATGCGTTTGCGCCTAATTCGGGGGTCGAAAAGGCCATAGCGAGTCATCAAATAGACATTGGTTTTATGAGCCAAGCACCTACAATGCTTGAGGTTACAGGGCAAAAAATAGCTAATGAACCCTTGTTATTGATAACGCCAGCCCAGTTCAAAACTATAGATTGGCAGCAACTTTGCCAATTAGGTTTTATTAATCACCCAGATGGAAAACATCATGCACAACAGTTATTAAGTGCGAACTTTGCAGAGTTTGAATCAATAGCTCAGTTTGAGTGCAGTGGTTTTTCGAATCAAATCAACTTAATTCTAGAGCCAGTAAGTTTAGGGCTTGGCTTCACTGTACTCCCTGCTCATGCTGTTAGTGCGTTTCATAATCAAGAAAAAATACACGTGCACACACTAACGCACCCCGTTTATGAAGATATATATGCATGCCATCATCGCAATAGACCATTAGCCAAGCGAATGAAAACAGTTATAAATGAAATAAAAAGCCTTTAATCAAGCGATACTAAAATTGATCACCTTTTTTATTCTCACACCTCGTAACTATGATCTCCTATTTCTCTCCAACTAACTTCTAATGCCTACCCTAAAACCCTTGATTTTTAGCATTTAAAATCACATTTCATCCTTTGCGTTACCTTGCTTTAATGATATTTTAGCGCCAAGCAATCTTGCCCCTATAAAGGAAGTAAAATGGCATCCAAAACCGTCGAATACTACAACCAAAATGCGCAAGCATTTGTCGATGCCACACTCGATGTAGACCTCAATGAACTTTACGACGAATTCTTACCGCTGATCCCAAAAAAAGGCGCTTTACTCGATGCCGGTTGTGGCTCTGGCCGCGACGCTTTCATCTTTAAAGAACGTGGTTATAACGTAGATGCATTCGATATCAGCCCAGCTATGGCAAAGCTGGCGTCAGAATACTTAAACCAAGACGTAGCAGTAAGCAGCTTTCTAGAGCTAAACGAGGTTGCCAAATACGACGGCATTTGGTGCTGCGCAAGCCTTATTCACGTAGCAAAAAACGACTTAACAGAAGCATTCAATAACCTTGCCCGCGCATTAAAGCCACAAGGCATCGTGTATGTATCGTTTAAATACGGTGAAGGCGAACGTGAACACAACGGTCGCGAATTTACCGACCTAAACGAACAAGCCATTGAGAGCATTATTAAAGGCACCGACCTATTTATCCTCAAGTCTTGGCAAAGCGCCGACCAACGCCCAGAGCGTGCCACAGAAACATGGCTAAACGCTATTTTGCATAGAAGAACGATGAAGTAGCTTGGCTGCGTTTTCGAAGTTCAAATAACAAAAAAGGTCGGCAATTGCCGACCTTTTAGCTTTAGTAATTAAACTCTTTTGCATCAAATTCACTTCTGCGTTCTTGCAGCGTTAATTGATGCTTTTTTGAATTCCATTTATTGTTTCTTGGGTTTGAGCTAAGTGCCGAAGTAATACACTTTGCAGTGTTAGCATAAAAACCAATTTTGTTTTCAAGTGCACAGCGCCAATCGTTTTTGCTATGACCAAAGTAAGAGTGGTTTACAACTTTACTTTTTAATCTAGCGTAATGATGACGCCTTAATGAGCGCGATTTTTTCATATTTTATCTCCACGTTTGAAGTGGCTACTGCTTCCAGTAACCGCCTGATCGGGAGATGAAATTCAATATTAGGTATTTGCATAGAGCTTGATATCCTTAAAAGCTCAATAACACGTGGTTATTTTTAAAAACTGTTCAAGTTTTTGATAGTTCTTTAGTCTGATAAAACAAAACTTGAAAACTGATTGTAACCCGTTGCAGTGCATTTCTGCACTAAAATCCTCTTCAATAAATTAGAGTTATTATTTCATTCATCGAAAAAACCTATATTTTTCATGGTTATTCATCTTACTTTGAGCCATTAAGTTCAGTTTTACACTAAATAACCTTTTAAAGTTTTAGCATAAAAAGTGTCTGTGACCTAGGCTCGCTTGTGATAACCTTAAAATACTAAATATTAGGGACTTGTTTATGATATATCTTGACTCAGCAGCATCCTTTCCTATTTTACCTGAGGTGCGGTTAGCATTGATGGACGCCTTTGAAAACTGCTATGCGAACTCAGCTTCAAGTCACTTACTTGGTGAGGCAGTTTCTTTAAAGGTCAATAAAGTAAGAGAAAAATTAGCCAATGAAATTGGCGCCTATCCTAGTGAAATTATTTTTACGAGTGGAGCAACAGAATCAAATAATATTGCCTTCAAGAGTATTTTATTTAGCGAAACAGCCCCTAAAAATAAAAAACACATTATAACCACTCAAATAGAGCATAAATGCATATTTGCCATAACAGAGTATTTGGTAACTCTTGGATATGAAGTTACATATATAAAACCTAATTCAGATGGATTGATCACAATGCAATCTATAAAAGAGGCTATCAGGCCTGATACTGCATTAGTTTCAGTAATGCATGTAAACAATGAATTAGGAACTGTGAACCCAATCGATGAGATAGGTGAGCTGTGCTTTGAGAATGACATAATATTTCATTCAGATGCTGCCCAAAGCTTTCAAAAAGTTGATATTGATGTGGATGATTTAAATGTTGATATTATGTCTTTCTCTGCCCATAAAATCGGTGGTCCAAAAGGAATTGGAGCAATTTACATTCGAGATTTGAGGCATAAAGAGCTAACACCAGTTATACACGGTGCAGGGCAAGAAGAAGGCGTTCGCGGAGGAACTGTTGCTGCACCTTTGATTTTGGGTTTTGGAACAGCAATAGAAAAGTTTAAGTCATACTACAGTGACTTTTCGGATAACAGAATCAAGAATAAGTTGTTAGATAAATTGAATTCCTTAGAAATTGAATATGTTGAGAACGGCGTTAACACTATCCCACACTGCATCTCTATAACATTTCCAACGATTGATACGGAAACTCTGGTTAGAGACAATGAAAATAAGCTATGCCTTGCTCAAGGTTCAGCTTGCTCTTCTAAAGAGATTGAGCCATCTCACGTTTTAACTTCCATCGGATTATCAAGAGAGATGGCAGATAAAACTTTTAGAATTAGTTTTTCATTTAATGTTACTGAGCAAGATTTAGATTTTTTGTGTGCAGAATTGAAAAGGCATAATCAATATATCTAAATAGTAATAACTGGATAGTTTGCGCTCCCCCAAAGTTCTTTGGGGTTTTCCATCATGACCAGTATTAAAATGGGGACTAATTTACTTAAAAATGCTACGCCATCTTTAATTTGAGAGCGGTTAGCGCCGCTTTTCCATGTCGCTCCGCCATGTATCAATTGATTCCGTAAGGTATAAAGCCTTTGTAACACTATAGAAATTAGCACATCAGTTTGCTTTTGGGATAAAGCTTTATTAGCCCTTGTTTTTGCTTGTGAAAATTTCACCTTCCATTCTTCTTCTGTTAATTTTCCGTTGTGGAATTCCCAAAAGGGCTGAAATACAAATTTGTTATTAAGCAGTAACCTAATACTAGATGAAAATTCGGACCACACTAGGTTATAAAAAATATTAGCTGAATCTAATTCTACAAGTTTAGAAATAAATAAGTTGAATGATTCAGTTTCTGTGTGACGAAAACACTCAGTATCTTGAGCGTAAGCAGCATTAAATGCTATCCAGAGAAATATAAATTGACTATCAAGATCTTCGGAAGACTTTTCTGATTTGTCTAACCAACTTAATGCTCGGTGTACCCTTAAACCTAAGTCATCAGAAAAATGAGTTCTAATAGCCCTTTGCGTTTTTTTTAGTGTATCAAAATCCATTTCTAAATCTCTGATTGAATTAAGTTAACTTCTTTCTTTCAATCTATCAGATGAAAGTTTTACTTTCGAGAAGTTATTTAAGTACAAAGCTTAAAGGGTTATCAAAGTTTACTTTGATAACCCTGGTTAAATACATTTTCCACACCCCATTTTTATAGTCATGATGACATTGGAGGTTGAACAATTAATTTATGTTTATACAAGTAAAATAGCGTAAGAACCCGAGTGTGTTGGTTTAAATCCTGTTATTTATAACAGGTCACACAAGCCCCTCCGCCTTCAACTTCATCATAAATTTCATCCATCAGATCAGTATCAGATATTTTAACTTTTGCTCTTAGTAGGTTTGCTCGTCTATTCAGTTTCTTCTCTAATCGTTTCACTCTGAGTTCATGGTTCTCAATGATTTCTATCTTGCGCTCTTCAGTCTCAAGAGTGGAAAGTGGAGTGCCCTTCCCTAACCAATAGAAAGTACCATCGCCTTTATCTTCTTCTGCTTTTTTCTCGTATGCTTTAGCTTCTTCAAAAGCCTGAGGGTATATTTCTTTTAGTCTCAACCATTCAATTTTTTGTTGATAAAAGCAGAAAGTACAACCACTTCTAGATCGCCAACCATAATAACCAGGCTTGCCCTGATCTTTAGCTTCAACTATTTTCAGTAACGTTTCCGGTGTTAAATTAGGTTGACGGTCTTGAGCTGTTTTAGCTTTGTTACTACAGCGTTTTGCCAATAACTGCTCCATTAAGGCCAATTTATCTGCATCAGAAGGCTCTACAGGCTCACCTGTAGCAGAATCGATGTATAGCTTTCGATACTCAAGAACTTCTTCTTCATTACCAAGCAGATCGGCTTTCCTCAGTATTTCAAAAATATCATCTCTGTCAAGACCATCCTCTCTGAACGGCATTTTAATTGTTAAATACTCTGAGGTGACAGTGTTTGTTAAAAAGCCTTCACGAGCCGGCTCATCAGCTCGTATACCCACATAAGAAATGACTTTAGTATAGCCTTCCTTTTCCATTTTCATCTGTATCCACTTTTCAAATGGAACCAACTTCATTTGGATAGTACACCATCGTGCTTGAGGTGATGGTAAGTAGTTCTTATGTTGTCTTAAGTGATAATCGAAGTCCTTCTTTTCTCTATTAGAGCTAAAAACCTCTTCGTATGGGTCAACTATTTTCCCAACATAGCCTTCTAAACGGTTAACAAAGTCAATTACTTCAGGTAGCTCTTTACCAGTGTCTGTGAAGTAATATTGAATGTCTAACTCGGGATAGTTATCTCGCATATACATTGCAAGAGCAGCACTATCTTTACCGCCAGAAAGGCCAAGTACATGTAAAGTTTTATCCATCATATTTCCCTATACTTCCATCAAATCATCGAGCATAGTCATCAAGATTGCTTTCTTCTCTTTGACTTCTAGTTGAGAGATATTTTTGTCAATGTCGATTAGCTGATTTTTAAAGTCTTTCTTAATATTTTTATAATCAATATCACCAAAGTCAGATAAATAAAGATCTTTCTTAAACCTTTCTATGATTTCAATAAGTTCAGAGTTAGCCTTCGCCAATGCACTATCATCCCAGTTTCTTTCTGCTTTACCAGATAATAAAGAGATAATTGCTGATACCCATTTATCAGAACTACCAAACTCTGATAATCGCAATGCAAAAGTTTCAACTTTTGGATGGGTTGTGAATGCAGCCACCTTTTCGCAGTGTTTTACTAAATGTTGATTAAAACTAAAATATTCTTTAATTCTGCTTTCAAACTTTAAGAGTTCTTTATCATGGGCTTTTCTGAGTTGCTCAATAATACCTTTAAAGTCTTCAGACTTTATATCATCAAGTTCAGTGTTCTTTCCGAATATTGCAGGTAATTTATTAAATAAGTAGTCATTTGGATCTGAAGCAACTTTTGTTTCATCTTTAAATATCAAGAGCTTTTTATCTAAAGAACGCGTGTTTTTTGTCCAAGGTGATAAAGAAGCATAAAATGCAACTAAATTTTGAGCTATTGCTAACTGAGTAGACTCATTGTCTGGCATGGCAAGAGCTGTTGCGATTTCATTCAAATAACAAGTTGTTGAGTGATCTATTTTTACTATCTGAACCCCAGTTAACTGTGGTTGTTGGAATAGTTTCATAGCAAACTCTTCATCAACTCCATCTATGAATGTAGGCTTGCTAGTCACTCCGTTATAGTCATAGAATGCTAAGTGGTGATCGTTTGCTTGGAGAAACGCTAAAAGCCAAATAGGGATTACACCTTTAGAAATTCCAAAAGGCTCTCTTTGCCATAATTCAACGATATCAGATATTTTAACTATTCCACTTTGATCGGTAATATAATTTAACGTTGTTTCAAATAATTCTAATAAACGCTCTTGTTTATTAGAAGGCATAACAAACTTATATTGCCCTTTATTACTCAGGTCTGGTTCGTGTAGGCCAAAATTACTTAAAATTGAAAAGTACAAGCCCTTCTCAGCTGGAAAAGTTTTTTCTGGCAATGCTAACATAGGTTCTTCAGCATACTCAGACATAGCCTTGAGCAGCTTTTTTAGCGCAGCGTTTGCACTGCCTGACGGTTTATTTTTATTAATTAATTCATTAATAATGATTGGTGATTTATTAAATACCTCATCTGCAACAAAAGAAGCTATTGAAGATACTGGTTGATTTTTAAGCTCGCTATTTAAGTACGACCAATTTGCATTAGAGAAAGCTCTATTTAATTCATGTGAAAGCTGTTGTTTGAAAGAAACGATTCGAGAATCAAGTTCTTTTAATGCTATTTTATCCCTTACAACCGCTGCTTCTTCTTTTTTTGCTTTTTCAAGAGCAATAAGTTCAATAGATATATCTTTTAACCTATTAATAGTTGCAGACCTACCAATAACCACTGATTTATTAGTGGCTGTTGCCTCTACTAGACCTTGATAAGCTTTATCACTCACTGCTAATACAAAATTCAGAAAAACTTTTCCGTGGGTTGGCGTTAAGTTAATAGATGTAAGTAACTTACTATCAACCTGGTTAATTAATAACTTGTTTGCCCACCTCATTGCGCCTGTTTTGTGATAGTGAGAGGTTGCGAGTACACTTTCACTTAAGTCGCATATAGTTGTCCAATCAATACCAGATTCAAGTTTTTCCTTTTGCTGCTTTATCAAGGTATTAATATCAATATCACTGCCTTCAAATATAAAATAGCCGTTGTGGGCAGGGCGAAATATGATGACTGTCCAAGATTCAAGCTCAGCAATTGCTTTAGTGATATCTGCTTTCTGAAATCCTTTTTGTTCGAAATAGTTTTCTAGAAATACTTTTGTAGAGTGGAAGTGCTGATTGAATCCGAACAGAGTTAACAACGCTACAACCCTGGCAATTGAAGTGTGTAATTCGCTACCTTTCTTTGTTGCTCTGTCAACGGCATCACAGCTTTCTAACCACGCCTTACTGTCTGATGAAGTAACAATTACATGATAAAGATTATGATGCAGATAATTCCAAAGATTATCTAAAGAGTACAGCTTATAGTTGTCGCATTTTTCAGTGAAAAACTCTGAAAGAAACTCTCTGAAACCATATTTCTCATGAGATGCTAAAAAACCGAATAAACTTCGTTCATTTTGTGAGAATCTGCGCTTAGATATTGGTCCTAAGAGAAGGCTTACTAAAGGATCTAACGGAAGTGTTTTAAATAAATCAGCAGAGCTTCTTGTCTTACTAGCGAAAGAATCATTTACTATTTTCACTAAATTTTTATTATTTTCTGTTAGTTGTTCATCTACCTTTTTAGATGATTTACTTATAGCGTCTCCTAGTAAAAACAATGATTCATCTACAGAAGGGTTATAGCCAAGATCTCTATACCTTCCTTGAACTTTTGCCCAATCTTCTTGTAACTTTGATTCTTTATTTTTCGCATATTCAGTAAAGGACTGATGAAGAAATCCAATAATTACTACGTTGTTGTTAGACTGTTGGGCGATGTCAGCTAAAAGTTGAAATATATATAGATCTTTATTATTGCTTGCACAGAAATCGAGCGCTTTACCCATTTCATCCAATAAAATTAATACACCGTCTTCCGCTAATTTTTTAGAATTTAAGTGTTCTTTTATAAGTTCTAGGCATTCAACATCAGAATAATCTTCAATTTGCTCTTTGTTAATTTTGATGTTGAGTGAATTCGCTACAGTGAAAAGTATAGCGTGGGCTGGAGACTCCATAGCGCAAACATGCTTGATTGTTTTCCAACCTTTAGAGACTTTAAAACGATTAGGAAACTCGGACTTTAGGCCTTCTGCGCTATCTAATGAGTCTTCAGCGTAGTCCCTTTCATTTTTATTTGTAGATAGAAGCAAAGATAAAAACAATGCAACTGTAGATTTACCTGAACCGTAGGGACCTGTAATCGTATAAGCTCTTTGCTCACTGCCCTCGAAGTCTCTACTAATTGTTTCAAGTACATTAATAGCCGTACCATGAAGAATGAAATTATCAATAAACTGTTTGCTATCTTCTAATTGACTATCTATTCGAGTAGAGCTTTTATATTTTTGCTTAACATCTACTAATAACTTAGTCATTTTCTAACCCTTTATAATAACTATCTAAAACGCTCTGCTCTTGATTTAAATAAGAGGGAGCAACAGAAATTTGCCTCAAGCCCATGGAGTCAATCCATGATATATTCCCATTTGAAAAAACTTGGGCTTCATCTAATTTTTCACCAAGACCTAGCTCAGAGAGTCTAAATATTCTACCTGGAGAAAAAGGGTCTAATAGCAGAGAGTTAAAGTTGACTTTAGCAACGTTTGATAACTTTGACTCTTTTTGAATGAATTTGAGTACAGCATAAACAAATATTTCAATCGGTAGGTCTGATTTACTATTTAAAGCACTTAAGTAATAATTTTTTCCACTTTCTTGAATTAGAGATAACTCAGTTAGAGGAGAGTTAAATTGTTCTTCGCCTGCAGTTTTTACAGAGTGTTTTTTACTGTAGGAGTTTAAGAATGTATCTATATCTTTTTGAATTGTGGAGTCATTTAATGCTGAATCACTTGAAGTCAGTTTTGCTATATCGCCAGTCATATGAGCAAGTAAAACTTGTTTTTCGAAGTATTCGCCATTAAAGATATTAAAAAAGTATCTATATGAAGTCATTTCTTCTTCATTAAAGCAAAGCCAGAAATGCACGAGCCAAATAGAGCCTATATGCTCTAAAAAAGGGTCTTTACCCTTTTCATCATTAAAAAGGTAATTGCCATTATAAGAGGTGAAAAACTCGATACTTGATTGCGTTCTTTTACTGTTTAGTAAGCCAGCCGACTCTGCCCAGTAGCGAATAGCATTGACCATATTTTTTCCCACACCAAGTTTTATAATTGCTTGTTGTGTTTCTTCCTCTTTACTTGTTTGTAATTTTCCACCTGAATTCAAATGGTTAACTGCTTTGTAGAGCCATCCATATCTCAAGGGAAATGTGTCATGCCCTGAAAACTTAGCTTTCATTCCTATAGTTACCTTTAAGTCTTAATGCTACTTTTGGAGAGAATCTCCAAAAGCTAATATTATATGTAACGCACATCAGAATAAAGAGTTAAAGTTATAAAAGCACTGTCTATGCATACAGTTTTAGTTTTAGGTAAGTAAAAGTAACTAGTAAGTAACATATCAATGTGATTCTAATTTAAAAGAATTTGATATACAAAGTTGATAAGTATAAAGTTGGATACTACACAATTAGTATCATTTAAATAATGAGTACATTTAGCAGGAGGCGTTGATGTTACTATCAAAAGAAAAGTTTGTTCAAAGGAAAAGTTATTAATGACTACGAATGAGCAAATTTTGAATTCTTTACCACCAGTATATTTCCCCAATGAGATAAACATAGTTAAAGACCTTTTTTTGCCTGTTTCCAAGGTTTCAAATAACTTTAATTGCTTATCTGGTTATTTTTCTTCAAAAGTTATTTCTGAGCTAGCAGAGCCCCTTTCTATTTTATTTAAAAACCCCTCAGCGAAGGGAAGGTTTGTTATTAGTCCTAATTTAAGTGAGGAAGATAAAGAAACTCTAATTAAAGCATATGAAAATGACGAATCGATGTTTGACTTTTTATTAGGTGAAGAGGAAATAACTCGAGAAGACCTAGTTTCTTCAACATTAGAAGCTATAGGCTACCTGATAAAAAAAAACAGATTAGATATACGTATAGCTTTAATGAAAGAAGGAATGATGCACGCCAAAATTTGGTTATTTACAACAACTGAAGGTGAAGTTGCGATACATGGTTCAGGTAATGCAACTAAGTCAGGACTTTTAACTAACTTTGAACAACTTGTTTTTAGTCGTAGTTGGGAGTCAAAAAGTAACAGAACAATCATTGACTCTTATCAAAATAGATTTAACACATTTTGGGATGATAGGAGAGATGACTCACACACTTTGAAGTTGAATGATAAAACGATTTCAAAAATATTAATGTCAACAAAGACAGATGTTTCAGAGGAAGAGTTTCCTAATTTATTAAAAAAATTAACAAAGTATTTGGAAAATAAAACTGTGTCTCAAAGATTAACTATACCTGAGTGGCTCAATTTCAGAGAAGGAGACTACAAGCATCAAGGCGAAGCAATTGATGCTTGGGTAGAGCAAGGATACAAAGGTACTTTGGAAATCGCTACAGGTGGCGGAAAAACTCTCACCTCACTTGTTTGCGCGTCTATCGCTCTTGAATCCGAAGAAGCAGGAATACTTGTTATTGCTGTGCCAAATAAGCCTTTAATTAAGCAGTGGGCAGAAGATGTTAGAAATTTTTCACTACGCCCTTTAGATACTGAAGGAATAGGGACTAAAGGGATTGTGAGAGTTATCAGAAGAACCATTAAAGAACATGAAATGATTCCTCAACATAGCGCTATTGTTCTTACACATGACGCATTAAAAACAGATGAAGTAAAAAATGTACTTTCAAAATATAAAAATAAAATAATGCTTATTGGTGATGAAGCTCATAATTTAGGAAGTGCTAGTTTTGTTGATAACCCTCCTGAATTTATTGATTTGAGACTAGCCCTTTCTGCAACTCCTGAGCGACAGTATGATCCAGAGGGAACGTTAAAGTTATTTGACTATTTTGGTCCTGTCGTTTACGAGTTTTCACTTGAAGAGGCAATTGGTAATTGTTTAGTACCGTTTAAATATTCAGCCCATAAAGTATATTTAAATCAAGAAGAGTCGGACTTATGGAAAGAGTATACAGAAAAAATTAATAGTTTGTTGTGGAGTGAAGATAAGGAAACGAAAAAATTAGTAGAGCAATTACAAATACGAAGAAGAGCTATTCCTGAAGGTGCAGAGAACAAAAATATAAGCTTTAAAAATGAGGTCTCTACGCTTAAAAGTCGAGTTCACTCCTTAGCTTTTTGTACTGATAAAGGCCCAAAACAATTAATATCTGTCAATGATATTTTGAGGGAAGAAGGCTTTTTATTTCATCAAATTACAGGTGATGAAACTTCAAATAAAAACCTTATGCAAGATGTTATTAGTTCTTATAAACGTGGAGAGATCGAAATGCTCACTTCAAAAAAAGTGCTAGATGAAGGTTTTAATATTCCCCCTATTAAGACAGCGTATTTTCTTGCAAGTAGTGGAACTGTTCGGACTTGGGTTCAAAGGCTTGGAAGAGTATTAAGGAAAAGTGAGGACACAGGTAAGAAAATAGCCGAGATACATGACTTCATTGTATTTCCTCCAGAAAATACAAAAGAGTTTAAGTCACTAGTTTCAAATGAGTTAAAAAGAATGCAGTGGTTTATGTCGTTAGCTGTGAAAGACAGATCATTAGATCAAGCTATTTCAATTTCTAACGAATTATTGGCTATCAAGGAGTTATTATGAGTTTGTCAAGAAAGTTAGTGGAAACGTTAATCCAAGAAGAAATGAATAAAAATGCTGAAAATTATCATGATTTAAATAAAGAAAAACTAATTGAGTTAGCTAATCAAGCTTTTTTGATTCAGGTAACACAAGTTGATGCTTCATCGGTAAAAAGAAGCCTGCAAGATAAAATTGAACATTTCAATGCAATTATGTCAGATTCTTAGGAGTAGTAATGAAGTTAATTAGTGCAAAGTTCAAAAATGTACGATTGCTCAGGGACGTGATCATTAATTTTTCTACAGATGATCATAAAAAACTAACTGTTATCAGAGCTGAGAATGGGACTGGTAAAACTACTGCTATGAGTGGTTTAATATGGGGGTTGTATGGTTCACAGTTTATTTCTGAAAAGCTATATCCTCTATCCCTTGCTGAGGAAGGACAAGACGAAATTCCAATAGAAGTTCAAATTGAGTTTGAAACTGAGGAAGCAGTCTCTCGTCAAGGAAAAACAGTTGTAAATGAGAAAGTCTATAGGTTAATCAGAAAATGTACAGAATTCGTTTCACAGGATCGAAAGACTTTTAAGAGAAGTAATGATGATGTTCGGTTGTATGAAAATACATCGGAAGGTTTTAAGCCAATTATTCAGTCAGATATTGACTCTATTATTGAAAGAGCATTACCTGCTCACCTAAAAGATATTTACTTTACCGATGGAGATAAGGCTCTAACATTTATTGAGAGCACAGCAACAGGAAGTGAAAAGAGACTTCGTGTACAAAAAGCTATAGAGTCTTTGTTGTCTATGAAAGATTTAGAGTCTCTAATATCGTCATTAAAAAGCGTTAAACGCGGCTTACTTAGTAAAGTTGACAAAAGCGATTATAGTAAAAAACTTCTAGATGTTGAAGACAAAATTCAAAGTAACGATGATTGGATTAAGTCAAATGAAGAAGAATTAAAAGACTTTTTGGTAGAAAAGACTAAATGTGAAGAAGAGTTAGCTCGACTTAGGAAAGGTATAGAAGAACAGTTAAAGCTCGGTAATAAAGCTGCATTGAGCATTGAGGTTAAGAAAGCACAGCAACAACAACGCACATCTGAAGAACTTAAAAAAAATTCAATAAAATCGTTATGTACTTTACTAAATAATAAGAAGCTATCATCTAGTCTCATTCAAAATAAGATTCAACCCGCCATTGAATTACTAAAAGAAATGAAGGCTCGTGATAATTTTCCTAAACAATTTATTCCAGTTTTAAATGACATCCTAAAGAGAGAGCAGTGTCTTTGTGGTGCAGATTTAAGAGAGGCGTCAACGGAAGGAGCAAAAAAAAGAGATTATATTCATGGAATCATTGAAGACTGCAGGGAGGTTGATTTACTTAATAACAGAGCATCTTCTTTATACTTTGCATCTCAAGACTATTTGCCTGAAGGATCTTGGAATGAAAATTATGACTCTTACACGCAAAACTATTTTAACGCGGATAACGCTTACAGAAGTTCTACCGAAACGTTAATGCAAAAGCAAGCAATGATAGATGAGCTTAACGATGATTTGTTAATTTCATTACGTGATCAAGAAAAAATTTATACTCAAAAGTTACGTGAAGTTAATAATGAGATCACTATCAATCAAGACGAAATAACTAGAAGAAGGGAAAGTAATACTCTTCTAAAAAAGGATGCTGAATTATATTCAAGCAGACTAAATAAAAAGAACACTGCTGGTGGGAAGCATAGATTGGCAGTAGCTTTAAATACAATTTATGAAAATGTTTTTGAGCAGATAAAAACTACTGAGTTAGAAAAAGTTAGTATAGAAATGAATCGGATTTTTCTTTCTATGATAGGCGCCGATACAGGGATGAACCCTAAAGGGATGATAAGAAGAGCGGAGTTAAGCCAAGACTTTGATATTAAAGTATACGGTCCCAATGACCAACCACTAAATCCTGATACTGAACTAAATGGAGCCTCTAGGAGAGCAATATCACTATCTTTTATATTAGCTCTAACAAAAGTTAGTAATGTAAAAGCAACTAATATAATAGATACGCCATTAGGCATGACATCTGGTTTAGTTAAGTCTTCTCTTTTAGAGAATCTTATTAGCGAAGGGTCACAAGTTGTTATGTTCTTAACTTTTGATGAAATTAAAGGGGTTGAAGAATTACTTGATAAATACGCTGGTAAGTCCGTAACCCTTTCTTTCTCAGGTCACTATCCTAAAATGTTAAGGAATAAACCTAAAATTCAAGGTGTTACAACTATATGTGAGTGTAGCCATAGAGAGTTTTGTGACATTTGTGAAAGAACCGACCAAACTAATTTAATTGCTAGGAGAGCTTGATGGATAACATATTTGCTCAGTATCAAATTGAAATGCCTAAAGTGTATCAGGAAAAAATTAAGACGTATGTGTCAACAGGTGGTAATGCTGAGTCAAGAGAGAATACTCCTTTTGATAGACAGGTAGACTTTTGGTATATGGCTTTATGTCTAGCCTTCAAAGAAGGCCTTACTCCTATGAAGGAGAGGGATACATACAATGCTATTACAGCTGAGATATTAAGCCGTAATTCTTATAGAGTTTCACAAATACAGATGATTGCACTAGCAACAACAAATGATCCTAGTGTTTTATTAGAACCCAAAAAGATGCTCGATGTGTGTATTGGCTTAGCGAATGCAGGAATACCGATGCTGTTAAATATTTTAGCAGATACCGAGGGTACTCCTTTGTGGAATATATATTATGAACTTGAAGGTCTTACTTCTTGAAATAATCTGTAACCTTTCACTCTAAATTTGATGCTATCTAGTAAATGGGTTAAAGAGGATAGAGTTGTAATCTCAAGTTTTTTGTGATTTTGTAACAACGTAAAAAGGCGTTTATTAAACGCCTTTTGCTTTTTATAATCATCAAAAGTGTTATCAATATACTCAACTTTATTGAGTAAAAGAGGTCGCTTTTCTTTAATGACATAATCAAAGAAATCTACATCTTGCTCAGCCATTTTTATTTTTACGCGCTCTTTCAGCTGTGGCAGAGGCGAGTCATAAAACCCTTCATAACCTAGCAGTGTTACCTTACCTGAATGCATATGAATTTTTATAAGTTGTATGTCATCAAGCTCACCGTACATTTGTAAGGCTGCGCCAACGTAGATACGTAATACAAGCGGTAATAAATCAATAAAATCTTTGTGAAAGGTTAGTGCGTGAGGTTCGTTATTCTCAAAGTCAATTTTGCTTGCTGGTAATAGTTTATTGGCTTCGATACAAAGCTCTTGGATTAATTCACTATCAGAAATTTGAAACAAAAGTTCGGTAGCTTGAGTTTGAGCTATTTTGTAAGTGTCAAAAAAAGCTTTTATGTCTCGCTTTAAGTCTTCTGGCTGTTGGGTGTAAGGTTTCCTTTTTTCAAACATTGCTAAAGCAAAATAAAGTAACAAGTCTTCTTTACGCATTGTTTCAGCAGTTTTAAGCTCTTCTTTATCAAACCATTTTAAAGCTAATTGTAATGCTTTTTTATTTGAGCCTATTACTTCCTTTAACTTATCACTTTTATCAAATTCATCATTTGCTGGGCAGCGCCCTAAAGTTAAGCAAGTTAACCAAAATGACTCAAAGAGTGAGTGATGTTGTGTAAACAAGATACGTGCTTGGTCTTCATTTACAGGCTCTGGTGCTGTTAAGTGTTGCCACTTATATGTACGCTTGTGTCGATTTTGTAAAAACTGCTGTTCAAGCTTTTTATCTTTGAATATGTAATAAATACCTGGTGAAACTGCTATAGCATTTTCGTCTACGCTCATCTCTATAAAGGCTTTTAGCTCAGCTTGAGTATAGTATTTTTGAAATGTATTTCGGCTCGTAATAATGCCATCTTTATATGGCTGAAATTGACTGATTAGTGATTCATTTCCAAGCATTGCCGACACAACCAAAAGCTTATCTGTAAGCTCCCAAGCACCTATTAATGCCTCGATTCTTTCATCTCTATCTTCAATAACGTTAATAATGAAGCCGATATTAACAATGTCAGAATTGACTTTGTCTGCATCAGGGCGGTAATTAGGATCCCAACCTAACGCATCTAAACCATGTGCTTCGAGTTCTCTGAGGTCATCACCACGCCCACACCCGTAATCAAATATAGAAAGCTCACCAGCTAAAAAACCATGCTTTGCTAATGTCTTTAGAGGAGCTGATAGTTCATGTCTAACTATTGCAGTTAAATGTCTGTCGATAGATTTATCTTCGTCAGTTTTTGTAACTGCTGAGAGTCTAAAAAGCCTACCATCGACTAGCTCATAGCCTTTTTTGGTAATTAGCCTTTCCCATGAGCTTTTGAAACCAATCATTCGGCTGTTTTCATAAAGTCCCGCTTGTTCCCCCTCAGCTGTGATATCACAAAATAAAGTGTAGTGATTACTATCTGATGGGATCATGGTTTCTTTTCTATGAAGAATAGGAGGGTTGTCTGTGTTTTCGTAGCTTGTAACTTTATGAGTTAGTTTAGCAAGGTCTACCGTTACACTTTGTTTTAGTGGTGGATACGATTCGGTATAAAAATCAGGGTAACTTAAAAGGGAGAGTCTAAAATCATTTTTAAAAAGTTTTACTAAGTCGTAATCAGCTTCAGCAATCTTTAAAGCTTGGGCAACAATCTTTATGAACTTTACGATTTCTTGAGGTGCGTGTTCGAATGCATCTTTATGAAAATATATTGCATCTGGCAGTTTTTTGGCGACTTTAACTTTTTTAACTAACTCTTTAAATTGCTCTGAATTCATATCTTAATAATTTGCTAAATGCAGTGCCTGTACTTTACAGGGTCTCAACTTATCTAAACTATATAGTTCATCTTGTTGATTTACAATGCGAGAGCATTCTGCCACAAAGAAGTTGATACCCTTATCAGTTTTCATACTTCTCAGGTATACCGGTACAATTGGCATTGAAGAGGGTAGCTTTTGTAACAAGCTTAAACTGGGGTAAAGCAATTTGTGCTTTGCTAATGAATCAAATCTATCGCCATGTTTTGCCTCAACAACAAATAAATGCTCTTTACCATCCCGTTTTGCTACAAATACGGCATCGATTTCAACTTGCCCATTGATATGTTCTAGAACAATGTTTTCATTCGCTAGAGGCTTAAAATTAAAAGTGAATGTACTTTGCCCTGTTGCTGGAACGACTATAGTTTTGTCATCTTCTAGATTAAGAGCTTCAGCCATTAAGCCAGATGCTATGGCTAAATTTACAACTGAGGTTTCAGTGACCTTAGGTAGCAACTGAAAAGCATACAGACTGCGGATTGAAACATTTGGTAAAAATAACTCTGGCTTCAGTTTGCCGAATAGCGACTCATCATCGAAAAAGAAATCTTGGACATTAATAGTTTTTACTAATGAAAAGTATGTTTGGTTATCCTTTGGACGAGATCCTAACCTGAGTACCATAGCGTTTGATTGTTTAAGTACCTTAGGTAGCTTTTTAAATGAATCTATCGAAATGCTCGCAGCAGTATTCGCTGAAACGTTATTAGTTTTTGCATAGGCCTGAAAGCCTTGAGGTTCAGATATGCTGATATCTTGTTCTTGCATCTCAATGAGTATGTCTTCAAATAACACTTAAATTCCCTTTGGGTATTCAAAATAATAAAAATAAGCGCGACCGCGTTTTTCAAACTTAAGCAAACCTCGCTCACGGCGGTGCATTAATTCACAAGCGCTTATTTTAAGATGCTTCATCGCTTCTTTGCTGCTAAGCCAAACACCTTTTGGATTTTGCTCTGTCATTTTAAATCCTCAGCTAAGTTAAAATTAATATACATAACTCTTTGTACATCGACAAATTTAGCCTTGTAGAGGATGCTGATTTATCCCCGTGTTCACACCCAAAATTGAATCAAGAAACGGGCTAAAGCCCGACTTACGATGGCAATCAATTATAAAAGAATAATAAACCAGTAAAACCAAATGTTTTTATTGATTAATTTATTTAGTATCAATAATCTATACAGATGGATTTTAAAAAATAAGAAAGCAATGGAAGCTGATAAAGATACATCTAATGCTGTTTCTAGCACACGCCCACTCAATATTGTTTGCCCTGACTGTGAAGAAGAAAATACTTTAGAGTACGGAAATCATATTAAATGTCACAAATGCGAAAATTCATTCGCGGGTCATACGTATCAAAAGTTTAAGAAGCCACTTTTTACAGCAAAGTTTGCTTTGTTTATTGGTGCTGTAGGTGCATACAAGCTTGATAAAGAGCTACTTGAGCCAAGCCGTTATTCAACGGGAGCTATTGTTGAGATAGTTAGTTTTTGTTCAAACCCTGGTTCAAGTTTAAGCCGTTATGAAAGGAAGTATTTAGCTAAAAACTGCATTTGTGCTTTAGATAAAACAATGAAAGAAGTGCCAGAGGCTGAGTTAAGCTCCAAAGCTAGTGAGTTCAAGAAAGTATTTCGAAAAAATTATCAGCAATGTAAATAGCGGCATTCATGCCGCTATTGCGTAAAAGTTTATTTAGATTTCGGAGGATTGTTACCTCTGCCTGGGCCTGATGGGTTACCTGTTTTACTTGGTCCATTAGGTGGCGCAGGGCGTGATGATTGCTGGTTGTTTGCTGCTGCTCGTTGTGCTCTTGCGGCAAAACCGCCTTGTGCAACTAAACCATTGTTTGCTTTTGCTTCAGCTGATTGAATTCGTGCAGCGGCACTTTGAGTCATGTTTTTCATGAGTATATCCTTTTTAAGTTTAAAAATAGCTCTTCGCTTTGAGAGCAAGTTCATCTTACGGAGCACTCTGGGACAATTTGGGACAAAAAATGGAAAAATACGAAGAATTACAAAAAGAAATAAAATTTATAATAAATAAGCTTGGGTTGAGTATCACTGAAGTAGCTAAGAAAGTGTATTGTGAAAGGTTTGAAGATGACGACAAAGAAGAAGAGCGTAGGTTTGTAGAAACCTTTCGTAAAAACTTAAATAGGCAGGCAAAACCTGAGCTATTAGAAAGCTATTTAGGCAATATTGCACAATTGAGGGAGTTTAAAAATTCAGATTTAGCAATCTCTAGTGCTCTTAATTTAGGATTTATTCCGACTGATATTCAAAGGGGGCTGCAATCTATTTCAGAAAAGATGTTGTTTGAAGATCGCTTAAGAAAAGATAGCATTGAATAAATACCTCCCTAGCTAACACATAGGGAGTAATTACAACCAAATTACACGGATGTAATGTTATGAATAAATGGATTTTATCACTCGCTACTTTGCTTGCGAGTTTCAACACGGTTGCTGATGAGCAATATTCAAAAAGTCGCTGCGATAGTATTGAGGCTGAGCGCGAGGGCATTCGTAAAAGAATGAACCGTAGCTACACGGCTAAGCAAGGTGAGCGGTGGAATCAACGTTTAGATGAGCTTTTTACGCTGCTGGCGAGACACTGTAAACACCCAAAAAGAAGTTCTGGTAATGGCGGTAATTATACGTATCGCTCGAATCCTACCGCACTTTTAAACACCAAAGTACATAACTCTACGGTGTATTCAAATTCATATAATGACGATAAAAAGCGCCAAGCTTGGGGGCAATTTTATCAATTACCAAAACGTTGTAGAGCGAAGAAAATTCAGCAAGCTGATTTTGTATGGTGTAGCGAAAATAAAGCTGAGCAAAAGGCGCTATTTGAATCTGCTTGGAGCGGTAATTCAAAAGCAAGCCATAAAGATATTGTTATTACAGTAAAGCCAACTATTACAGAAATTAATGCAAATAAAACCACAAGCCAAGTTGCGATAAACAGCCCGATAATCGAAGCACCCGTTAAACAAGCTTCGGCTCCTTTAAATGAGAGTGTTGGTCCGCAGTTGACGAAGTTGAATGACCTTAAAATTTGGCAATTAGCCTTGGCAGGCATTGCGGCCATGTTGTTTGTGTTTGGTCTTTATCGTTGGTTTAAAGATTGAGTTATTTGACGGGCTAAAGCCCGACCTACGATGCCTCGCAACTACAGTTTCAACACCTCTCCTTGTAAACTCGGTGAGTTTGCAATACTGGTTTGGAGTTGCTCTATCAACAACTGGGCATTCGCTGATGGTGTGCGTGAATGTGGCCAGAGGGCGTAAATTGGCCTTGCGGGAATATCGTGGGGGGAGTCGATATAACTAAAGTTGCTGGTTTCGTCTATACAGCAAATTTCGCTCATGGGTAATAAGCCAATGCCATAGCCTGCTTCAACCATTTTTCTGGCGATTGTAATGTCAAAACAAAAGCTTATATGTTCATACTCGGTTTTTAATTTGTTAAGCAAACCGCTGGGGAGTTGTGATTCTGAATAGGGCAATATCAGCCTTGATGTTGGGGCATCTTTCTTTTTAATCAGCTTTATTGCGATCATGCCTAGGCGCTTTTGAAAGTAGCTTGAGTCTTGTTGATCGCCGATGCGAATGGCTAAGTCAAAACGTTTTTGGCTTAGTTGGCTGTTGGCATTACTTGGGTAAATGTGGAGGTTTAGCGCAGGGTTTGCCATCGCAAACTGATTAACTGCCCCCATCAGTGGGCCCGCAATGATGTTTTGTGGGCACAACAGGTAAAACTCTTTTGCGGTGGGTGAGTCATTTAGTTGCTCAAGCTGGCTGTTAAGAGCAAGCACCTGCTCGCCTAACTCGTTATACAGTGATTCACCTTTGGCGGTTAACACAATGCCGCGGGCTGTGCGTTGCAGTAATGGCTCGGCGAGTTTTTCTTCTAATGCCTGAATGCGCCTTGATAGAGTTGAAAGATTCAGTCCTAAATCTTTTGCTGTTTGGCTCATGCTTTTACGGCGCGCTATTTCAATAAATAAATGCAGATCATCCAGCATACGACTCCCTCAATCTTAGTTTGCATTTTCGTGACTGTTGCCACTTAGCCTGTGCAAATATAGTAACGCCAAGGAGGACATATGAAAATTCATTTTACTTTTACTGCGGCATTTTCGTTTTTAATGTCGTTTTTACTTTCGGCATGGGTCACTTATGTCAACTTAGGGCTAAGCGATACATTTTTTCTGAGTTGGATGAAGGCATTTGCCAATGCATGGCCTGCTGCGTTTGTGGTGGCTTTTACGGTTGCCCCGCCAATTAGGGCATTGGTTTTAAAGTTATTTAGTAAGGAGTCAGTATGATTAATATCGTGGCAAAAATTACCCCAAAGGCGGCATTATTTGACGACTGTAAAGGGCGTTTACAGGGTATTTTAGCAGCCACTCGTGCAGAGCCTGGTTGTCATCGTTTTGAGTTGTTTGCGAGTAAAGAGCAGCGTTGTTTGTTTTTAGTTGAGCAGTTTGAATCGCAAGCCGCCCTTGATGAGCACTATGCTCAGCCTTATACCCAAGCGGTGTTCGCGTTTTATGAAAATGCCTTGGCAGAGCCGGTTGAGGTAGAGAAAGTGGAGGAGCTTTAGTTTAATATGCACAAAGAGGATTAAGAGGCGCTGCGCTTTAGAGAAGAGCATTAATTGGTTGTATCTCATTGTCTTCTCGTTCAGTTCTCTTTGTGAATAAAGGTATTGAACCGCTGAGTGCACCGAGGCGCTGCGCGCTACATAGGAAAGGTAATTTCACAAAGAGATTATGAGGCGCTGCGCTTTAGAGGAAAATAACTAATTGGTTGTATCTCATTGTTTTCTCATTCAGTTCTCTTAGTGAATAAAGGTATTGAACCACTGAGTACACCGAGGCGCTGCGCTTTAGAGGCAATTAACTAATTGGCTGTATCTCATTGTTTTCTCATTCACTTCTCTTTGTGAATAAAAATATTGGAACCACAGAGGGCACCGAGGCGCTTTGCACTACATAGAGAAACCCATTTAAACCTTTCAAATTTCATACTCTCAAAGTACAAAACAAGTTTCACGCCGACAGGTAAAAAACTAGGCTACTGGGGAAGTACTGCTATTCGTAGCCTAGTTTACAAGGTTGAAATGGTTACAGCATATGCAGAATTTGTTTGGCTTTTTCGCGGGTTAAACACGCGGCCATTGGGCGTTTTGCAAACAGTTTGGCTGAGACTGTTTGTTCTTTGCCTATGTATTTGTTATGCAGCAGTTTAAAGTGTGGTTACTTGAGCAATTTGCATTGGATGATAAACAGTTTTACTTTGGTAAGAATTAATATTCAGATTTGTTATTGCTCTTTCACTTTGTGAGAACATAAATCGAACTAGCAATTTATCAGTCTTTCAGGTGAATTTAGCGCAGATTTGTTGCAGTTTTATTTGAAGCTGTTAGTCTGTACCTCTAAATTTTACAGTGACGTAAATTCATGTTTAAACGGACTTTAATGCTTACAGTGCTATTGCTAGTAGCTGTATCTACACGGGCGAAAGAGCCAATCCTTTCTAATGAGTGCAAAAGTATTCAAACTGAGCGCGCTGAATTGCAATCTGCGTTAAGAAAGTCTCATGTACTTGATAAAATAGAAATTTATAAACAGCAAATTCAGAACTTATCTGCTCGATTTGCTGAAACATGTTTTACCAATGAACAAATAGCTGACCGTAAAGCTGCGCTTTTTAATCCTGATATTAGTTTACTTGAAAACCAACTAGCTAAACCGTTGTCTCAAAAAGCTTATTTAGAAAAACAAGCTGCGTGGCAACGTTTTTACGTGATGCCAACACGCTGCTTTAATCAGCCACTTGAGCTTAAATATCTAGATTGGTGTATTGACAATAAACAGTTTCAATTTCAGAAATTTGATACGCTCTGGCAGCAAAAGAATACACAAATCGCGCGTTCTGAAGCTAAGCTGACAGATTCGTTTCATGAGTTTGTGCTGCCAAGTAAAACAGAACGAGCAAAACTGAGTGCGCAACAGCAATTAAAGCGCTACAGCAACACAACAGATTCCTTCTTACCGACCAATATAATTGTATTATGTGTTTTAGCGGTATCAGTGTTTTTTGGGCTGATTTTTATATTTCATTGGTTGATGCGCCCACGACCTGTGGTGAAGTGAGTATATAGTAGGCGTGAAATTTATTTCGCGCGCCATGCAAGCATAGGCACTGGGCTTTAGGCGCAAGGACGCGATATGAAATCGCTGCTACACATTCGTCTCTCGAAACTCACTTCTCGTTATTTACTCAAACCATTCCCGGCTAAAGCCAGTCCTACGGGGGAAACAATAGGCACTGGGCTTTAGGCGCTAGGACGCGGTGTAAAATCTGCTACAGGTTCGTTTCTCGTTACTTAATCACTCATCTGTTTTAAGTTGTTTAGCGCGTTCTTCTGCATCAATAAGAGCTTGTGATTTTGGCTGTTTGGTTTTACTTTTTATCACAGGCTTTTCGTCAGAATTTGGATCCCACGTAGGATCAAGTGATAAGTTTGCAAATGGATTATACGGCTTGTCATCTTGTTGCTCGGTCTCTAAATTTGTTTCTTTATCAGCTTCATCAGAGTCACTAGCCATCTCTTCTAGCATATCGTCGTTACTCAGTTCGACAGACAAATCAACCGTATCTTCAGCAGGTTTTGTTGGTTCTTCAGGGCTAAATGACGCAGGTTCGTCCTGTAGCTCTTGTTCAAGCGCTTGTAAGGCTTTTGCTAAATCATCATCGCTGATGTCGTCGTGATCGTCTGTTGTGCTTGGAGCCGTGACTGTTTGTTTATCATCAGCAAAATGATCAGCAAACGATAAATCATCACCCATCAATGACGATAAGTCATATTCAGGCACGTCATCTTTAGACGGCTCGTCGTCGGCAATAGGCTCTTTTGTTGAATACTCATCAAAACCAAACGATGACGAACTCGTAAAGCTAGGCTCGTCAACCTCTGGCTTCTCAAGCTCATCGATTTCAGGTTTTTCTAGCGCTTCTATCTCGGCTAACACTGGTTCATCGTCAGCAATAGGTTCTTTTGTTGAATACTCATCAAAACCGAATGATGACGAACTCGTAAAGCTTGGCTCGTCAAACTCTGGTTTCTCAAGTTCATCAATTTCAGGTTTTTCTAGCGCTTCGATTCCAGCTAAAACTGGCTCGTCGTCGGCAATTGGTTCTTTAGTTGTGTACTCATCAAAGCCGAATGATGAAGAACTTGTAAAGCTTGGCTCGTCAATCTCTGGCTTCTCAAGCTCATCGATTTCAGGTTTTTCTAGCGCTTCTATCTCAGCTAAAACTGGCTCGTCGTCGGCAATTGGTTCTTTAGTTGTGTACTCATCAAAGCCGAATGATGACGAAGCGGAATCTCTCGGTTCTTCTAGTTCAGGTTCATCTTGTTTAGATTCCTCTGCTTTTGGATCTGTTTCTTCATTGATGCTGTAAGATGAAGCAAGGCTCGCTAATTTTAGCTCTTGCTCTAGGCCTCGTTGCTCATCTAAGAAGTCGTCATCAGAGTCGTTTACGTCTTTATCGTCGTAACCAAGTTCAAGGTCATTAAATTGCTTGGCGTCAGCAAAATCATCAGCTGTTTGTGTAGATGGGGTTTGTGGCTTTTCACTATCATGCTGTGTACTAAAATGCATTAGTTCAGAGAGATCGTCGTTATCATTTTTCTCGGTTAATTCGTTTGTGAAGTCAGGAAATGAATCAGTGTCTTGCTGTGACTGCTCTGAGTTTTCATTTAGTACGGCAGCCGTTGCTGCTTGAAGTTCTTCGGCTTCTTTTTCTGCTGAAGCTTGCGCTTGGGCCGCTGCTTTTAGGGCTTTAGCTTGCATTAAGCTTTGCTCAAGCTCTGAGTCTGCATCAGTATTTTTATTTTGACGAATACGAACAATCACTAAGCCTGCAACAAGTAGTACTAGCAAGACAATTAAACTTGGCATTAATAATGAGCTTGAAGAACTATTTTCACTTTCATAAGGAGCAGCAGGCTCCGGTGTAAATGCTGGCTCAACAGGTTCTGCCTCGACAGCTTTTCTTACATCTGTAGTTTCACTGTTTTGCGAACTATCAGGCGCTGCGTTATCAAGCTGTTGTTCCATCACAGGAGAGGTTACAGGCTCGGCCACAGTTTCTGTCGGGGTATCAGAGATTATAATGCGATCAACGTCAGCGGGCTCTTCTGTTTGCTGCACTGGTGGTGTTAGCTGTGTATTTTGCGTTTCTAGTGGTTCTGGCTCTATTTGTAATTGTTCTGCAGGCTGTTGCGGCTCAATAATCTCTGATGCTTGCTCAACTGTAGGCTGTGTTGGTTCTTCAGGCGTACCTTGTATTGCTCCTGAATGTCGAGTTGAGCGGGTGCTATTACCCTGAATTACTGGTTCAACGGGTTGTGTTGGCTGTTGCTGAACTTTAAGGTTTGAACCATTATTGAGTGGGGTAGGATTTTGGCAATTTTTTTCGTAATTTCTGGCAGCTGAACGATAATTTTTGTTGCTAGTGTTGTTACGATACTCATGCATTTGTTGCTTTAACAAAATACACATAGCTTCGTTGTACTGTGCTTTTGATGTAAAGCTCAGACTTGCAAGTAATAGTAATAAAGTTGTTTTTATAATTGGCATAGTTTCCTGACCAGTAAGGTTTATCTGGTTACCCAAACAATGAGTTAATTCTAAGCCCAGTAGGGCAATTTATCCACATTCATTAAATAATTTCAGCGAAATAGCAAAGTCAATCGATCACCATGAGCGCTCGGTATTCGTCATAAGCAAATTGGTCGGTCATTCCGCTGATGTAATCTTGAATTAAACGGCAGCGATAATAGAACTCGTAGGCGGTAAAATGATCAGGTTCGGCTTTTAGGGCATCAATGGCTTTTTGATAGCTATTTAAATGTTTATTAGATAGTTTTTTCACCAGACGAGTTTCAATTAAGTAGTGTTGATCGCCTTTTAAAACCCGTTTAAAAGCATCGGCGTCAAGGGCAAGTAAGGGCTTGTAGCAATCAAGTAAACCGCTAATGATTCGATAACCTTGCAGCTCTAAGCGCTCTACCTCTTTGTGGCAAAAAACGTGCTTTAATGCCACTTGTTTTAAGGTGAGCGTGACAGCGTGCAGATGGCTACGATCTTCTAATAACGCTTGATTAAAATCACCATGGTAAATGGCTTCTATGTTGCTGATAAACCGTTCTGCTGCGTAGCTTACTAATGGGTGTAGCAAGGTCACACGCAGGTAAATAAAAAATTCGCTGTTAAAATTGTATGGCTGCTCTTGCGCTTTACTTAACGCATAATCAATGGCTTTTTCGGCAAAGTCGCTGTGTTTGGTATCGTCTATGGTTAGGTTTGTGAGTGTGCGGGTGTATTGCTCTTTTAGCTTGTCGCAAAGCGACTCGACACTAATAATGCCTTTTTCGACCGCATCTTCTATGTCGGCTAAACAATACGAAATATCGTCAGCGGCTTCCATAATGTAGCTTGCAGGATGGCGGCAATATTGTTCAATCTCTAGCTCATTTTGCAGTGCTTCAACAAAAGGCTTTTCGCTAAAATAGTAACCCACTTTTTTCATCAAGTAGTTTTTATCTTGTGGGCTGTCTTTTTTTGCCATGCTGGCCGGGCGGGTATATTTTAAAATTCCGGCACTTTGGCTGTAGGTTAAATTTAGTGAAAGTAATGAATGAATTATACGAATACCTTGGGCATTACCTTCAAAGCTTTTTATATCTTGGGCTAAGTGTTTAAAAATCACGCTGATGCCAATGCCTTTACAGCGCTCTGGGGTTAGTGAGTCTAAGTGTTTCTCGAACCACTGATTAATGGCTGCTTCGCCAAAGTGACCAAACGGTGGGTTGCCAATATCGTGCATTAGGCAGGCCATTTCAACGAGGCTTTCTAGTGGCCGCTCAAGTCCAGCTAGGCCATATTCTTTTTGCTTTACATCACTGAGTTTATTAAAAATGGTTTGCACAATAAAGCGGCCGACCTGTTGCACTTCAAGCGAGTGAGTCAGCCGTGAGCGCACTGCGGCATTGCGCTCAAGTGGAAATACTTGGGTTTTTTGTTGTAAGCGGCGAATTGCTGCACTGTTAATAATACGACCCCGATCACTTTCAAGCGCAGTGTGTAAATTATTGGTAGAACGCATTTCGCGTGCTGGGGTAATTTTTTTACCAAAATCGATCATTTTTCGTTCCCACAAAGCGGTAAAAATCGGGCTTTTATATGTTGTTAGCAAAACTTTGCTAGTTATTAAATTTAATCTAACAGCTTGTATCTTAAATTAAAATATTCATTTTTATTAAAGTTATTACTTTAAATTAAGTCCTTTATTCATATATTATTCAGTTTCACGCACTTCTTCATTATCTTGAATTAGAAAGGAAAGCCTTTTGGCTGTATAGCAATGATGCAAACTCTGTCTAAAAAAACATGGCTGCTAGCCAGTATTCTTTTGTATTGTATTGGTTTAACTGCTTGTAAAAGTACCCCTGAAACAAGTACTGAAAACACCTTAACAGTAGTCGAAAAAAATGCCATTAAGGCCAAACAGGATGCACTTCGCGCCCGTGGTTTTTACGAAAGTCAGCTAGGTAATATCAATTACGCTACAACGAGGCAATGCAGTAACTTTAATTTACAAAGTCACCGTGGCTCAATTCGCTACGCCGAAAACTCGCTTAACGCAGTAATTGATGCTATCGACAACAACTTTGATGTTGTTGAAATTGACGTGCGTATTACCCGTGACGATGTGTGGGTTGTGCATCATGATGCTCGCACCGGCCGCGAAACAGGCACGGTTGATAATAAGCGTCGTAAAATTGAGTCGATGAACTACAAAAAAGAGTGGGGCTATTTACGTCATCGTAATCAAGATACTGGGCTACTTACCGACAAAATGCCGCCATCATTTAGAGAGCTAGCAGCTACGTTTGCACGCTATCGTAAACCCCATCAAAAACTGAATATCGAAATAAAATCAAAGGCCTCAGTTAACGATTTAAAAATGCTTGATTACTTGGCATATGAGTTTGTTGGCGGCGGAAACTACTTTTTTAGTAGCTTAGAAATGCGCAACCTTACTCGTATGCGCGATATTAACCCAGACATTTATTTGGCATTTATTCAATCACCGGCAAAAGCCTCAATGAATAAGCTAGCAAGTGATCTAAAACGCGGTGCTGGGAGCGATCCTATTTATGAGCGTAACAAAGAAGAACTTGAAAGCTTGCAAGCACTTGGAAATCGTTACCATCGTGAAAAGCGTTACGACAGCCCTGTTAAGCTTGATAAATTGGCAAAGCAGCTAAAACGTAACTTTGGCTATGTGCTTGATATTCGTCATTACAAGCAAAGTGCAGCTCGCTTGAAACCAGTTGCTAAAGCGCGCGGCATTATGATTGCTACATATTCAATTAATGGTCACGACTATCATGAGCGCAGCTTATTAGCGCAGTCACGTTCGCTGCGTCCAGACTCGGTGATCATGGACGACACCGTATATGGTTTTTGTTCTGTGTTCGAGTTGCCAAAAATGCAGCCGTTTTTTAGCGATGACCCAGAAGCTAAGTTAATTGCTAGTATGCCTGCAGACCTTGATTTAGAACGCTTAGATGAGCTGTATGCTTATAAAGCTAATCAGCTTTATCCTGCGGTGGGCGGCACGCTTAAATCAACGCAAGCACAAACTTATATTCCCAAAGTAACATCGACTCCTTCAGCGCCTAATTTAGAAATAGGGACTCGCCAAGCCGATGAAGACTTTAGCCTAGAAACAGATCCTGCTGTTGAACTAGAACTACGTAAAAAACAATAAGAACAAAACTATGACTGATTTAATAAAGCCGTTTTGGTGGCGCTGCTTGCTACTTGTTTTAGCTACTTTATATTTATTACCCGAAGCAATTTTTAATGCCCAATTAGTGTCATTAGTAGGGTTAGGTACCCCTTCGGCAGAAGATCTTGAACACCTTGAAATTTATGGCCGAGCAGTGTCTGGAGTAGGTGTTGCGCTGCTGTTAGCTGACTTTTTACCTAAAGCCATGGTTGCTAAAGTTGGCCGCGGACTTATCTCGTTTATCGCTTTACTGTGTTTAGTTTGGCCAGTGGTGTTTTTTGGCCAGAAGTATGTAATTGAAAAGACCTTGATTGAGCCCTCTACAGCAGAGCAACGTCAGTTTGCTACGTACAGTGCAGCACTGCGTGATGCTCTAGCAATTAACTCGATTAAAGTGAATGATCTCGATTATAACCCTGAGCAATTACATAGTTCAGAGAACTTAACCTTTTTGGCGCTATTTGGTGGCTTACTGTATAGCGACGCCGCACTTTCAGATAATTTAGAGCAAGATAAACGTAAGATCATCGCTGCTTTTGTGCAGAAGAAAGCGTATCAAGATTTTGATAAACATTATAAAAACTACAGCCAGCTATATGATGAGCTGGTGGTTAAATACAAAGCCTATGCTGATGGCAGTAAAAAGTATAACAACACTTTGGCTGGAATAGGTGAACGTGAACAAGGTTATTGGCAGCAAGTTGAGCAAGAGATCAACAGTGGCTGGAGCAAGTATCAGCAAGCACAAAAAGCCCACATTGCCAAAGCATCGGCACGAGCGCAAAAGTATGGCCCTAAGATTTATGATTACCATCACAGTATAGCTAAATGCCGTGAGCGTTATGATAAGAGCAGCGAAAAAGATCGCCGTAATCGCTGCTATGAGCGCGAAGCAGCAGACTACCGAAGCACTATTTTAAAAGCGGGTATTGGCTATATAGAGCCTGATTACTGGCTTATCGAAGAAGAAATCTCGGCTGCAGAAAATGCCGCAGGCACTATTTTGATGGGAGTGCTCACTGGCGGTGTTTATACAGCTCTGCAAGCGGCAAGTTTAGCAACCGGTGGCGATGGTGGTCTTAAGGATAAACGCTACAAATACACCGATGATCCCGATCATTATCAACTGCGTTTTTTACAGCATCCGAACTTTCATAAGATGTTTGTTAGCGAGACAGGTTACCCGTTTACGGTTGAAAACTTAGTGGCGTTTCGTACTCACGAAACAACGCAAAACAAGCTTAGAGCACACTTTGCTAGTAAAGGTTTACAACTTGAAAGCAATTGGAATGTAAATCAACGCCAAGCGTTTGCTAATGCAGTCGCAACCAAAGTTACCAACGAAGCGAATGCACAATGGCAAAGCGAAATGCGTAAACGTGGCATGAGCTTAGAGCCAAACTTAAGCTGGGTTGCGTTTCAGTTACACCCGCAAATTCAAGCTAAAATTGCCGACAGAATGGGCGATTTATATGTGAAAAACATTCGCGCCGATTGGAATAAAAAGAACTTTAAAGACAAGGTGCTTGATCCAAACATTGCAAAACGCACCGACAAATACCTAGCTATGCTTAATAGTTCAGAAGGTAAATTTGCAGATGGTGGCGAGTATGCTGAGTACGGTAAACAAGCACTCCGTTCGGTGATTATTCCGCCTATTTCGATGTCGTTGTCACTGTTTTTGATTTGCTTAACCTTTAGCAAGCTGCCGTTAAAACTATGGCAATTGATTAAACCTCAGCAAGAAAAGCAACCAACCACTGCTGTATCTGTTTTGCAAAAGCTGATTATGCCAGCGCTGATTTTGATAGTGCCAGTAATGTTTGTGCATAACACCTTTACTGAAGACGACCAAAGCCCTGTTAACTACTTTTTAGACAAGGTCGATGAATCGAGCAATCCGGTGTTTAGTTATGCGATTCGTTGGACTTTGCATGCCCAGCCTTTGCTGCATCCTCTAGGCTTAGAATTTGAAGAAAAACTGCATATTTACGAGAGTTTTAGTCCAGTGAGCCATGCTTTAGCTAAGGTTGATATTTTGCGTCATGGCGATGCCAACTTAAGTGCAGAACAACAGCAGCGCAGACAATACATGGTTGAGCAAAAAACTAAGTTAACAATCTCCACGAATGCGGCGAATGCCACAATTCGTATCATGAATATCGGCCCGAAGTATCGTCCTGGCATGACGTTAAAAACGGGTGCTTATGATATTCAAGTATCGGCGCCTGGATATAAAACGTATCGACGTTGGCACCAAGTTGATGCTGGTGAACAAACATTAACCATTGATTTAAGCAAGTAATTAGCAAGGAATGAAAATGCAACATTGCCAAAATACGGTGTATGCCACCGACCTCCACTGTTGTGATTGTGGAGAAGCACTTGAGCAAAAAAGACAAATGCACACGGTTGAGGAACTCAACCCTGATTTACTGGTTGATGTAAAAAACTATGCGCCACAAGCGGGTACGATTACAGGTGTTGTGAAGTCAATGTATTACTATAAGCGCCGCTATAAAACCAATAACGACAACATGTTATATGGTTATTGGTGGCTAGAAGTAGAAGACAAAGACGGCATTATTCATGAGTTTAGTGTTGATGCAGAAAAAGATGTAATTGCTAACCTACAAAAGGGTAATGTGATCACTGCTTTTCAGGAAACACCGTTAACGCTTAATTATCGCATTGCTGATGGCAATGCTAGGCGGATAGTTAAAAATGACCGCTTTATGCCAGTTGTGATTGTGCATTTTGCCGATCAACAATATCGCAGCTGGGACAAAACCATTAGCCGAAACTACACTGGTGGAACGATATTGTGGCTGGTGCTAAGTGTTATTACATTCTTAATCATGTTGTTCGCTGCAAAGCTTGAGTTTTTGCCTGCGCTACTTGCGTCATTGCCTGTGGCAATTGGGGTGTTTATGGCAGAGCAAAACTACCATAAAAAAGCCAAAGCCAAACAAGAAGCAAAGTATGATGCGATTTTAGCGGCAACAGATGTGATGCTATCGACCACCCTAAATCAATTGGGTTATAACATGCTGGCAAGAACGCCGAGTAAGTCAGATGTTATTTGTATCTCGTGTCAGCAGCGTATCAGCCAAGATGCGGCACATTGCTATTGCTGTGGTGCTAAGCAACATGTTGAAGCGATTGCTGCAAACGAACAGTCGCTTGCAAAAGATGATGAGCAAGCTATTAGCATTCAAAAAGCGTTAGAGCCAACTATAACCAAACCAACTAGTATCGCTGAGCTTGAGCATGCCATTATGGATGAATATAGTCTTGCGTATGAAAACGATTACGTGCATAAAAATGTTTGGGCACGTAACGAAAAAGGCACTATTCGTCATCGTGCTGTGCTTGGTAAAGTATTAGAAAAAGAGCAAAGCGCACATGCCAATGAAACACGTGAAACAGTAACCACCACTGAAACAACAACCACCTATCGAGGTGGCATGTATGTGGGTAGCGATGTAAAAGAGCGCGTAGAGGTATATCGCAATCGTAGCACGACTTTAAAAGGCGAAATTATGCTTGAAACGGCCACTGGTGAGCCGTTTGTTTTTAAAGCCGGTGAAGATTTATTGGGCTCAGTTGATATCGGCGATTGGGTGTATTACGCCTACAGCAGTGTAGACACAAAGCGTTATTATAAGTATTACCGAGAGTATGCGGTTAATGTGAGTAAAGACATTGCCTATGGCAACTCATCAGTACGTAGCTTTGGTATGGTACATGGTTTTAACCGTATGGTACTGCTTGGCCTTACGTCAATAGGGCTAGCGTGGTACTTTGATGCTCAAGATTTTTACCCGTTGATAAATACACTCGTACCAGATGCCGGGATTGATTTACTCAATAATTACCCGCAAGTGGTCGAACATTTAGATGGGCTTCCGGTTGTTGTGTTTATTGTATTAAGTGTGGTTACAGGCGTTTGGGGCTTTATTTATAGCTTAATAAACGGCTCACGTTTAAAGCGTAGTGTGAAAAAGCTTGAGAGCATGATCACAAAATTTTCAAAACAGTTTGGTAACGTTTCTGAGCAAATTAACAAATTGAACTAAAAGGGTTTCGCATGCGTATTTGGCAATTAGTTTTAGCGGGTATATTAATGTTTAGCTCGGCTGTAAAAGCGGAGCAAGAGCAATCTGTGGTCCTTATTTCGATAGATGGCTTTCGTTGGGATTATATTGAAAAACACCATGCAAAACACTTAAAAGCAATCAGTGAGCAGGGCGTACGAGCTAGCAAAATGCGTCCTGTTTACCCGACCAAAACCTTCCCGAATCATTTGTCGATTATTACCGGCTTGTTGCCGGTTAATCATGGCATTGTCGAGAACCGCTTTTGTGATACTGAGCGCAACGACTGTTACAAAATGGGGAAAGGGAAAGACGATAGCACTTGGGTGAGTGGTATTCCGCTTTGGAACCTAGCGCAAATGCAGGGCTTAAAAGCCGCAACCTATTTTTGGCCTGAATCAGATGCGCGCTTTAACGGTATGTTGCCTGATTACTTTTATCATTATTCAAAACACAGTGATTACCAAAAGCGTGTTGATCAAATTATTCAGTGGTTGAGCTTACCAAAAGCGCAGCGTCCACGTTTGGTTGTAAGCTACTTTTCGCTGGTGGATAGCATGGGGCATGAGTTTGGCCCAGATGCCAAAGAGACTTATGACGCAGTGCAAAAGCTCGATAGTTTAATGGCTGATTTATCGAGCCGTTTAAAAGCGCTTGATGAAAACATTAACTTGGTGATTGTGTCTGATCACGGAATGACCTCTGTTGATCCAAGCCTTAGCATTAAAATTGATAGCTTGCCGCAAGATGAAAACTTCATAGTGCAAAACACTGGCCCTCGGGTTTTATATTATGCAAAACCAGATAGCAAAGCAGACATCAACGGGTTCAGCAAAAAGCTTGCTAAAGCCGCAGATGGTCGTTACGTCGTGCTAAGCGAGCAGCAAAAGCGTGATTATCACTATAATAAAGGCCCGCGCGTTGGCGATATTATTTTACAAACCGACGCACCTCGTGTGTTTACCGACAGTAAAATGGCTGGTTACCTAGGCACTCATGGTTACGCTTACAGCGAAGATATGGCCGCAACCTTTATCGCCACCGGCCCCGCCTTTAAACAAGGCCTTCGTTTAGACGAAGTAAGTAATTTAGATGTGTACCCGCTGATCGCTAAAATACTTGGCCTTGAGATTTTAAGCCCAATCGACAGCGACGGCGCAAGTTTGTGGCCGGCTATGAAGCAGTAAGCTTTGAGTTAGTTTGTGCCAGCACATTACTAAGGCTAAATACGATACCGTAGGCGTGAAATTTATTTCGCGCGAAACAAGTTTCACGCCTACGAATTAATACATTAGGCACTGGGCGCTAGGATTTAGGTTCTTGGACGCGATGTAAAATCGCAGCTACAGACTCACACCCGTTACCTACAACTTCGTTACCCACCCGTACTCACCATGGCTTTGAAACTTGTAGCTTTGATTACCGGCATCAAATTGGCCTTGTAGGGTGTTTTCTGTGAGGGTCATCACGGCTTGATGGCCTGCTTTAGCATGATCATTGACTTTGCCAAATACACTTCTATCGCCATTGCTGGCTTCAATAATGTTACTAATTTCGACGGTGTAACTGAGGTATTCGTCGATCACTAAAATAAAGTGATCGCCGGGTTGTAAGGTTTTTAGGGTGTCTAAATCAAATTCGCTGAATGCGGTGTTTGCTAATTGGTCAGGCAAACGGCCTTGTTTATATAGATAATCGTGCGCATGATTAGATAGCTGATTAAGCGGCGCAGTTAAGTTCACAATGGGCTGTGGGGCTATTTGGTCGGCCTGCGCTTTGTAAGAGGCAACAAACTGCTGTGTGCTTGGTTTTGTTTTAAAACCATCACTTTGAATGTGCCATTCATTCAGTGCAAATGCTGTAAGTGGCAGAATGAAGATTAATGCAAGCGTCCTGTTCACATGTTTCTCTTACGGGTTTTTATGTTAACTCATTGTTAGTTTTTACCTTAAGTTAACAACCCGGTCAATGGTTAATCACTAAGTAGTGGTTTTTATTATCGTGTCGATAAAATTAATTTGTTTTACTCGGCTTTGAATGCTCAGCATAATCCGCGTTTTTTTGTCACCGAAACTCAAAGACCAGAGGTACCAAGCATGCGCGGGTGGATCATTTATAAAGATAGCCAAGGCTTGTTAAAACAAGAAACCTATGAAGTAGAACGTTTACTTGCTGCAGCCGAAGAAGAGGGCATAGATTTACAAGTTTATTCGCCTGATCAATTTGACCTGACTATTACCCGTGAAGACGGTAAAAGTATTTTAATTGATGGTAAGTCAGTTGAGCTCCCCGATTTTGTTATCCCTCGCATGGGGGCAAGTACAACTTATTTTGCGCTAGCGATTATTCGCCACCTTGAACGTTTAGGTGTGTACTGTGTTAACAGTTCGCAATCTATCGAAACAGTAAAAGACAAATTATTTGCACAGCAAATTCTTGCAGAGTGTAATTTACCCACGCCAAATACCATGTTGGTTAAATTTCCGGTGAATATTGATTTGGTTGAAAAGCAAATTGGCTTTCCTGTGGTTATTAAAACCTTATCGGGCTCGCAGGGGAGTGGTGTATTTTTATCAAAATCAAAAGAAGAGTTTGATGACTTAATGCAGCTGATTGAGGCTGCAAATCCACAAGCAAACATCATTTTACAGCAGTTTGTTAAGTCCAGTCATGGCCGTGATTTGCGAGTACTTACTATCGGTGGCCGTGCTGTTGCGTGTATGGAACGTAACTCACAGGGTAAAAACTTTAAAGCCAATGTTAGTGCAGGTGGCACTGGTAAGTCATTTCCTATTACGCCAGAAATCGAATGGCTTGCAACCCAAACAGCGAACGTACTTAACCTTGATGTGGCTGGCATTGATTTATTGTTTGATGAGCAGCACTTTAAAATTTGTGAAGCAAACTCAAGCCCTGGCTTTGAAGGCTTAGAAGGTGCGTTGGGTATTGATGTAGCCAAAGAGATTTTGCACTTTATTCGCATTCGTTTAGGTATTTTTGATAAGCCCACAAAACCAGAAGCGCAAGAAAAAGCAGCTAAGAGCGCAGCTTAATCTTCGGTTATTTTTGCACAAAAGCCATTTTCTGAACTTAGAAATAAGTTGAGTGAATGGCGGTTGCAAATTGCTTGTACGGTTGCAAGGCCTAAACCAAACCCTTCTTTTTGACGCGCCGGATCGCTGCGATAAAAGCGTTTTGTGAGCTGTTGTAAATCATGTTCATTGACACCCTTACCATTGTCGACAACTGATATACTTTTTTCAGCAATTATTATTTTAATCGTTGCGCCCTTACCAGCGTACTTTATAGCATTTTCGACTAGGTTAAAAATTGCTTGAAACAACAGGTTTCGATCACCGCTTAATTGCCAAGGTGAAGAAATAGCGACATCAATTGATTGACCGTTTTGTTCGGCACTGGGTTGTAGAATTTCACTAATATCATTGGCAAGTTGACTACTATCAATTGTTTCGAGCTGTAGCGGAAACTGTCCATGTTCTAAACGTGTGAGCTTTAGCATGGCGTCAAAGGTGTTAATGATACTATTGAGCTGTTCAAGCTCGTAGCCCATTTCTGGCAGCTTTTGTAAACGCTGCTCTAAATTAAGTTTTAATCGTGTCAGTGGGGTTTTTAGATCATGAGCGATATTATCGGTAATTCCCTGTACCAAAGCGAAATTTTCCTCTACTGCATCGAGCATTGTATTGATGTGAGCTGCTAAACGATCAAATTCATCACCTTTATCTTTATGGGATAAACGCGCGCTTAAGTTGCCATTTTGAACTTGTTCGGCTGTTGCATTGAAGTAGTTTACACGACGCAAGTGTCGACGAGAAAATAGGTAACCAAACAAGCCTGTTAACGCTATTGCTAAGATAAAAGTCCAACTAGCGATTGATTTGAAATCGATGATTAAACGTTGTAAATGCTCTGTGGCAGTGGCGAGCACGATATTGCCATAAACGGTTTTAACTTTGCCTGTTGTGAGTAGGCGTATTTGACCTCGTCCGGTATCAAGAACAGGAAAAACAACTGTTTCGGGGAGTGAGGGGATATTATCGGGTAAAAAGCTTAGCTGCTGACTTTGTTCATAATCACTCTGCCAAAAAATTAAAATATCACCTTCGCTTCTGAAAACATCCAGCTGTTGAAAAAAGCTTTGCTTGTCAAATTCGGAGGCGAGCGCTTCGATACGTGTTTTTTCGGCATCAAGGCGCCGTTCAACTTGACGGCTTTGCTCGCCAAGTAACAGTTGGTAGATTAAAGTAATCGCAAGTAATAAAGTAACAGCGGTAATTGCTGCAAAGGCCAATGTTAAACGCCAAACCGAGCTTTTTCTTGGGTCGAACAAACGTAGGTTATTTTCGTACATTAACTCTCACTAGCTTTTAAGCGGTAGCCGACACCGCGAACTGTTTCGATTTCTAATTGCGCGGACGCTTCTGTGAGCTTTTTACGAAGCCTCGCAATATGCACGTCAATAACGTTGGTGCCAGGATCAAAATGATATTCCCATACCGATTCAAACAATAAGGTGCGGGTGACTAATTTGTCTTGGTGATCTAATAAATACCTAAGCAATTTAAATTCTTTGGGCTGTAAATTAACAGTTTTAGTGTTTACTTCAACTCGTTGATTACTGTAGTCGAGCGTTAAATTGGCAAGACTAATTTTAGTGCTCAGTGGGGCATGAAAGGTATGCCGTTTTATTAAGTTTTCGACTCGAATAGCTAATTCAGAAAAAGAGAAGGGTTTTGTTAGATAATCATCACCGCCGGCTTTTAAACCTGTCACTCTGTCGTCTACTTTATCTAGCGCAGATAGTATCAATACAGGCGTTGTTTTGCCGGTTGCTCTTAATGCTAACAATACCTGTAAACCATCAAGCTTAGGAAGCATACGATCTAGAATAATCGCGTCGTAATGTTCACACGTCGCTAGCATAAGCCCTTGTTGACCATCTTCTGCGCAATCTAATGTGTAGCCTTGCTCAATAAAAGCCTTGTATAAAAACTCGCGATTTTGCTGGTCGTCTTCAACTAATAATAGTTTCATTAATTGCCCCAACGAAGCAAAGGTAAGTTCTTACCCGTCTCAAGATCAATCGCTTTTTTGTGACGCCCTTTGCTGGTTACGAATGTGGCGACCATGTATGTGATACCCATGTCTTGCTCTAATTGGGCTTCAATTAGGTAGTGTGTTGGCTCACTATCTAGTTGAGTTACTAAACCATGTAATGTGTAACCTTTACGGCTCATCAAATTAGCAGCTGCTATTTCTTCTTGTTCATCAAGCTCCGGAGCTTCATATTCAAGCTCTATTACCTTTCCCGCACTGTCTAAAAGTAATTCGATAAATCGTTGTTTTTTAGCTTCATATAAAGTGACTTCGAATACGCTTTGACCATTTTCAATTTCCAGCTCAAACTCAACAATAACGGCATTTTTCGCATAGTGCTGTTCTATGTTATATAAAACTTCAGTCGGGGCGGGGGCTGTGCTTGAATCTAGCATATTAAAAATGGCTGAACTTGCAGCAAAAGCAAGGCCAGAAATTAAGCACAGGCAAGTTAAAACTAGTTTTTTCATAATATTTCGACATTAGTTTGGCAGCACGTTTAGTGCTGCCATTGTTGTATTTTGTTGTTAATCATCAAGCTTACATGCACGTACGATGTTATCTTGTACCCACTGGCATTCTAGATCAACATATTGTTCTGTAAAACTCGCTAAGCTGTTATCTTCACTGATGTAGCCGAATAAACTAGCCTGTTGCGATTCAGTTACTGTTACTATGCCTTTTAATTCAAGAGGTTCATTGCTGTTATCACGTTCGATTTCACTGACAATATAGCTCTGTCCATCAATAAGACCTTCAAGCTCTAACCATTCACCTGAAAGAGTATCTGCTGTTAACCCATCTTCAAAAACGGTTCTATTTGTGATTTTCAAGCTGATGCCATTGATAATAATGTTGCCATTGCTGTAATTGGCAAAGCCAGAAACACTAAAATTACTGCTTAAATTAGGCGAAGTGTGGCTTTTCTCCAGATCTATTTCGTGGGCTAAAAACCAATTATTAGCTTGCTGCCAGATGGCATCTACTTCTATCGTATCTCCTATGGTTAATGTAGCGCGAGTGGTATCTTCAAATTTAGTTTGATCGGTAATACTCACTTGCCATTGATTGTTCAGGGTAACCAAGGAAGCGTCATTGTTGATGAAGGTAATTGTACCAAAAAGCGCTGTATCTAGATCGTCATCAGCTGTAAAGTTATGTTCAGCGTCAACCTCTTGTGCCATTAATAAGTTACCTTCTAAGCGGCCCTCTACTTCAACGAATTGATTGTTTTCTAATGCGCCGTCGATGTCTGCCTGTTGATATTGAACAGTTAAATCACCTAGTTTAAAAGTATAAGAGGCAGTGTTTAGATCTGTTATGAAACCTTCGAGTTCTAATTCTGCGCTGTTAGATAATGGTTGTTGGTAGGTAACCGTGAATTCACTATGGCTATTGTTATAACCGCTTAATTCAACCAGGCTACCATTTGAAAGGTTTTCGGTATTTAAATTATTTAACTTGAAGCCCGCAATTGTAGCGCCTTGTTCATTGATACTAACAGGCCCTTTAAAACTTGGATCATAATCAATCTGAGTTGCTTCTTTACCATTTGTTTCAACTTCAACCATCATACCCACTTTTAGATCGCTGATTAATGCGTGGTTGTCATCCACCTCAATGTCAGCATTATTTGTGGCTATTTGATGTTGGTTAACTGTAATACTGTTACTTGATATCGCACTTACCTCACCGACTAATAAGCTTGGCAAAGTGAGAGTATTTTGTACTGGTTCCTCACTCTTACTACTACTGCCACAGCCTGAAAGTAGTGCACTGATTGTTGCTAACGAAATAATAGATAGGCGATTTTGATTGATTAGTTTTGTCATGATTGGTCCTTAAATTAGTCAGTGTTTGCAGTTTAACTAAGTAAGGATTGCTTGAAGGTGGAGAGAAAATTAAATTTTGTTAATGTTTGGCATTGCAGTAAATGCCTCTTCTGTATAGTAAATTAATCTTAAAATACTACAAAAGTGTACAGTGCCATCTGGCAAATCATAGGATATGGTAGATTTTTAATTGCAAGGAGTGTGTGTACATGAGTCAGCTCATCAGTCGAGCAACTGCGGGGTTAGTGGCCGTTATTATTGGCTTTACTAGCTCAATTGCGCTTATTTATCAGGTCGTTATGGTGTTAGGTGGCACACCTGATTTGGTTGCTAGCTGGGTATTAATGCTTGGTCTTGCTATGGGCGTCAGCTCAATTGCGTTGTCTTACTACTACAAGGTGCCTATTCTTATCGCGTGGTCAACAACCGGAGCGGCACTCCTTATTTCAAGTGCCCAAGGCTATAGCTTAAATCAAGCTGTTGGCGCGTTTATGTTCTCCGCTGCGCTGGTGTTTTTGTCTGGCATTACTGGCGTGTTCGAAAAAATGATGAATAAGATCCCAAGTCAACTGGCCTGTGCAATGCTTGCAGGCGTGTTGGTGAATTTTGGTATTGATGTGTTCAACTTTATGAACGAGCTGCCTTTAGTGATTGGGTTAATGGTGGCTGTTTATTTATGTGGAAAACGTTACTTTCCACGCTTTGCTATGCTCGCAGTGGTTGTGGCGGGATTTTTAATAGCAGGTGTAACTGGGCAAATTGATACCTCTAGCTGGCAGTGGAAAATGAGCGAGTTTGCTTACATTGCACCTGAGTTTGATTTAAACGCCATGATAAGTGTTGGTTTACCGCTGTTTATTGTGACTATGACGTCGCAAAACTTACCGGGTATTGCTGTATTAAAAGCGCATCACTATAAAGCCCCTGTGTCGGCAGCGTTAAATGTAACCGGGCTATTAAATGTATTTATTGCACCATTTGGTGGCTATGCCATTAATCTAGCGGCTATCACCGCTGCCATTTGTATGAGCCCTGAGGCTGATAAAGATCCAAGAAAACGTTATTGGGCAAGCATTGCTGGTGGGGTGTTTTACATTATTATGGCGCTCCTCGCGGCAACCTTGGTTGGTTTGGTAGCAAGCTTGCCACAGGCATTGATTTTGGCGTTGGCGGGTATCGCACTATTTGCCACTATTGCCAGTAGCTTACAGCAAGCTTTAACTGAGGCGTATTATACCGAAGCCGCTATCGTGACCTTTTTGGTCACAGCGTCTAATCTAACTTTGTTCTCGGTTGGTTCTGCATTTTGGGGAATTGTTGCAGGTACGGTGACTTTGGTTATGACACGCAAAGATTAGTGACACGCTTCAATATTAAAAAAGCCCTAGTTACTGTATATAATAGCTAGGGCCTTTTGTTATTTAAGTAGTGGTTTTATCACTTCAAACATTGCATTGATATGGTCATCGCGGGTATTCAATGCTGGAATGTAGCGGTACTTTTCACCGCCTGCATGCTCAAAGTTTTCGCGGTTTTCGCCTTCGAGTTCTTCTAGTGTCTCTAAACAGTCGGCACTAAACGCAGGGCTTAAAATTGCAACGTCTTTAATGCCTTCAGCAGGGTAGCTTTCAAGGGTTGCGTCTGTGTATGGCTTCAACCATTCAGCTTTACCAAAACGGCTTTGAAAGGTTGTTACAGCAAAGTCTTTTTCAAAGCCAAGTTTCTCAGCCACTAAACGGGTAGTTTGCATACAAAAACAGTAGTAAGGGTCGCCGTTTTCTAAAAACAGTTTAGGTGTACCATGGTACGAAAACACCAACTTTTGTGGCGTGCCATGGGCATTTAGATCTTCGCTAATGCTAGCGGCTAGAGCATCAATGTAAGTCGGATTGTCGTGATAGCCATTAATAAAATGCAGCTCTGGCACCCAGCGCCACTTGCGAAGCACATTTGATACTGCATCAAATGTTGAGCCAATCGTGGTGCTTGAATATTGTGGGTACATAGGCAGCACAATCACGCGAGTGATACCTTTTTCGCGCAGCTCTTCAAGGCCTGCTTCAATTGAAGGGTTACCGTAGCGCATGGCCATAACTACTTCGGTGTCGTGGTGTCCTTTGTCTTTTAAAAGGGCTGCTAACTTTTTGCTTTGCTCTCGGGTAATATGAGTAAGCGGTGAGCCGTTTTCAGTCCAGATACTTTTATAAAGTGCTGCTGAACGTTTTGGGCGTAACGTAAGTACAAAGCAATAAAGGATGATCATCCAAATGAAACGCGGGATCTCGACAATTCGTGGGTCTGATAAAAACTCGCGTAAATATGTTCTAAGTGCCGCGGTAGTAGGGGCGTCTGGGCTCCCTAAGTTGGTCAGTAAAATGCCCGTTTTTTTGTTGAATCGGCCGTCGTGCGGCTTATCGGTAATGGCGGAAAATCGCGACACTGAGTGCTCCTGTATGAAGTAATCGTAATATAAATCACATTGTAACGAAGTAAGCTGGCTATGTGATCACTTTATTCGCTAATTTTTGATCATGATCCTGAAAGGGTTCGGTTTTTTCGATTCTAGTTGTTGCAGTTTATTAATCGATTTAGGGCCAAATACATGCCCTTTTGGCAACAGTAAAATACCGTCGTAATTTCTGAGCGCGTGACCAAGCACCATGCCATTTTTAAGGTTTTGTGCTGAAAGAATTTTCATAGTGCCAACATTTTGAACACTCGCACAGTTAATTTCTAAGCTATTAAATATTTCTAAAATTTTTGGGTGGTAGTATGTTCCGCTATAGAGCTGTAATTGATCGCGAGCCCTTTCAAAATTACTACTCTCTGAGCTTGAAAGTTGTGCAACGGCTTGCCAAAAATCACGGGCTACAGCTAATATCATCGCGGCTTTTGGAATCTCATTCCCTTTTAACCCTTTCGGTTTTCCTGTCCCATTATAGTGTTCAAATTGGTAATAAATTGCTTCAGATACGTCACTTAAGTGAGGCGCAGGCATGAGCATTAATTGTGCTGTACTTGGGTGCGTATAAAATAGTTTTCGTTGTGTTTCAGTGAGTTCTTTAGTTGGTTTTTTATAAAGCTCTGGCTCCATTGCAAGTAGACCTATTTGTGATAAGTATCCTGCCATTTCTGTCATTTCTATAAGTTGATTGTCTAGACCAAGGCGCGTGGCTAGTTGTTTACAGGTAGCAGCAATATTTTGAGCTTGTGTTCCATCTAGGTAAGGGTTGGCATTTATAAAGTTATATAAAATCTCAAAAGTAGCGCGATGCTCATGCTTCTCTCGTTCATTTACTGTTTCAAGTTGTTTTAATACTTTACGGATTTGTTGTGTGCGCTTTTCTACCATTTGCTCAAGGTTGTTGTTTAGCTCTTTTAGTTGGCTGTTTTGCGCTTTAATTTTTTGTTCTAACTGTTGATTCTGGCGTTTCAAAGATGTTTTTTCTATCGCATCATTTATATTGCTTAGTAGTAATTCGTTTTGCCATGGTTTTTGTATGTAAGTATGAATTTTACCGATATTGACTGCAGCAATCGTGTTTTCTATATCTGAGTAACCGGTTAGCAAAATGCGCTGTGGTTCAGGAGCAATGGTGAGTGCCTGTGCGAAAAACTCAGCCCCATTCATGCTTGGCATACGCATGTCGCAGATAATTACATCAAAACTATAATTAGCTAGAGTTTTAAGTCCATCTTTGGGATCTGAGCAGGCTTTTACGGTGATATTGTTAGCTGATAATAACCGCAAAAGAGTTCGCAGCACTATTTCATCATCATCAATGCATAAAACCTGAATATGTTGTTTGCTAATTTGCTCTGCCATGCCATTTTACTATGAATCATCGTTAATCAATAACATAGCCTTAAATTAAGCCTTGTGCTAGGTTTTAAAAGAGACAAACACAGTTTGAGATTAAAATGGATGATTTTAAACAAGCTTATTTATTAGAGAAAGCGGCCAGAGAAGAGGCCGAACAATTGCTTGCCGATAAAAGCCGGATTCTGGTAGCTGTTAATAGTGAGCTTGAACAAAAAGTTGCTGATTTAGAGCATCATCAAGCTATGTTTATTCAAGCTGAAAAAATGGCAACTTTAGGCACATTGTGTGCTGGAGTCGCACATGAAATTAATAACCCGCTTGCTTATAGTATGAGTAACCTTGATAGTTTGAAAAGCTACTGTGGTTTCTTCGGCAAGCTACTGAAATTATGTAGCGAGTTTAGTGAAAATCACATAGACAAAGAGGCTTTTCATCAACAGCTGGTGGATCTAAACCAAGTACACTCTTTTGCGTTTGTTGCTGATGATTTACCTGATTTAATTGATGATACAGAACAAGGTTTGCAACGGATTAGTAAAATAGTGTCGAACTTGTTGAATTTTTCTCGCCCTAAAAGTCAGGATATGCAGTTTGCTGATATGACAGATGCAGTGACAAGTGCGGTGAAACTTCTTACTAATCAATTAAGAAATTGTCATTTGCAATCGCAATATAGCCCAATATCCCAAAGCTGGTGTAATCTAGCTGCTATTAGCCAAGTAATTGTTAATCTTTTAATTAATGCTAAACAAGCTTGCGATAATCAAGACTCTCAAACAAAAATTACTATCAATGTTTATGAGCTAGAGCAACACATATATATTGACATTGAAGATAATGGCATTGGTATGTCAGCAGAGACCATCGCTAAAATATATGATCCTTTTTTCACTACTAAACCAGTAGGAGAAGGTACCGGCATGGGTATGACGATGGTGTATGCTATTGTGCATGAACATAAAGGTCGAATTCATATTCAAAGCTCGCAAGGAATTGGCACAAGAATGAGTTGCGTATTTCCTGTTTTGAGTCAGGTAACTAGTTGACAGTATTTCAGTTGTTGCAAAAATTTGTGGATTCGCTAGTGTAGAGCTAAACCCATTTAAAATTATTGAAAAGGCACGTTATGCTCAATCAACAAAGTTCAGATGTTTTTAACAACTATCTCGCCAGTCAAAGTGCAACGAATCGAGTGAGTTTGGATCAAGTGCTTGGCTATATGTCTGGTTTGTTAGCCTGTTCAGAGTTTTTTGGAGAGTCAGAGCTTGCCAATTACATTGCTGATAATGATGAAGCGGTATTCAACACCTTAATGACGGATTCTGAGCCACGCGATGCAATGATTGAGCTGCTCGATAATGTGACCGAAGCACAAGTTGAACAAAAGAAGATTTTAGCCGAATTATATCCAAATGAAGTAAACAGCAATGAGCCAAGCCAAGCACTGCAAGATTTTTGTAGCGGCTATATTGCAGCTTATATCGTGAATCAAGAAATTTGGCACAGCGATTTACAATTTTTACTGCAAGCGGATGGTCAACAAGAAAATGAAAGCGAAGATGGTCAATTGTTTATTGATAATTTTGAAGCAACTCTCGATTTGCTTACCACCTTTGCAATGTGGGATCAGGCGCTAGCAAACCACCCTGAACCAGATAAACTAGGCGAAGGGTTTGTGACCTTCTTTAACGCACTAGACGAGAGTTTATCTGAAATTGCCACTATGGCGTTAATGCTTGAAGATGAAAAGCTGGCGATGTTGGAACAAGATAAGTAAATACTCCTCACCTCAGTAGAGATAAGCTGATAGTTGCATTATTTTGCTTATTTCTGCTGTAAAGTGAATAATTCCCACCACTGAAACTCTATTAATACTATAAATAGAAATATTTATACCTAAGTCGTACCTCTTTTTTCTTTCATTTTGTGGATTTGTTGATAGGATGTTTTGTAAAGGTTAACTCGCAGGCTTGAGTTAGCTTTCAAACTTGTGATTTTAAAATCAATAATACGTGCTTAGTGCTTTTCTAAATTTCTCCAAAAGGGGCGTCTTTTGTTTTAAGGAAAGCCAGAATATCAACAGGATACACATGACAACACATTCTTTAAGTATGCTGGCCGTTGCGGTCAGTGTGGCTGTTTCTGCGACTTCAGTGCAGGCAGCTGAGCAAGCACCTGCTGCCAAAGCAGATAAAAACATCGAACAAATCTCTGTATTAGGCTCTCGGGTTGCTAATCGTACGGCTACCGAATCAACATCACCCGTTGATTTAATTGATGCAGATGACCTAAACAAAGGTGGTTTTACTGAGCTCGGCCAAAGTCTGCAAGCGACGGCTCCTTCATTTAACTTTTCACGCACGCAAGTGTCAGATGGCTCTGACTTATTTAGACCAGCGACTCTTCGTGGTTTACAGCCTGACCAAACGTTAGTGCTTATCAATGGTAAGCGCCGTCATAACCAATCTATTTTTGGCTTAAATGGTACTGTAGGTGCCGGTGCTGCAGGTACCGATATGAACGCGATTCCGCTTACCGCTTTAAAAGGCGTTGAAGTACTTCGTGATGGTGCTGCGGCGCAATATGGCTCAGATGCGATTGCTGGTGTTATCAACTTATCGTTAAACGATTCAACTGGTGTAACAACGGGCTATGTGCAAGCGGGTAGTACAGGTGAAGGCGATGGTGACACTATTTCAATGGGTTTAAACCGGGGTTTTGATTTAGGTGATGAAGGCGGCTTCATTAACTTTTCTTTAGAATACCGTGATGCTGATGGCACCAACCGCGCCCAGCGTGATACTGGTGGCTCAGTTGATGTACCAGCAGGTACGCTATCTGACGAGGTTCGTTGGGGGCAAGGTAATGCTGATAGCGAATTTACGTCTGTGTTTTATAACATGGCGTTACCATTCGGTGAGACTGAGCTTTACTCATTTGGCGGATACTCAAACCGTACTGCGCTAGGTAATGGTTTTTATCGTAACTTTGACCAAGCAGCGAAGAACGTGGTGCAAGTATATGGCGATGGCTTTTTACCTCGTATCGATAACGAAGCTGAAGATATTTCGTTTTCACTTGGTTTACGCGGTGAGTTAAATCCAGATTGGAGCTATGACGTATCTGCAGTATATGGTGAAAACAGTTATGATTTTACGTCAAAAAACACCCTAAATGCGTCGTATGCTGCTGAATATGTTGCGAATAACCCTGATGCAAGCGATGCTGATATTGTTGCAAATGCAGGCCCTAATGGTGGCTACTCAGGTGGCTTTAGGTTTGATCAAACAACAGTAAATGCAGACCTGAATGGTATTGTTGATTTTGGCCGCAGTGAGCCTTTATATGTATCTGTGGGAGCCGAATACCGTAAAGAGAATTATGAAATCGTGCCGGGCGAAGAAGCGTCTTATGCGTGTGGTTTAGCTAATTCAGATACTTCATTCCCAGCGGTAAACGACAGCAGCGTATTTGCTGAGTGTGGTTTCCAAGCTTATAACGGTTTACGCCCTGAAGCGTCAAATAAAGAGAGTCGTCACAGCTATGCATTTTATGTGAATGCCGAAACGTTGATCACGGATGCATGGCAAGTAAGTACAGCGCTTCGTTATGAAGACTTCTCTGATGCCGGTGATGACATCATTGGTAAGCTAGCAACGCGCTATGAAATTACCGATGACTTTGCCGTGCGTGGTGCGATTTCGTCTGGCTTTAGAGCGCCATCATTGCAACAAAGTGCGTACACTGCTTACACTACAAACCTAGGTGCTGGTGGTGTGTTATTGCAGTCATTCACAGCAACTGCTGGCTCTGATTTCCCATCAGCACTTGGCGTTGATAGTCTAGGCCTTGAAAGCTCTGAAAACTTAAGTGCGGGTTTTGTTTATAACGTAACCAGCGATTTATCATTAACTGTTGATTTTTATCATGTAGAGATCAAAGACAGAATTACCCTTGGCAGCTTAATGTCGGCGGACGATGTGGCATTTAGTGCCGAGGCTGTGGCTGCGCTTAATGCAACAGGGGCACAGCAAGCCAACTACTTCTCAAACTCAGTTGATTCAACCACTAAAGGGGTTGATATTATTGCTTCGTACCGCACCGATTTATACGACGGTAATTTCTCAGCAACCTTCGCGGGTAACATTAACGAAACTGAAATTGATGATGTAAATGCACCAGAGGGTATTCCTGAATCAATCGCCCTTGATGATTTACAACGTAGTTTCTTAACAGACGGTCAACCAGGTGAGCGTGCAACGCTAACGTTTGAATACGATCGTGGCGATTTCAACAGCATGCTACGCTTTAATTACTATGGTGAAACAGACGTTAAATACTTTGGTAATGACCACATTGGTTTGCCTGATGAGCTATCACCTACCGGTGAGTTTAAAGACACAAGCACGGTAGAATCGGCGGTATTAGTGGATGTTAATGTGGGCTATCAGCTAACTGACGAACTCATGCTATCGGCGGGTATTGATAATATCTTTGATGTAACGCCAGACGAACTAGGCGAAGATGAAGCGCTTGATTTTATTACAAATAAAGCATTCAAATACCCTGTTCGTGCACTACCTTATGGTTTTGATGGTATGACCTACTACGCAAAATTAAGTTTTAGTTTTTAATTCCTAAGTTGATATGAAACTTAAATAGCGCCTAACGGCGCTATTTTTTTGCTTAATTTTAGTATCCGACATTTGTCTTTAATTAGAGAGTTGCAAGGGGAAAGTTTGCGAGTTTCGAGATACTAGATGCGAGTCTGTAGCAGCGATTTCATATCGCGTTTTATTTCGCTTTTTTGAGTTTTCATCTGCATTTAAGCACTCCAGAATCTATTTAGTAGAATGCTTCCAAATAACAAAATCCAACCTGCAACTATAATTGTGTAGTAGACAGTCGAATTAATTATTGGCTCTAAAGTGAAGCGTGGTGAAAATAATTTTTTTACCGGTTTAAAGAATAGCTTTGGGTTTAAGCTACCCGCTAAAATTATAAGTGAAATTGCTAGACAACTAATGAACTCTAACCAGTCTAGGCCTTGTAATATAAGCGAATAAACACTGACAGTTAAATTAATAATTGCTGCCAATCCGAACAAAATTGATAGCAGCTTTTCCTTTTTATTAAGCCTTTCCATGCTGTAATACTCCTTATTACATTATTTAATATCTTCACATTCAGGTAAGTTACGAGAAATGAACTTGTAGCTGCGATTTTAATCTCGCACCTTATAATTCGCATCCATCACCAATGTCGCGGCATAAAGCCGCTGCTACGTAGGCGTTATGCTTGCATGGCGCGCGAAATAAATTTCACGCCTACGTCTAGTCGTTTTACATAGGTGTGGTGTTTGAGAGTTCATGGCTGAAGCCATTCCTACGAACGACATCAAATTTGTAGCAGCGATTTCATATCGCGTTTTATCCTATTCAATGCGCAGCCTCTTTGAGAGTTTTTGTTTTCTCTGTGTACCGCGAAGCGCCTCTTTGTTGTCTGTGATTAAAATTATTTTCACAAAGAGAAGTTTATGAGAAGAAAAAGAGGAAGTGAAAACACCTCCTCCATAATTGTAATATTTTTGCTATTTCGAACCATTAACCACTCGGTCGCAAATCTCGCGCATTTGTTGTTTTATTTCGGGTTCTTTTTCATCGAATATCTTGTTGATCCGCTCGATATAGGCATGGTTTTCTTCGAATGGCACGCCGATTTCGTAGACATCGGCGGCTTCGCGTAGCATTTCTTTATCGAACTCACTGAAAATATCGACCATCTCTTGGGCTTTCTCTTGCTCAATACCGAGTGCTTCAAAAGCTGAGCGGCCCATACGCATGGTACTGTCGTATGTTTCGCGAATAATATCTCGACAACCGTAAGCCCATAAATCGTATACATGATGGCGGTCTACAGCGCGGGCAACCACATGTAAATGCGGGTAATTTTGCATCGCATAACGAACTAATTTAGTGATTTGTTCGGCATCATCAAGCGCAACAACCAGCAGTTTTGCATCTTCAATGCCTGCAGCACTGAGTAAGTCTGGTCGAGTTGCATCACCAAAGAAATTACGAATACCAACACGCTCTAAGGCTTCGAGTTGCTTGTAGTTGTAATCAATCACAGTCGTTTTATAGCCGCCAGCTTGTAAAATACGGTCAACCAGCCCACCCATTCTGCCTGAGCCTGCAATGATCACATGGCTATCATCGGGAAACTCGTCTGTTTCTTTTCCTGGTTGCTCACAAATGAAACGGGGGGCTATCACACGCTGATAAAGGATATATAACCCAGGTGAAAGTAGCATGGATAAAGTAACAACCAGTAAAAGTTGGTCGGCGATGTTGTCTGCCAATACATTATTAGAGACACTGTAAGCAAGTAGTACAAAACCAAACTCACCAGCTTGAGCAAGCCCCAGTGCTAGCAACCAGAGTGCGGCGCCTCTAAGACCAAAAATACGACCTAAAATAAGCAGTACAGCTGTTTTTGTTACAATCAATGCACTGGTTAAGAGCACAATGGTAGCTAGGTTATCTGCGAGTAATTGAAAATTGATACTAGCGCCAACGGTGATAAAGAATAATCCTAGCAACAGCCCTTTAAAGGGATCGATATTACTTTCGAGTTCGTGTTTATAAGGTGAATTTGCAAGCACAACACCCGCTAAAAAAGTACCAAGTGCAGGTGATAAGCCTACTAACGACATCATCAAAGCGATACCAATAACAAAGAATAGGGCTGTTGCAGTAAATAATTCGCGAAGCCGTGCTTGTGCTACAAATCTAAAAATGGGTGCGGTTAAGTAGTTACCACCAAAAACAACGAGCGCTATCATACCTAAAGTAACCAGCGCTGCTTGCCAGCTCTCAAGACCCGCCACCAAGCTTAAACTAGCATGAGTGTCTTCACTTGTATGGGCTGTATCTGCAATGGCTGGCGCTAGTTCAGGTAAAGCAAGCAAGGGAATAAACGCAAGCATAGGAATAACGGCTATGTCTTGAGTAAGTAATACGCTAAATGAGGCTTGACCACCATCTGACTTTAATAGCCCGCGCTCTGAAAGCGTTTGCAGCACAATCGCGGTCGATGAAAGTGATAAAATTAAGCCTATTGTAAGTGCTGTTTGCCAAGCATGACCAAATGCTAAACCAATACCCGTAAAGGCGGCAGCTGATAAAACCACCTGTCCGCCACCAAGGCCAATAAGCTGTTTTCGCATTGACCAAAGCGCTTTGGGTTCAAGCTCTAAGCCAACAATGAACAGCATCATTACCACACCAAATTCAGCAAAATGCTGGATGGCAATCACATCAACATTTAAAAATGTCAGTGTTGGCCCAATAACAATACCAGCGAGTAAGTAGCCAAGTACTGAACCTAACCCCAGTTTGCTGGCAATAGGCACGGCAATAATGCCTGCAATAAGGAAAATATAGGCGATTAAGAGAAAGTCAGTCATCGTAATCCTGTTTGTTTTTAATTAACTATGGTTGGTTTCGCTAGTTTTGCCAGTAGTTAGGTAGTGAATGCAATCAAAAAGCGAATTTAGTCAGTAAAATGACAACAAGGAATGGTGTTTAGTCAAAACGAGTAAGACAAAATAAGGGGTAAAAAATCATCGTTTTTTTATTAAAAATACTTGCGTAGCGCTAGGCTAGGTATATACTCGCAGCACGTTTAATAGGAGTAAAAAATGAGCAAAAAGAAACAACGCGCACAAGGCCAAGTTGATACTGGTCGTGGTGTAATCAACGACAATGTGTACGCCGCAATGGTGACATCTAAGCTGTTCACAGCAAAAGTAGAGAAACCTAAAAAAGGTAAAGGTGCATATCAACGTAAGGCTAAACATGCAGGACGAGAGTCCTATTTAATCGCTGCTTAATTAAGTTGTGATCAAATAGGATTTTTGTGAAAAGCAAACACTGAGTGTTTGCTTTTTTTATGACTAAAATTCGTGTTAAGAATAAATTTCACCCAATTTTAATAGAAATTTTTACCTAAAAACTAATTTATTCGTTATATACCCAGAATCGATACGGTAATTATTTTTGTTTTACCTCACATAACCTCTGACTATTTTGTGCGCAAACCAGATAAACCGTACTTTTGTGGTTAAAATATTGTTAATTTCATGTTCATTTTTACTCTGTAGAATCATCCTCGTTTTTGCTTTTCAATAAAAATAATTAATTCTTTTTTAGTGTCTATGTTTAAATTTTGCATCAAAAAGTGTGTTTATTTTACCTTTTGTGGGTAAATGCAAGCTTGACGTAACAGTGCTTTGTGTTACTTTAAAGTTGGATTTGTAAAATAAATGTTATTGAAACTTTGGGCGGAGGGAGCGAATGAGCTCGCATAAATTAATAAAAAATGCCTTTAAACTGAGTGCGCTGTCACTAGGTTTATACGGCTTTACAGCACAGGCTGCGATTGATTGCAGCAACTTAGAAGTGTGGCAACAAGGGCAAACACATGTTGGTGGTGATCAGGTTCAAGCACAAGGTAGCGCTTATGAAGCCAAATGGTGGACGCAAACCAACCCTGTGGAGACTTCTGGTGTCGATCAAGAGTGGCGTTTATTGGCTGTTTGTGACAGCGTTGTCAATGAAAATCAAGCACCTCAAATTAGCAGCTTAACACCCGCAGAGGGTTCTTTATTTACCACAAGTGACAGCGTTGTCATAAGTGCGATCGCTGCTGATCCTGATGGTAGTGTGGCAAGTGTAGAGTTTTTTGTTGATGGTACTTCGCTGAGTGTTGTGACAAGCGCACCTTATTCAGCGAGCTGGCAAGCAACCCAAGGCAGCCATGTTATCAGCGCGGTCGCAACGGATGATTTAGGGTTAACCTCTACAGCGGTTGCACATTCAGTGAATGTGTCTGATGACGTTGAGCCGGTCAACCAAGCACCAGTGGCAAGCATTGAATTTAGCTCACTGCCGTCACAAGTAACGGTGGGTGACAGTGTGGTGTTTGCGCTTTCTGGCACTGATAGCGATGGTCAAGTGACCGCGTTATCGTTAACTGAAAACAGCACTGAAGTTCATCAAGCAAGTGCTGCTTCTTCAAGTTACACGTGGCAGGCTCCAGCACTTGGGCAATTTTCATTTACCTTAACGGTGACCGATAACGAAGGCGCGACGGATACACAAAGCAAAGTTGTGAATGTTGTTGAAGCAACAGAGCCAGGCACAGATTGTAAACCGCAAGGTTTATACCAAACGCCGGGTGTCAATACCCCATACTGTAGCGTGTATGATGCAAATGGCCGCGAGAAAATGGGCCCAGATCATCCACGCCGCGTTATTGGTTATTTTACGAGTTGGCGAAATGGTGCCAATGGTCAGCCAAGCTACTTAGTTAACGATATTCCTTGGGACAAGATCACCCATATTAACTATGCCTTTGCGCATGTTGATGGTAATAACAAGGTCTCGATTGGTGATCCAAATGCAGCTGGCAACCCAGCGACAAACATGACTTGGCCGGGCGTTACAGGCGCTGAAATGGATCCAAGCTTTAGTTACACAGGTCACTTTAACTTACTCAATAAATTCAAAAAACAACACCCAGATGTAAAAACCTTAATCTCTGTAGGTGGCTGGGCTGAAACAGGTGGTTATTTTGGTGAAGACGGTACTCGCGTAAACAGCGGTGGTTTCTACACGATGACAACCAATGCCGATGGCTCAGTGAACCAAGCGGGGATTGATGCCTTTGCGAAAAGTGCCGTTGAGTTTATTGAAACCTACGGTTTTGATGGTGTCGATATTGATTACGAATACCCATCGTCAATGAATGACTCAGGCCACCCTGATGATTTTCCTATTTCTAATGCTCGTCGCGCAGGTCTTAACGCCTCGTATCGTGTATTGATGCAAAAACTACGTGAAGAACTTGATATTGCAGGTGAAAAGGCTGGAAAGCATTACTTGTTAACGATTGCTTCGCCCTCTTCAGGTTACTTATTACGTGGTATGGAAACATTCCAAAGCGTGAAGTATCTCGACTACGTTAACATTATGTCTTATGACTTACATGGTGCATGGAATTCACATGTAGGCCATAACGCAGCCTTGTTTGATACCGGTCTTGATTCTGAGTTAGCGCAATGGGGCGTTTATACCACCGCTGAGTTTGAAGGAATTGGCTACTTAAATACGGATTGGGCTGTGCGTTACTTCCGCGGTGCGGTCTCTGCAGGTCGAATCAATATTGGTATTCCATATTACACCCGTGGCTTTAAAGATGTATCCGGTGGTACTAATGGTTTATGGGGCCAAGCAGCGCTGCCAGATCAATCAAAATGTGCGAAAGGGACTGGCGTTGGTGAGAAAAATCAATGCGGTAATGGCGCTCTCGGCATTGATAACCTATGGCACGATAAGAACGATGTTGGTGAAGAAATGCCAGCAGGTTCTAACCCACTATGGCATGCGAAAAATCTTGAAAATGGCATTAACCCTTCTTACCTTGAAATCTATGGTCTAACGCCAGAAACCGATGCAGATGATGTATTAACGGGTACTTATACACGTTTTTACGATGATGTAGCGGTTGCTCCATGGCTTTGGAATGCAGAGAAAAAGGTATTCTTATCAATTGAAGATGAGCAATCAATGGCAACTAAAGTTGATTATGTTATCAACAATGGTCTTGGCGGCATCATGTTCTGGGAGCTTGCCGGTGACTATGATTATGACTCAGCGAAAGGTGAGTACTTCATGGGCTCAAGCTTAACCACACTTGCTTACGATAAATTTAACCAAAGTGGTGTGGCTTACAACACTCATCAAGGTAATGTCGATTTCACCCTGCCAAGCGAAGCGGTTGACGTAAGCTTTACAGTGAAAGACTTTCCAATTGGTGATGATAACTACCCAATCGCACCTACATTCGCATTCACCAATAACTCAGGTATCGACTTAAGCGGCGCAAAAATCAGCTTTGATGTGCCCGTTTCTACCTCGGCAATTTTCAAATCAAATTGGAATGCACAAGAAAAGCTCGGCATGGCTGTTGAAGCGAATGGCTCTAATGCGGCTGGCGATAATATCGGCGGTTTTGAAAATGAGTTCCATCGTTTTTCAATCACCTTAGTGAATGAGTGGGGCGGTATCGAAAAGTCATTTAACACAGGTGAAACCGTTGAGGCACAAGTTATGTACTACATGCCAATTACGGGGCCAACTAACTTCACCATTGAGAAAAATGGCAAAATCTATGCCTTCAAATACGAATACCCAATGCTACCAGATGGCACAGCTGGCAGTGGTGATACTGGCGGTGACACCGGTGGTGATACGGGTGGCGAGGGAAGCTGTAATGGTGTTGATGTAGCAAGCATCCCAGTGTATCCAAATTGGCCGCAAACTGACTGGGCTGGTAACCCAAGCCATGCTGTTGGCGGCGACCTAATGAATCACAACAACGTGATTTACGAAGCAAAGTGGTGGACGAGCACAGAGCCAGGCACATCTGCTGACTGGACGGTGAGTTGCACGCTTTAACCAACTAAGCGGAGCAAGCATTTTGCTCCGCATTTCTACAGCGAGAACAACAATGAAAGTAATGAAATCAAAGGCATTGTCTTTATCGGCAGTGGCAACCAGCATGCTGCTTGCCTGTGCATCAAGCCATGTGAATGCCCACGGATTTTTAGAAAGCCCGAAGGCTCGTCAAGCGATATGTAATGCTGATGGTGGGTACTGGTGGCCTGCTGATGGCAGTGGTATTCCTAACCTAGCTTGTCGTGCAGCGTTTGTTGAAGCAGGGCATGTACAGTTTGTTCAAGACATTGAATTTTCAGCTAATACCATTGATTACACAAGCCTTGATGCAGTAAAGCAAAGCGTGCCTGATGGCCGATTATGTGCCGCAGGCGACCCTGAAAAACGCGGTATGGATTTACCTTCAGCGCATTGGCAACGCAGTGAGGTTATTCCTAATGCGAATGGCGATATTTTAGTGCGTTTTTTAGCAAGTACGCCGCATAACCCGAGTTTCTGGCAGTTTTATTTAACAAAACCGGGCTTTGATAGTGCGACTCAAGTGCTTACTTGGGACGACCTAGAGCTTGTTGAAGAGTACGGTAATCTTGATTTTAGCATTGATGCTAACAACGGCCGTTACTATGAAATGAGCGTATCTATTCCACAAGGGCGCAGTGGCGATGCCATTTTATACACGCGTTGGCAACGAGATGATGCCGGTGGCGAAGGCTTCTACAACTGTAGCGATATTAATATTGTCAGCGATGCGACCCCGACAGAGCCAACCGATTGGGCAGCAATTAGCTACTTTGTTCGTCAAGGACAAGACGCTGAGGTTGGCGGTAGAGTGTCAGCGAGGTTATTTGATGAAAATGGCCAAGAGTTACTCACTCAACAAATGCAGATCACAGCTGATAACCAAGCTAATTGGCAGGCTGAATTTGCAGCACTGTTAAACCTTAATTACGCGCACTTAGTTAATATTGGCGTGCAAAATAGCGCTGGAGATATTGCCTTTGATGCGTCTGATTTAATGACTAATCAGGTCTTTACAACGAATGCAAATTACAGCTTTGCACTAAGCGTACAAGCGGCTCCTGACAATACCGCGCCAATTATTCATCAACCAGATGACCTCCAAGTCGAAGAAGAAAGCAGCACCGCGATACACCTACACGCCTTTGATGATCAACAAAGCACATTAACTTATAGCTGGGATGTACCTGCACCACTGAGCTTTACGGGTAGCGATGCCAACATCACGCTAAATGCCCCCTCTGTAGATGCTGATACAAGCTACACCGTAAGAGTATCGGTGTCAGATGGCGAGCTCACAAGCCAAGTAAGTTTTACCGTGACTGTGCTCAATAGCACTGTGGTCGACCCTGATCCAGTTGATCCGAGCGTGCCTGCTTGGAATAGCACAAGCCAATACAACACGGGCGATAAAGTGAGTTTTAACGGCGGAGTTTACAGTGCGAAATGGTGGAACCAAGGCGCACAACCAGACAGTAGTGATGCATGGCAGCTTGAATCAGGCAGTGCATCAATCGAGTGGAACAGCGGCAAAGCCTATCAAGGCGGCGACGAAGTAACCTATCAAGGACAGCGCTATCGAGCGCAGTGGTGGACCCAAGGAGATGTTCCGGGTGCCAGCCAAGTATGGACAGAAATCTAAAGTTTTGTAGTTCAAACTTTATCAATAACAGCGTAACGCTATATAAAAACAGATAAGAGAGAATCATGAATATAAAACAATTAAGCGCAGCCATTGGTGTTGCACTCTTTGCAAGTGCAGCGAATGCAGCACCTTCAACACCAACCATTATTTGGGAGCCACAAGAGTACTCATTTGTTGAGGTTGATCTTGAAGGTACAGGCTCATACAAGAGCTTAGTGAACCGCGTTGATGAAGTCACTATCAGCATTGAATGGAACGCATGGAGTGGGGATGGCGGCGACAGCTATAAAGTGTACTTCGATGATATGTTGGTTAATGAAGGCTCGCTGGCAGCAGGCACTAAAAGTGGTGTTATTAGCTTTCCGTATGATAAAGCAGGTCGTCACACTTTATATGTAGAACTATGTGAAGGCGGTACCACCTGTGCTCGCAGTGAAGGTAAGCCAATTGTTATTGCCGATACAGATGGCGGACACTTAGCGCCATTGCCGATGGATTATGATCCAAACAACCAAGATATTGGTACCAAAGATGGTCTTGTAACCGGTGCCTACTTTGTTGAATGGGGTATTTATGGTCGCGATTTCGACGTAACCAATATACCAGCGCAAAATCTCAGTCATATCTTGTATGGGTTTATTCCAATTTGTGGACCTAATGACTCGTTAACAGGGGGCCCTAAAAACGCACTAAATACTGCCTGTGCAGGCTCGCAAGATTTTGAAGTGGTGATCCACGACCCATGGGCTGCGATTCAAAAAGCGCTACCAGGTGTTGATAGTAATGATCCAATTCGTGGTACGTATTCGCAATTAATGGCGTTAAAGCAGCGTTACCCTGATCTGAAAATCTTACCATCAGTGGGTGGTTGGACTTTATCAGACCCATTTGCTTACTTTACCGATAAAGCAAACCGCGACACGTTTGTGGCATCAATGGAAGAGTTTTTAAGAACGTGGAAATTCTACGACGGTGTTGATATTGACTGGGAATACCCGGGTGGTCAGGGGGCTAATCCAAACTTAGGCGACCCAGTTGCTGACGGCCCTGCATACGTTGCGTTAATGCAAGAGCTGCGCGCGATGCTTGATAAGCTTGAAGCAGAGACAGGTCGTGAGTATGAGTTAACATCAGCGATTGGTGCAGGTTACGACAAAATTGAAGATGTCGACTACTCACAAGCTCAGCAATATATGGATTACATTTTCTTAATGAGCTACGACTACTATGGTGCATGGAGCAATGTAACTGGCCATCAGGCTGCGCTTTATTGTTCATCGCATTTCCGTGTTGGTCAGTGTGATGGCACGGGTGTTGATGAAGAAGGCGTTCCATATAAAGGCCCTGCTTATACAACTGATAATGCAGTGCAAAATCTACTTGCGCAAAACGTACCATCGAAGAAAATCGTGGTAGGTGCTGCTATGTATGGCCGTGGCTGGGAAGGTGTTTATCCAGAAAACGCGACTATCGCTGATAACCCTATGACAGCACCGGGCAACGGCAAACTTAAAGGCACTACAGCGCAAGGCGTATGGGAAGACGGTGTTATCGATTATAAAGGCATCAAAACTTACATGCTGGGCGCTGCAGAAAATGGCATCAATGGGTTTGAAACAGGTTATGACGAACAAGCCGAAGCCGCTTATGTATGGAACCGCAGTAACGGTAAATTAATTACATACGATAACCGTCGTTCTGTTTTGGCAAAAGGTGCTTATGTTAATCAATATAATCTAGGTGGTCTGTTTGCATGGGAAATTGACGCTGATAATGGCGATATTCTTAACGCTATGCACGAAGCGCTTGGTGGCACAGTAACTGAGCCTAGCAATAGAGCGCCGGTTCTATCTGTATCAAGCGCAGTATCTGTTAACTCTGGCGAAAGTGTATCTGTGACTGCATCAGCAACAGATGCGGATAACGATCCGCTAAGCTTTAGCTGGACAGCTGACAGTGCGTTAACAGTAAGCGGTGAAAATTCAAATACTCTTGTTATCACAGCGCCATCAGTGACTGCTGATACGCAATACACGGTTGCTGTGAGTGTGAGCGATGGCGAGGCAAGTGTAAGCCGTAACGTTACAGTGAATGTAGTTGCACCAACGACAGGCGAGAACCAAGCACCAGTGGTTGCAGCAATTACTGATAAAACAGTGGCAGAAGACGCGAGTGTGGCTGTGGCGGTTTCGGCATCTGATGCTGATGGCGATGCACTTTCATACAACTGGAGTGTGCCAGCAGGCTTAACGTTAGTGGGCTCAGGTGCTGATGTGAGCTTACAAGCGGGCAGCGTTGATGCAGATACAAGTTATGTTGTGTCGGTTTCAGTAAGCGATGGTCAAACTGCTACAGCAGTGAGCTTTAATGTCACCGTGACAGATTCTGGTACAACAACTCCGCCAGATGGTGAAACCACATGGGATGCAGCAGCGACTTATGTTGGTGGTGATACGGTGATTTATAACGGCGTTGAGTACACAGCTAAATGGTGGACACAAGGTGACCGCCCTGATTTAGGTGGCCCATGGGAAGCTAGCTCACAACCAACCGACGGTAATGGTGATGTTGTGTGGCAAGCTGCGGGTATCTACAACGGTGGTGACCAAGTCACTCACCAAGGTAATAAATACGAAGCGAAATGGTGGACTCAAGGAGACGAGCCAGGCGTCGCGGATGTATGGAAAGCACTTTAAGTGTAATAACCACATTTAATGCCCATCATTAAAATGTGATTTCCCTTTAAAGCAGCCGCATGGCTGCTTTTTTGTGGGGGAAGTAGGTTGGGTAGAACGGAGTGAAACCCAACATAATCCATGTAAACCTTTTCAAATTTCTTATCTTCAGACGCGCGAAACAAGTTTCACGCCTACGGGGGAAAACATAGGCGCTGGGGCGTGATGTAAAAACTCTGCTACAGACTCGTATCTCGCACCTCGAATCTTTTAACTTTACTCTTTCCCCTTGAAACTCGCTAACTTAAGACATTTCCCGGCTAAAGCCAGTCCTACGGGCTGCCACCTCGCATTTCGGAACTTTCCCCTTAAAACTTACTAACTTTCTGTTTCTCATTTCATACACTGATCTTTCAGGCATTATCAACCATACTTGAATAATATGATCTGTAAGTATTTAAGCTAAGGTGGATAAATGAGGTTAAGTGCGTTGTTTTTACTTACCGTTTTTGTATTTAGTAACTCGGTATTTAGCTGCGATAAAACCTTAAAAGTGGGAATTAGTCAGCAGTGGGCGCCTTATGTCTTTACGCAAAACGGTGAACTCACCGGCATTGATATCGATGTGGTCAACTTAGTACTAAATGAGGCAGGGTTTTGTGCAACATACGTCGTCATGCCTTCATCTAAACGCGGGTTTACAGAGCTTAAACACGGTAAAGTCGATTTACTACCTGCCGCAAGTTATAGCACAGAGCGTGACTCTTTTAGTTCCTTTTCAGAGCCTTACCGTAATGAAGTAATGCGCTTGTTTTGGTATCCTCATGGCCGGTTAGAGTCTTTAGACTTGCAAGGTTTGCTTGAACATCAGCAAGTTATTTTAACTAACAGCGGGAGCTACTTTGGATCTGACTTTACTCATTTAAAAGAAGAACCAAAGTATAAAGAGCTACTCGTTACTGTACCCTCTTTGCGCCAGCGGCTAGCTATGTTGGTTGCTAAGCGGGTCGATTTTTTTGTTGATGATGAATTAGCCGGTTTATATTTAATTCAAAAAAATAACCAGCAGGGGATCGAGTTGCATCCGTATATTGTCAATAATGACAGCGTCCATTTTATGCTGAGTGAAACAACCCTTTTAGCAGAAGACAGAGCAGCTATTAACTCAGCAATTATTAACAACCAGCAAGCGATAACCGAGATTATCGCTCGCTATGTTAAGCACTAAGCTAGCCTAATCACTAAATTATCCTAAACACTTAATTATCCTAAACACTTAATTACCCTAAACGAGTCACGCGCAATTTAATGCGCCCCGCATTCGCCCCATAAAAGCGGTTTAGGTCGTTGGCAAAAGGACAAAACTCACCTGATTTAGCAATACGAATATCAGCACCCTCAGCAATTTCAAATAAATGATCGTCGTTGTTATCGATAGCACCAATTAGCGCAAACCATTGTGCGTGGGGTAAACGTCTAAACGGTTCAAGCACGGCCATTGGGATTTCTTTCACCCCAAGTTGGATATTGTCGCGGTGCCAACCTGCAGGGCCGCAACTAATGCCGTCGTCATACCAAGTTTGCTCTGGGTAAGGCGTAAATCGGTACGTGCCACCTTGCTCTAACATTAAGCCTGTGTGATTGTACTTTTCAGCGCCATACACAAACACATCTTTACTTTCGTCTATGCTCAGCACCGTCATATTTTGTTTATCAAGCGCAATATGTGGGCTTAAGCCTTTAAATTTCAAGCGGGTTTCATCGCTATAAAGTACATCGTAATGAAGGCTTTTTAACGACTCCGGACGATAGCTCGTTAGGCGATTAATGCGCTCTGCTACTGTGTAATGAATGGTTGGTGCGAGCGTGCTTTGTTCGTTATCAACCAATACACAGCATTCGCGATCTACCAGTTTGAACAACGGGTTAAACCAAAAATAGTTTTGCTGATGACTAAGAGCCAGTGGATCTGGGGTAACGGTTACATCATCTTGTGCAATGAGGTTACGATGCTCTTCTGGGAGCAGAGTGTTGTAATTGATATCCGCGCTGGTAAGTAAGTTTAATGCAACGGTTTGTTCAATCAGCCACTCAATCGCATAGCGCAGACAAATGTCTGCTAAGCCATCACGATAATAGCCGCCACCCACATCAGAATGGGCGCCTACAAACCAGATCTCTTGCACATGCGGTGCACTGTTTATAAGTGTGGGTTCAAATGCACGGCGTTTTTCATCAAGTGCCACGCAATGAAGGGCAGCTTTTATATTGCTTGCTAGTGTGTAGTTTTCAAAAATGACATGCTCAGCACCGCGGGTTGCTTTTGTTACTTTCGAAAAGCCTATTGATGCAACGGTATCGAATACACATAAGTACACATCATCACTGATAAGTGGCTCTAAACATTTGGCAAAGCGCCTAGCAAGAGCAGCACCGCGGCTAAAACCAGTTAGAAGTACCTTGTCGCCTACATTGTAATAGCTTTTAAAGTCGCCCATAGCCCGGTTTAAAATGCTGGCAACATCATCACCTCTTGGCGCAAGGGCTTGATTGAATAAACGTCGAAAGCGACTACCTTGGGTGCCTATACCTTGATAATAAAAGCTAAGTTGAGTTGGAAATGGTGTTGCGGGTTCGCTATTGAGTGCGCCGCCAAACAATAAATGAAGTTTAAGAATATTAGAAATACTGGCGTCTTCTTTGAAATGTGCGGCGCTGAATTGTTCAGCATCACGAGGCTCACTGCCTGTGCCATCAAAGTTGAAAATCAGCGTTTTAGCGGTCATAGCGTCATTCCTTTAGTGGTTTGTATAAACATACTCCCACTTTATGAAAATTTGAAGACAAAGATTCACCTAGACAAGCATTTTTGATGCTACGCTAACGTGGTTGCTAAATTAAAACTAAGTGGTTTATCAAGAGGTGTATTTTTGTAAGATTGTCAGTAATACTTGGTAGTCTTTTTTTATTTCAAATAATTTCGATTGTATCTCCTCAAAAGGGTGACGCTCATTGGCGATTAATACAATTAATTCGCTTAGGTGTTGATCTAATCTTGTAGCACCTAAATCGCCGCAGGCTCCTTTAAGTGAATAACTGGCTGATGTAGTTGTTTTAAAGTCTCTGTTCTGTATGGACTGAGATAGTGACGCTAATTTGACATGAGAACTATCTAAAAACATTTTGCTTACTCTAATGAGCAAGACCTCATTGTTCATGAGTCGGTAAAGTGCAGCTTTTTTATTCCAATGGTTCAATTCTAAACTTTCGCTTTTCGAGTCTGTTTTTTGCTGCTTCCCTGACATCTCACTGTTCATTTTTTATTTGCCTTTATAGTTATGTCATTTTGAAAAAATCTACAAAAATTTAAATTATTCACTGGTTGCGATAATACAAACGCAGCGATTTCTTCCTTGTTGTTTAGCCTGATATAGCGCTGTATCTGCACTGTTGATTAAATTTTCTGGAGTAAAATTTTTATCATCTGACAGTGTTGCGCTTCCCACGCTTATAGAGACTATTCCTGACTCTGTAGTTGGGTGTTTAATAGCTAGATTTTTAATGTTGGCCAATAGCTTATGAGCAATAAACTGTGCTCCTTGAATATCGGTATCAGGTAAAATACAGAGGAATTCTTCACCACCGTAGCGAATAGTTGTGTCTGTTGGTCGGTTAATACTATTTTTGATTTCTGTAGCTACTTTTATTAAGCAGTTGTCGCCTTGTTGATGTCCAAGCTGATCGTTGTATTGTTTAAACCAGTCTATATCGATCATCAGCACAGATAGTGCCTGACTATGACGTTTCGCAAGTAATAGGTTTTGCGTCAGAGTCGTATTTAAAGAACGGCGGTTTTTTAATCCCGTTAGGCTGTCTTGCTGTGTCTGTTGTTTTAAAAGATCTGCTTGTTTCTTTAATGTTAGGTGTGCAGTCACTCTGTTTAGAAGGGTTACACCATAGACTGGCTTAGCTACAAAATCCACAGCGCCTGCTTGCCAGCATTGGTTTTGTTCTTCTTGATCCATAATTGCAGTGATGAATATAACCGGAATATCTTTATAAGAAGGGTGAGCTTTTAGCTCTTTACACACATCAAGACCACTCATAGACCCTAACATGACATCTAACAATATTAGATCGGGTTTAATAGAGTCACAAACAGACATCACTTCTTCACCACAATTAATCGTGTGGGTTTTAAAATGTGATGCTAGTAGGCCTTCAATGACAGTCGCATTGATTGGCTCGTCATCGACTATCAAAATGATGGAATCATCAATCAGTTTGTTGTTATTTACTTCATTAGATTGCAAATTATCTTCTCCCTGAGTGTTGATTAAGCATAGACTGAATTTTTAGAATTTCTACAACTAAAGAATGGAAAATTATATTTTTTATTGGCGCTACTGATGAGATAGGACTAGAGTTTTTTTAGTTACATTAATTGAGGTCATAGTCTTGCTTTTTTCTCATCTAAATAATCGGCAGAGTAAAATACTCGTTGTTGATGATGAACCTACAAGTCTATTGGTGATGACTGAGGCTCTTGGTGATTTAGGTGAAGTTATTGGATGTGCGTCAGGAGTTGAAGCCTTAGGCGTAGCATTTTCATTCAGGCCCGATATTATTTTACTTGATATTGAAATGCCAAATATGAATGGCTTCGAAGTATGCAAAGCAATTAAACAAAACCCACTAACAGCCCTATCAATCGTTATTTTTGTCACCTCGCATAATGAACAAATATTTGAGTATCAGAGTTTTGAGAATGGTGGGGTTGATTTAATTCATAAGCCTGTCGACTTAAATCTATGTCGGTTGAGAATAGTAAATCATCTAAAAATGAAGCAACAGGAAGCGCAAATAAGTACTGCAAAAGATGACGTTGCGGCACTAATAGCTCAAGTTCCGGTATTTATTTCTTATTGGTCAGTGCAAGAGCTAAACCTTTTTAATAATGACATGACTTGTCAGTGGTTTGCCGTAAGTGGCAATGAGATGATTGGCCACAGAGCTAAAGATATTCTTCCTGATGATCTATACCTTGCTTTGCATAACTGTTTAGAAGAGCAAAAGCCGCAGGAAGTGTTAAATGTACCGTTTGTCGATCCGAGCGATAATATTGAGCATGTTAGGGCACAAATTAATTTACAATTTCATGAAGGACAAGCGGTAGGCGTTATATTGACGCTTACGGATATTACATCAATTAAGCGCACTAAAAAGTTATTAGCTGCTGAGTCTGAGCGATTGCGAGTAATGCTCAACTCGATTGGTGATGCGGTTATCGCAACAGATAATGAAGCCCATATTACGTTTATGAATCCCATTGCTGAAAAGCTAACGGGTTATTCAGCACAGCAGGCTCAGGCAAAACATATCGATGACGTGATGAAGTTGACTGATGCGTATTCAGGACAAAACCTAGTTAATCCTATCCTACTTGCTTTGCGAGAAAATCGTATTGTTGCTATGTCGTTAAATACCCAATTAACAGCATTAGATAACCGTGTTTATCGAGTCGAAGATTCTGCTGCGCCAATTCGTGATGATGATGGTCGTGTCAGTGGTGGGATCATCGTTTTTCACGATGTTAGTGAGTCAGTGGCAATGGCAGTTAAAATGAGTCACCTTGCTAATCATGACTTACTAACCGACTTGCCTAATCGAGTCTTGCTTTATGATAGAGTCTCCCATGCTTGCAAAGTAGCCAAGAGCAAGGAGCAACAAGTTGCTTTAATTTTAATTGATATTGATCATTTTAAATACTTGAATGACACACTTGGTCATCAACAAGGTGATTTAATAATTAAACTTGTTGCGAAGCGATTAGAATCTTTAATTGATTTAAACTACACATTAGCGCGGATCGGCGGTGATGAATTTGCGATATTAATCCCTGAAATAAAGCTAACATCAATTATTGATGTGATTGCTACTGACATCATTAATACAATGAGTGAACCATTCAAAATTGATGAACAACCTTATATTTTGTCAGTGAGTGTAGGTATTAGCATTTATCCTAGAGAATCAGTGACAGCAGAAGATATGATGACTCATGCTGATGCCGCTATGTATAAAGCGAAAGAGCAAGGACGTAATCGCTTTTGTTATTACTCAGATGATTTAGAGCATCAGTTTAAACAGCGCCAAAATGTTGAAAAACTGATTCGTACTTCGATAGAAAACGACAAGATAGAAGTTTATTATCAACCCAAGGTCGCACTGGGTTCACAAAAAATAGTCGGTGTTGAAGCACTTGTTCGGTTACGAGATACTAATAATCAAATTATATTGCCAGTTGAATTTATTCCTTTAGCTGAAGAGACTGGACTTATTAACGCTCTTGGTGAGTCAGTTTTAAAGCAAAGTTGTTACGCAGCAAAGGAGTGGTTAGATAAAGGCTTTCGTATCAAGGTTGCTGTCAATATTTCAGCAAAGCAGTTTACGGATAAAAACTTTTGCAACTTTGTGGCGCAAACTCTCCAAATGTCGGGCTTACCGAGTGAATTGCTCGAATTAGAAGTTACAGAAAGTGCGTTAATGGAAGATTTTGAAGTAACTAAGAGAATGCTGAATGATTTAGCGGTGCTTGGCCTGACTATTGCGATTGATGATTTTGGAACGGGTTATTCCAGTCTTTCATATTTAAAGCTTTTTCCGGTCGATGTTTTAAAAGTAGATCAATCATTTGTTAGAGACATGATGGTTGATTCGCAGAGTATGGATATAGTCAAGACAATAACAAGCTTAGCTCATTCATTAAGTCTATTAATTGTTGCCGAGGGAGTAGAAGAAAAACAGCACCTAAATAAGTTGATCGATTTAGGCTGTGAACTTGGGCAGGGGTACTATTTTTATAAGCCCATGCCCAAAGAAGAGTTTGATAAGCTATTAGTTTAAGTCACGGTATGGCTGTATAGGATGCCACAGCCGATAAAAATAAGTGCAACACCGCCAATTGCTTCGGCTTTTTTGCCTACCCAGCCACTCATTACGTTACCAAGTAGCGCGCCGATGGTAACCATAATTGTGGTTGCTAGGCCTATCATGGCGGCAGCTAGGTAAATATTCACTTTCATGAAAGCAAGGCTGATACCTACTGTCATCGCATCTATACTGGTGCCAACGGCAGTTAGTAGTGTGGCAATGAAAGAGCGCTTGGTATTCGGTGCAAGTTCCTCTTCATCGTCGTCATCTTCTTTACGACTCTCAAGCAACATATGAATGCCTAAACCCACTAACAACACAAAAGCAATCCAGTGATCAAAGGCTTCAACGTAATCTGCACCGGCACTGCCAATCAGCCAGCCAACAATCGGTGCGATAGCTTCGATACAGCCAAACAATAAACCAAGCTTGATTGCACTCAGAACACGAGGGTTTTTAAGTGTACTGCCTTTGGTGATTGAAGCTGCAAAAGCATCAGTCGACATTGCAAGCGACAAAACGCTTAGCGTAATAATATTCAATTTTTGCGCCCCACAAAAAGTGGGCATTATACGCGGCTAAGCCGTAAACAGATAGGTTAATTTACAGCTCAAATTAGTAAGGGGCTTAATAAGCGCTGTACAGATAGTTATTCATTACAGTGCCATCTTTGGGTGCAAGTTTTGGCTCAAGTTTAATAAGCTCTTCATAAACATCAGGAACAAAAATTTTTAGACGCTCGGCACGACGAAAGTGGTTAGGCTCATATTGGTCAACAAGTTTTAATGCGCTTGGCATATAGTCAGCGAGGGTTTGTGTGTTATAGCTTTGCTCCAGTGCTTGGTCGAGAATATCAAGCCCAGGTTTAGAAAAGTCATGCGCAACTGCAAGGCTCATTAAAAACTTAACGGCTTCTTTTGAATGCATGCTTGCATAAAAGTACATGTCGTTGTTTTGCATGTCTTTTAATGAAAAATCAAAGCCGTTATCAGCTAATGTTTGCCATTGTGCTAATGGTAACTTAGTAAATAGATAAAGATTTTCAGGTGCAGTTGGAGCGACTCTGTTTTGCCAAATAGACGTCAATTGTTGAGCGTTTTCTATTGTTGCTGCAAGCAACATATTTGTCTGGTGGGTACTGAGCTTTGCTGTTTGGGTAATCGTTGCAACAGTATTAAAGTCTTTTTCGACAATTGCTTCTTTATAGGTTTGATACTGCGTTGAGGTTTGATATTTATACTCATTTGAATGCAAGAATTGCCAATTATGAACTTGTACAGGGTCGATTTCTTGAAGGGTGTCCAGGGTAAGTAAGCCTTGTTGCGCTTCGAGTGTTTCTAATTCTTTGAGTGCTTGAGAGCGTGTTTTTATCGCTTCTAGTGAATTGATCCGCTGATCTATCGTTTCACACTCAGGAGGTATTTTTTTCGCTTGCTGTTTTTGTCTCTCATAGGCACTGAGTGCTTTTGATATTACAGAGTTATCTTTTTCTTTACGTTTAAATGCTAGGTTATTTGGGATTAGCTTTAAATCTATAAACTGAGAAAAAGCATCATTAGCAACTTGGTCACCAACAAATAAAAGGCTACTCGGTAAAAATGAAGATTTAAGCATCAGTAATCTATCTTTCGGTGTGTCGCGTACAAGCTCGCCGTGAGCTCGATAACCTTTATTTTTTAGATAACTTAGTGTTTCTATGTGTTTGCTCTCTAGTGGCTGCACTTCGCTATTTGAGCTGCCTTTTAGGTTTACAATGGCAATATCCATCGCTGTAAATACATTTGGCTGATTAGTGGGCTCAATACCTCGCTCACCTAATAACTTTAAAATTGGTACGTTAAATTCACTAACGGCTACATCAGCAAGGTTTAAATACAGTTGTTCATCCATAAAGTCATCACTCATTGCTGTAGGCGAGCCGTTTAGCTGTGCTGTTTGAGAGATGAGCGCTGCTAGGTAATCATTAGGTAAGTTGCTTTTTAAAGCCACAGCAATGTCGTTAACAGTAAACTCTTTGCTAGATATTGCGTTTTCAAACTCAGTTAAACTAAGCGCATGAGCATTAACAAGAAACAAAATAGATGGTGAAATGAGCCTTGATGGGCCGATTTTAAACGACGTTTTTAAATAGGTATTAAAATCATCGTTGTTATCCAATAGTTTGTACAATGCTGTTTTGTTTACTTGCTCAGGTAATGGCACATTAAACATCATTGAGCCAGTATTTTGACTAAGGGATCCATCAATTGCCGTTAGTTGATTGATTGTATCTATATCAAAATAATCAATGACCTCAAGCCCTTGCCAGTTTTTTAATATGCCAACTGATAAGGCATATTGAAATTGCTGTTCTGCATTTTGTTTGATGGCGTTAATAACTAAGGTATTAAATGAACGGTAGGATATTTTCACAAGTTCCGAATAACTTAAAATATCTTCAAGGGAGTCGCCGTCTTTTAGTGCTTGTTTAATCGCTGCTTCTATTTGACTGTGATCAGCTGCAGCTTGAGTGGCTTTTAAACTTTGTTGCTTACACTGGCGTTTGGCTAGCTTGAGTTTAGCCAGCTCTGTTGCTTTGCTATTAGGCTGATTTGATGGTTTAAAGAGGCTCGTAGCCTTTTTTTGTTCAGCGACAGTAGCAGAAGATGTCGAGACTTCATTGCTTATCGCTTCGATGGGTGTGGGTTTATCTAATATCAGGTAGGCCCCACAGGCACAAAGCACTGCAAAAACGGTTAGCGAAATACCTTTTTTCATCTTCAATCCATGGAGCTATCTTGCTTGAAGTGTATGACTTTGTAGAGTGATGTCAATTACCTAGGGACGAAGTGCATAAATAGCCGACAAACAACTAATTTGCCGGCTTTATGCCGTAGCTTAATGCAGTTTCATTTTTGGCCTAACAACGCGGAGTACTTTTTCGCTGATCCACAGTGCAAAAGTTTTTGCACTGCCATGGATAGCACGTTGATGCATACGATAGAGCGAAATATACATAAATCGCGCTATTTTACCCTCTATAAAAAAGCTATTACTGGTTAGGTTGCCCATTAAACTGCCTACCGTGCTGTAGCGTGACAAATTAACTAAAGAGCCATGATCACTGTAGGTAAAGGCACTCAGAGGCTGGTCTTTGAGTGTAGCTATAAGGTTTTTTTCAACACATTGCGCCATTTGATGAGCCGATTGTGCTCTGGGTGGCACTTGTGTGCCATCTTCTTGAGTAAATGCACAGCAATCACCAATCACAAAAATATCGTCGTTAACGCTACTTTGCAGATATTGGTTCACCTTAATTTGGTTATTGCGGGTGAGCTCAAAGATACCAATATCTTTAATGAAATCAGGTGCTTTTACACCCGCAGCCCAAACCATAATGTCGGCTTTGATATGTTCATCGTTTTTGGTAATAAAGCTGTTTTCTGTGGCTTCTTTTACTTGCGTGCCTTCGCGGACTGTTACTCCTAATTTAACCAGTTCACGCTTAGCTGAGTTTGCAATGCGCTCGGGTAATGCGGGCAAAATTCGCGGCCCCGCTTCAATTAAATCAATGTGTAAGCGTTTCGCGGTCATTTTATTAAGGCCATACATTTTTAGCATGTCTGACACATGATAAAGCTCTGCCGACAGCTCAACCCCGGTTGCACCACCTCCCACTATAGCAATGGTTAAAGAATGCTGTGGGTCGTCATCTTGATGTAAACGGGTGAAGTTATCGAGTAGAGCATGCTGAAAGCGTTCAGCTTGCTGGTTTGAATCAAGGTAAAAACAGTGCTTGTTAACGCCAGGGGTATTAAAGTCGTTACTGACACTGCCTATAGCAAGTACAAGGTAGTCATAACTGACTTGGCGCTCGGGTAAAATTCGGTGGCCAAGCTCGTCTTTTAACTCGCTTAAAGTGATGGTTTTGTTGGTTTGATCTAAGTGGCAAAAGCTGCCGAGTTGAAAATTATAATGATGTTTTGCTGCATGAGCTGAGTATACAACGCCGTCTAAATCGGCATCAATCGACCCCGTCGCTACTTCATGAAGTAACGGCTTCCAAATATGGCTGCGGTTTTTATCGATTAAAAGTATCTCTGCTTGACGTTTTTTCCCGAGTTTGTGTCCTAATTGTGTTGCTAGCTCTAAGCCACCAGCGCCACCACCGACTATCACGATTTTAGGAGGTTGGTTAATCATTACGTTGCCCTCAAAAGTATAATACCTAAACACTCTTGCGAAAAAGCGCTTAGGTATTGCAAGTCCATCCATCAATACCCCATGGCAACGCGCCCATTGTGCGCCTTTTTACTGGTTTTGTCAGTACCTGTTAAGAACAATATAGTGCGCTTAGTTATATCAATGGCCTTGGGAGATTGAGTTAAACACGTTAACATGGCTAATTCGCAGTAAGAGACCTATCATTACCTGAAAAGGGAATGAAAGTGAGGGATCAGGATGACTACACCACTACACACTTCGTTGAATCAATACTTTGGCTTTAATGAGTTTCGCCAAGGTCAGCAACAAACCATTGAGCAGCTATTAAATCAGCAATCGTCGTTGGCAATTTTTCCAACTGGCTCAGGTAAATCTTTGTGCTATCAATTAACCGCATTGCACTTACCCAACTTGACCTTAGTGGTATCGCCATTATTGGCACTGATGAAAGATCAAATCAGCTTTTTAAATAGCAAAGGTATTTACGCGGCAAGCCTTGATTCAAGCCAAACCAGTGAGCAAAGCCATACGGTAATGAGTGATGTGCGAGCAGGGAAGGTGAAAATTTTAATGGTCTCAGTTGAGCGTTTTAAGAATGAGCGCTTTCGTGAATTTATTAAACAAGTGCCTATTTCGATGCTGGTGGTTGATGAAGCACACTGTATATCTGAATGGGGCCACAACTTTAGGCCTGATTATCTAAAACTGCCGCGCTATCGTGAAGAGCTTAATATTCCGTTGGTATTGCTACTTACCGCCACCGCAACTAAAAAAGTAAAGCGCGATATGTGTGAGCGTTTTGCCATTGCCCCAGAATGTGTAGTGCAAACTGGCTTTTACCGAAGCAACCTCGATTTATCAGTGCTCAGTGTTGCAAGCCAAGAAAAACCTCAGCAATTAGCAAATATCATAGCCAGCCAACAAGGGGCAGGGATTGTCTATGTCACCTTACAACATACCGCTGAGCAAGTGGCCGAAGGCTTGGCAAGAGCGGGCTTTAATGCAGTGGCCTATCATGCAGGCCTTGAGGATGATAAACGCTGGCAAATTCAAGACGATTTTATGGCGGGTAAAATTAATATCGTCGTAGCAACCATTGCTTTTGGGATGGGTGTTGATAAGTCTGATATTCGTTTTGTGATCCACTATGATTTGCCAAAATCGATTGAGAACTATAGCCAAGAAATTGGCCGCGCAGGGCGAGATGGTGCGCCATCAAACTGTTTTACCCTAGCAAACCTTGATGGCTTAAATACCGTTGAGAACTTTGTTTATGCCGACACGCCCGAGCAAAGTGGGATTGACTATGTCATTAATAACATTCGCAACGAACAAACGAACAACCAGTGGGAAATGCAAGAGTACAGCTTATCGAGCGAAAGTAATATTCGTGCTTTAGCGTTAAAAACCTTACTGGTGCAGTTAGAAATGCAAGGGGCTATTACGCCTTTATATGCTTATTACGCCGATTTTAAATATAAGTTTTTAACGGATCAAAACGAGCTACTTAGCCAGTTTGATACTGACCGACAAGCGTTTTTACAACAGGTATTCAAACACACTGAGTTTAAGAAAATTTGGGGCACACTTAATTTTGATGCGTTAACCCGTGCCACTCAAGTTGATAGAAAACGTGTGGTTGCAGCGCTCGATTATTTGGCCGAGAAAGGTCATATAGCCCTTGAAACTAAACGTATTACGCAAGTGTATGAGGTGAATAACTCGGTAATAAACCACGCAGATTTAGCACCGCAACTTCACCAATATTTTATCGAAAAAGAACAGGCCGAAATTAAACGTATCGCCACTTTAGTGCGCTTTTTTGAGCTAGATAGCTGCTTAAGTTATAACTTAGCCCGCTATTTTGATGACCAACATGCACCCCAGCAATGTGGCCATTGTTCAGTGTGTAGAGGACAGCAAGTAAAGCTTAGCTATTCATTAGTGCATCAAATGCCTGAGCAAAATGTGATTGCCAGTAAAGTTGCAGAGCTTAAACAGCACTTAGCCGCCAAAGGGATTAGTGATGTCAGCATCGATACTCAGTGCCGCTTTTTAGCGGGCATGAGCGTGCCTTTATTTACTCGTAATAAAGTCAGACAGCTTTCAGGTTTTGGCCTTTGCGAGCAACAACGATACAGTGACATTAAAGCCCTGCTACAGCAGTTGTAGCAGGGTCTTACATTTTAAAATCAGGCTCTGTAGCTTCGGTAAACATTTTTGACAGAACTGTCTTGAATAACTCTGTCAGGGTGTTTTGTAAGTACAACTGAAACTTTTCTTTACCGAGAGTTCTATCGAATACTTCGGTATCTAAAAAGCGTTTCATTTCACCGATAAACTCAGGGCTCGTGGTAAGTTCGGGTAACCTATCAATTAAATGAGAAAGCATGGACTGATATTGCTCAAGTTGATAGTCAGCAACTTTATTTTTAACTAGTTCAATATCTAATTGAGCCCCTTGCTGTTGCAACCAAGCAAGATCCCAAATGTCTCGATGTCGCACATACTTTGTTGTGGCTGGTAATGAAATTATTTTGTCAGCCATCACCTCATCGAGTGTTTCAGCTAAGATCAGTGTATCGCTGTATCCATCAGGCAGAAAATCATAGTTCACATTCAGTGGTAAAGGCTGTTTTGTGTAGGCCGGAATATTGGCAACTTCTAACTTAATTTTTTGTTTGGGTAAATCCTTTCTTTGTGGTGCAGTTACTACTGTAACTTGCCACTTATCAATTTTTAATTCTGAGTATTTAGGGTCTTTTTTTAACTCTTTCGGTTCTTTAACTGTCACCTCAAGGCCATATCTTTCGCCAATATACTTTTCAATACATGCTTTGATATCTTTTAACATGAATGAATTGAATTCTTTACCACCAGCAAAATCTAAATCTTCACTAAAGCGATTTCCGCCGTAACATAATCTTAAAGAAGTACCTCCTTGAAATACCAGCTTATCAAGAAATCCACCTCTTTCGAGAGCAAATAGGATGTCGTAATGCAATAACTCTTTTTCTATAACAGCTCGCATATGAGAAACATTTGTGGTTTGCATAGCGAGATTTACTAGTTGCGCAAAGTTCTCTTGTTCAGTTTTCATCTTATGCTTCCTCTGCAATTAAATGAGTATTTCGGCCAACTCTTTTTAAATCCCTTAGAGCAGTATTTTTCGTTGCAAATCTCAAAGAGCGATCTGTTTTCACTGTGTTTTCTAGAATGTCTAAACGGTCTCGCTTAGTGTGAGTAAATTCAATTGTACCAAAAGGCGTTTTATATTCACCCGAGCGTCCTGTTGTCATAATGGTCAATCTGCCAACGGGGATTTGTGAAATAATTCCATACTCTGAAAGTGCAGACTCTAAACTAACGTAATTGTACTCACCACGGCGGATAGTTTTTGCAATTAGCTCCAGCGTATCACTTCCTTTTGACTGAGCAAGAGCGTAAATAAAAATGCCATTTGCAACTCTAATTAAAAAGCCATCATCGATGAGTCGAGAAATCCCCGCTCTCAAGCTCCTATTAGTATCATCAAAAAAAATCTTTGCAAAATCAGACATTGTAAAAATATAACGTCCTTGTTTATCAAATTCTGATAGCTTTTTGATTGCATCTGACTTTTTCAATTTATTTCTCAAGTAATGATTAATGGCATATTTATATGTCATTATTGTAGACTTATTTTAGTGCTTTTCAAGTTCACAAATTTAACACTAAAAAGTGTCAAAATTGTACACTTAACCAATTTGAATACTGGTAGTCGGGTAGGTCAAAGGTTGGCTGTGCTGGCGAGCAAAACAATAAGCAAAGGTTAATGGCCCAACCCGACCTATCAGCATCAGCAGTATGATGATGAGCTGACTAGGCGCACTTAAATCCCCAGTTATACCCCGCGAAAGGCCTACGGTACTGAGTGCCGAAATTGCCTCAAAGGTGATATCAAGTAACGACCCTTGTTCAAGCTTGGTGATGATCATAATGCTGGTAAAAGCGATAAATAAGTACAGTATCATGACGCTTAATGCCTTGATCACTAACTTGTCGCTCAGCTGACGGTTAAACACGGTGACCGTGGTTTGCTGTTTTAAATAGCTGCGCATCGCTAAAATTAGGATCACAAAGGTGCCTAGTTTTATGCCGCTCGCCGTACTGACTGAACCACCGCCAATCACCATCAGCAGCATAGTCAAAAGCGTTGAATCTTGACTCAAGCCATCAATCGGTAGGGTATTGAACCCTGCGGTACGAGGTGTCACCGCTTGAAACCAAGCCGTTAATATTTGCTCAGACGTTGATAGCGGCGCTAATGTCGCGGGATTGGCGTGTTCAAAGAAAAAAATCAATATAAATGCGATGCAGTTGAGCACTAAGGTGGCAATTAACACCAGGCGGGTATTGGTTGATAGTAATGACCAGCGCTTTTGTTTGTAGATATCAATCAGTACAGTAAACCCTAAACCACCGATGATAAACAAAGCGGTGATCACTACGTTTACGGTTATATCGCCCTTGAATGCCGATAAGCTATCGCCACTTAACGCAAAGCCCGCATTATTGAACGCCGAAATCGTATAAAACAGACTGTGATAGGCGCTTTTTAGTGCGCCATAGTCATCGAACCAACTAATAAAGAGTAAGCAAAATGCCACCGACTCAATCACTAATGAATACGCTAAAACATACTTAGCAACCTTGATCACCGAGGTTAAATCGTTAGTGTCAAAAGCGCGGCTAGCGAGTAAGCGTTGTTGTAAGCCTAGGGTTTTTCCTAAACTTAGTATTGAAATCACCGCCACGGTCATAAAGCCAATGCCACCTATTTGAATCAGCAGCATGACCACGCTTTGACCAAATACAGTCAGATCAGTACCTGTGTCGATGACCACCAGCCCTGTTACTGTAACCGCAGAGGTTGCCGTAAATAATGCATCGAGCCAGCTGATCGGTTGGGTGCTTGCCATTGGTAGCATAAGCAAGCCCGTGCCGAGCATAATTAACACAATAAAGCCGATAGTAAGCACTAAAGGTGGGTTTATTTTTTGCCGCTTACGGCACTTTACACCGCTAAATTGTTTTGGATAAACGTTGGCTTGCCAGTTAATCATAATGCACGAAACCGTTTTGCTAATTTAGTTAAGTAAGTTTTAGAGCCCAGTAGCACCAGACTATCGCCGTGACGCAGTTCGGTGTCGTTAGTCAGCTCTGTATTGAAGTAATCATCACGTCGTAGTGTGAGTGGTTTAATATCGCTATTACGTTCTTTGAGTAGCCAGCCAATTTTGCGACCTGAAAGCTGCAGATCAATGCCTAGTTCAACAATAAACGTGGATTGGTTAAGCGGGAAATATTGATTAACCATTGGGTAGTTAAGCGCTTGCGCAACCCTCACGCCCATCTCTTCTTCAGGGTGAATTATGCGCTCAACGCCAAGTTTACTTAGTATTTGATGGTGGCTTTTGGTACAGGCTTTTACCCAAATTTGCTTTACGCCTAAGTTTTTTAAGTGCAATACACATAAAATACTGGCTTCAATATTCTCGCCAATGGCCACCAATACGGCTTGGCAACTGGGTAAATCGAGCCGTGCTAATTGTGTTTCATCACTGGCATCAACCACCACGGTAAAACTGAGTTGGTCGGCATAGTGATTAACGTTGCTTTCGCTAATATCGGCGGCACACACTGTATGACCTTGTTTTGAAAGTTCTAAACAGGCGGTTACGCCAAAACGTCCTAATCCGATTACTGCAAACTGAGCCATTGTCTTTCTCGCTATTGTGGGTACGCGCTAAATGCTAATAGCAAAAAAACAGAAGTCTCTAGAGAGCTTGAAAGCTTTATAAAGATTTTATGCCGAGATAAAAAAACTTTATAAAAACTTTATAGTGACAAAATTGAAAACCCTTTAATCTAATAGGGATAAACAATAAGTGAAAAGATGATGCAGTCAGTATTCAAAATACAGTATTTAAAAGCCGCATTTTTAAGTGTGTTGATGCCACTTGTCGTGGTGCTTGCGATATTCCCATTTCGAGAACTGTTTACAACCACCGATATTGTGATGCTACAGCTTTTGTGGGTGACATGGGTTGCGGTGCGTAGTAATCGTCGTGTTGCAGCACTTACCACCTTGGTGAGTGTTGCCTGCACGGACTGGTTTTATGTGGTGCCGTATTTTACTTTTCATATCGAAAATATTGAATATGTGGTCACCTTTTTGGTGATGTTGATTGTGGGTTTAGTGATAAGTCACTTAGCCGGGGAGCTCAATACTAAGGTTCGCGATGTGCAAGCCCATGCAAGTAATAGTCGCTTATTGTATGAGTTAGCAAAAAAGCTTAATGATCTCGATAGCCTTGAGGAGCAAAAGCAGCTGTTTTTAACAACCATGGCCGCGCATTTAAAGGTTGCGTGTGATTGGCAGCTAACAGCGTCAAAGCAGTTTATTTATTTAAACGAACAACAAGCGGAATTTGGCGGTATTGCGTTTGCTAAAGCGCTAAATGCAGAGCAACAGGCTTTGGCGAATACAGCGTGTTCTTTACTGTATCAGGTTCAAGAAAAAACCTTATTACGCGAGCAATCTGCGGCGATAAAAGTACAGGCTGAGCTAGAGAGGTCAAAAAACACCTTGTTGCGCAGTTTATCCCATGACTTACGTACGCCATTAGCCACCATTATGGGCGCATCAAGCATGTTGGCCGATGATGATATCCAACTAAGCTCTGAGATTATCAAAGAGCAAGCTGCTAACATTTATGAGCAAAGTAAAATACTTAACCAGCACTTTGATAAAGTCATGGAGCTCAGTAAAGTTAATAAGTTAGCTGAGAATATTAAATGGCAAAAGCTGCCTATTTTGACCTTAATTAGCGAAGCAAAATCTCGTCGTCAGCAGCAACTACAAAACTTTAAACTGAGCATCGAGGCTCAGCAACAAAGCATCTGTTTTGGCGATGAAACCCTACTAGAAATTGCCTTTGCCAATATGCTCGAGAACGCAGCTCGTTACGGAGATGGTTCGGCGAATATGCAATTTATTGAAACACACAATGAATATCAAATTGTGCTAACCAATCCTTTTGCGAATAAGCATGAGACGAGTCAAGATGAAGGCGTTGGTTTGGGGAGTGTGATCTGCGATGTGGTTGCTAAATGTCATCAAGGGCGCTTTGAATTAACCCTCAATGAGCAAACAAAGCAAGCAACAGCTATATTAATTTGGAGTAACAGTCGTGGCTAATATTTTGGTTTTAGAGGATTCACCACCTCTGCAAAGTTTTTTAAAAACACTATTAAAAGCCAGTGATCATGAAGTTAGTGTGTGCGCCAAAGGGCTTGATGCGTTTGAACTATTAAGCCAGCAGCAGTTTGATTTAGTGCTGCTTGATTTAGGCTTGCTCGATATGGATGGGCAAGATTGGCTGGTGGAGTTTAGGCAGTGGAGCCTGCTCCCTGTATTAGTACTTTCTGCACGCGACGGCGAAACAGAAAAAGTCACCGCCCTTGATAACGGCGCCAACGATTATCTAACCAAACCATTTAGCGCAAACGAATTACTAGCGCGCATTCGGGTGCTACTTCGCACACAAACAACACCCAGCCTCACTTTGCAATGTGGCGATATTCACATCGACCCACATAAGCACGTGGTCCGTAAAGGCGCTGAAGAAGTCAAACTAACTAAAAAAGAGTACGCTATTTTACTGTTGTTGTTTCAGCAAAAAGATAAGGTGTTAACGCATAACGCTATTTTATCTGAAGTGTGGGGAGAGCAGTATATTAACCGTCCTGAATACGTGCGAGTACATATTGGTCAGTTAAGACAAAAACTTGAACAAAATGCGGCGAGCCCTAAACATATCTTAACCGAGCCCGCCGTAGGTTACCGCTTAGTTGAATAAACTATCTCTTTACATCGCTTTGGGTTGAGTTTGTAACATTCCTTAGGTACTGTTTTAGAGAATAATAATAAAGCGGAAGTCCCTTCATTGGCCATGCATCAAATTAACAGACAAGGTATTAGTTCATTGTCGAATACACAGCTCGAAGATGTGATTGCAGAAATTGAGCAAGCTATTGAGTGGCACCAGTCATGGTATAAAAACTTATTAAGGTGTCTAATTGCAGATACTCCCGCAAATGAACAAGACTTAGCAGATAATGCTCATAACTTTTGTCGCTTTGGGCAGTGGTTTAATAAGCTACCTGATCAGACTATAAAGCTTCACCCTCACTTTTCTGAAATCGCTTCTGCACATAAAAAAATGCATCAAGGAGCGAAAGTCTTGTTGTCGTTAAAAGAGTCTAAGACTGTTATTCCAGTAAACTTATTAGACCAATTTCATGCGGATTTAGATAGATTACGCGAGTTATTTGACTGCCTTATCGATGAGTTTACTGAAGTGCTTCACACACGCGACCCTTTAACGGGTGCATCAAATCGTACGAACTTATTAGAAAACCTGCAAAAAGAACACGAGCTGTGTAAGCGCAAATCACTAAGCTGCGCACTGATAATGATCGACCTTGATCACTTTAAGCAAGTAAACGATGAATTTGGTCATGCTGCGGGCGATAAGGTGTTAATAGCCCTCGTGAAATGCATTAAATCTCAGCTAAGAAAATACGATCAATTATATCGCTATGGTGGCGAAGAGTTTTTAGTCTGCTTACCACAAACAGAGCTTGATGATGCTAAGTCATTTTCTGAACGGCTAAGAGCTGGCGTTGAGGCTTTAAAAATCGACATTAGCAACGATAATCACATTAATGTTACAGGCTCATTTGGCGTAACGCTGATAAGCGCCGATGATAATATTGAAACGGCAATCGAAAGGGCCGATGAAGCTATGTATCAAGCTAAAAAGTCAGGCCGCAATCGAGTGTGTGTGGCTTAAACTATTCTTTAACGGCGGTAAATGCTTTTATTAGGCCAGCTTGATAAAAAGAGTAAACGCCTGTAAAGCCTGATTCGGCAATGATGTTTTCGATGACTTGAGATTCTTTTAAAGCAACGTCATTTTCATAAGCTAGTTTTACTCTTTCAATTTGTTCAGGACTGACTGCGGCTGATGACATAACGCTTAACCAGTGACTAAGCAGCATTGGGTAAGTTTTGTCACTTTGATTAGCACTTAAGTCTGCGCTGACAAGTAACCCACCTGCTTTTAAACGTTTGTGAATATCTGCAAAAAATGCCACTCGTTTAGGTTCATCCACAATAAACTGCGATACTAACACGGCTGTCGCTGCATCAAAGGGCATCAAGTTTTTAAGTGAATCTACGTAACCATTATGAAACTGGCAGCGATGTGCCACCCCTGCTTGCGTTAAATTGTGTTTGCATACTTTGATCATTTCACTCGAGGGTTCGACTGCGGTGAAACTAAATGTGGGGAAGGCCTGTGCTAAATGCAAAATTTCATTTCCGGTGCCCGCTCCAACGCAAAGAATATGCGCATTGCTTGGTAGTTTGCTGAATAAAGGTGTCATCATAAAATACAAGGCCTGGCTAATGGGGGCCATGTTTTGCCATTGTGAATCATAATTAGCTGCTTGTTGATCAAATAAGGCGGTGACTTCGTGTTGTTGCATAGTAAAAATCTAGTAGGTAACTTTAAGTGTTACAGAAGTGGTTAGCTTACTTTACTTTAGGAAACTTTAAAAGTTACTTAATAGGGCATTCAAATGATATGGTGATGTATGCATACTCATTTGCTTAATTTTTAGGTTTTAACAATGAAAAAAGGTGCGCATTAAATAAGTGTCCTTTCTTGAACATCGCGTTTTTTAAAACTGCATCTTGTTCGAAGCCTAATCTTTGCAGCACCTTCATTGAGGCAGGATTATCTTCGCACACGTAAGCAAACACTCTGGCGATTTTCGTTTTAGAGAATACTGTTTCGAGTAGCATAGATGCAGCTTTTACAGTGATACCTTGCCGCCAGTACTCTTTTGCCAGCCAGTAACCTAACTCACCTGAGCGATCAAATTCAAACTCGCCTGGGTGCACACTCACGCATCCAATAAGTTTATCGTTAAATATAACGGCTTTAATGAGCTGACTTTGACTACCTTCATTAATCCACCACTGAGCATCCTCGTAACTATAAGGAGAGGGGATTTTAGTTGATAGGTATTGTGTAACATCCATGTCGTTAAGAATTGCAACAAGTTGTTTTGCATCTGACTCTACGAAGTCTCGAAGTGTAATCACGCTCATCCTTTGGAGTTTTGTAAGTGTGTGTGCGAAGGCATTGGAGTATGCCTTTGCTTGTCTTTATCCGTATTTGGCTTCTAACTCATTTGCTGTGCGATAGCTCTCATAGGTGTTTAATCGCTCGAAATACCGCTCTATTTCTGCAAAATGAGACAGCATGCCAGACTCAGCGACTTTCTCTATGACGAATGACATCATAAAATCAGCGCCAGTAAGGTTGTCATCAACAAAGTACTTTCTACCTTTCAGATGTTGATTAACATAGCTGAGTATTTTGCCAATTTCATGGTCGGCATAATCAGCAATGAAGTTAGTTTTACAGCCATCTTTTGTAATAAATAGTTTTAATAAAAAAGGCACCATTGCTGAGCTTTCAGCAAAATGGAGCCATTGTTGATAATCAATGTAACTCTCACTTTGCTGGTTTGGCATAAACTTACCTTTGCCATACTGAGTTATTAGGTAGTCAGTTATCGCACCCGATTCAGTAATTACTTTACCGTTATCTTCAATCACAGGAGCTTTACCGAGAGGATGAATTTGTTTTAACTCATCAGGTGCTAAAAATGTCTCTTTATTACGTTGGTAGGCAATAATGTCGTAATCAACGCCAAGCTCTTCGAGCAGCCAAATAATCCGCTTAGAGCGTGATTTGTTTAAATGGTGTAATTTAATCATTTGTTATCCTTAATAGTGGCGCAACATTATTTGTTGCGCCTAATTTTTAAATTGGCTGCTGAACTTGCACCACGGTTTTACCAAAGTTTTCACCATTTAACATGGCGTTAAAAGCATCTAGGGTTTTTTCGAAATCAGTTTCAAGGTGCTCTTTGTATTTTATCTTGCCGTCGTTTAGCCATTGCTGCATATCTTGTGCAAACTCACCGTAACGATCGCTGTAATCATCAAAGATAATAAAGCCTTGTACTTTAATACGTTTTCTAAGAATTAAGCCCATCAACATAGATAGGCGATCAGGCCCTGGTGGTAACTCAGTTGCATTATATTGTGATACTAAACCACATAGTGGGATTCGTGCTTTTGTGTTAAGTAAAGGCAGTACCGCATCTAAAACATGACCACCGACGTTCTCGTAGTAAACATCAATACCTTGATCACAGGCGTCCTTAAGCTGTTCTTCAAAGTTATCGGCTTTATGATCTATGCATGCATCAAACCCTAAGTTCTCAATCGCATGCTTACATTTTTGTGAGCCTCCAGCGATACCAACGACTTTACAACCTTTTAATTTGGCTATCTGACCGACGGTTGCTCCAACCGGCCCTGTTGCTGCAGCTACAACCACTGTTTCGCCTGCTTTTGGTTCACCAATATCTAGTAGTCCCATATAAGCAGTAAACCCTGGCATACCTAAAATACCGAGTGCATAGGAAGGAGTATCTGGACTTTCTCCTAACTTCATCAGTCCTTCTGTATTACTTATCGCATACTCCTGCCAACCAGTATAGGCAAGTACCCATTCACCTACTTTATAATCAGGGTGCTCTGATTGCTCCACCTGACACACTGTCGCACCAACCATCACATCGCCAACTTCAACAGGGTCAGCATATGATTCTGCATCGCTCATACGGCCTCGCATATAAGGGTCAAGAGATAAATAAATTGTTCTTAGTAAAACTTCACCTTGTTTAGGTGAGGCAAGAGTAGATGTTTTTAAAACGAGGTTATTCTCTGTTGCAGGGCCTGTTGGACGTGATTCAAGAATATACTGACGGTTTTTAATTTCAGTCATACTTATCTCCTATGATTTGTTTTAAATCCTGTTTAATAAATAGGTGCGGGCATGTAATTAGAAATCAATGGCGAAATTGTTACCGAGTAGAAAATGATAATTTCATTCAAACGACAATCCATTTTGCACGGTATAGTGTAAAGGTGTATGCTGGAAAAATATTCAAATGGCGAAACAAATTGATATGAAAGGTATTTCTCTTATAGCTTTTACGCTTGTTGCGGGTTTTATGGCAAGGGGTGCGCATGCTAATACAAGTGTTTTATCGGTTGATCCTATCACACCAGGAAACGTATTTGCGTTTGAAAACGACGCAAGACGTTATCCAAAGCAAAGTGAGTTTAGTATTGTTCACAGTGTTTCGATGAGCAGTGAAAGCGGCCGACGATTAGCTGTGGTAACTGTTGAAAACAAAGCATCAGGATCGCGTATCTTACAAGCAGACCATATTATGGCTTTATTTGCCGATGGGCGTCGCTTACACCCGTTAGCTTTTGATGAAGGTATCAAGTTAGATGATGGTGAAAAGCGCTCACTGACTTTATCTTTTGGTGAAAATGAATACCCCATTTTAGCGGTATACACGAGTTTAGATGAGTAAAAGGCAGACCCATGAAATTACCTAAGCCACTGGCAGTGATATTACTTTTAAGCTCACCGTTAGGTTTTGCTATTGATAGCCAAGACTTTGTTAAAGATAACGTGTTCACGCAAGGCATTGAAGGGCCAACCATGTATAACGGTGCCCTATACGCGGTGAACTATGCCCAGCAAGGAACGGTTGGCCGCGTAGATAACATGGGCAAAACATCGTTGTTTGTGCGGTTACCGAATGACAGCGTTGGTAATGGCTTACAGTTTGACTCACAAGGTAATTTATTTATTGCCGATTACATTAACCACAATATTTTAAAAGTACCTGCTGGCAGCAATAAAGCAGAAGTGTTCGCCCATAATAGCAAGATGAATCAACCCAATGACATTGCTATCACCAAAAGTGGGGCGCTGTTTGCAAGTGACCCTAACTGGGCGAACGAAACGGGTCAGCTATGGCGTATTAATGCGGATGGCAGCACCCATTTACTCGAAAAAAACATGGGGACTACCAATGGAGTAGCGGTTAATAACGACAATACCAAGCTCTATGTGAACGAAAGTGTGCAACGAATCGTTTGGCAATATGACTTAGATGACAACTTAAACATTAGTAATAAAAAAGTTTTGATTAAATTTGCTGATCATGGCTTAGACGGCATGCGCGTTAATAATCAAGGGCATGTGTTTATTACTCGTTATGGCGCAGGGAAGGTGCTTGAAGTCTCGCCTACCGGCAAGCTCTTAAATAGCTACCAATTAAAAGGCCAGCATCCAACGAATTTGGCTTTCAACGAAACGCAAAACAAAGTGTATGTCACCATGCAAAAGCGCGGGGCAATCGAAGTGATTGAACTTTAGCCTTGCTTTGCTCGCGTAATAGCAGCGGTGATTGCCGCTTTTGCTTGCGGACTATTCTTCCAGCAATTTGAATGCAGCATCGACGCTACTCGCTCAGCAATAGTGTTGGCATCAAACCCAGCTAAGTCTTCAAACGATTCAATCCCAACTTCTTCGAACCGTTTTATAACCGTTGGTCCGACACCTTTGAGTGCTAAAAGCGCGCTGCGTTCTTGTTCGTTAAATGGCATGTTTTTGTTCCTTGTTCATTAAATAAATTCAATGATTTGCCATAACTCGCCTGCAGGACCCCAAAGACTGAACTCTTTTCCCCAAGGCTTTTGCGTTATGTCGCTGTACTTCACATTAAAGTCATTTAGTCTACGTAGTTGTGAATAGACTTCATCAATATCTAATACACTCAACTGCAACATCAGGTTGTTTGCTAATTGAGGTTGATAAAAATCTTGTAAGAAAAATCCGCATTCTCCACTTTCACATAGACAAAGTGTGTCTGAAACGGAGGTTAACTCAAATCCAAATGCTTTGTAGAAAGCTTGAGATTGTTGGTAGTTCTTACTTGGTACAAAAGCACGGATGTCATCTACTTGCATAATTTTCCTTCCATATTGATGGTACTTTGCCATATTAATTTTACATAGCAAATCTAATTTTTAGGCAATAAAAAAGCGCACCGGGCAGGGTGCGCTTGAGGGGATCAATCCTGTGTAGCTAAAACAGTAGGATTAATTAGAAGCTTGGGGCATATCTCAGTGAAACACCGACTGAACGGCCAATCACACTGTAATCACTCACGGTGTTAAAGTGGTTTGCGCCTACCTCAGGTGTTGGTGGTTCACGGTCTAATAAGTTATCGACACCAAAGTTAACAGCAAGTTCCTCGTTAACTTGCCATGCAGCAGCAAAATCTAAGTAATTTTGTGCTGAGATTGTTTCTGAACGGTCGACAGCATACTCTACTTCACCTATTCTGCGCCAGCCAAGTTGGAAGTTCATGTTATCTAACTGCCAATCAATGCTTGCGCGATGTTTGTAGTCAGCTTGTAAAATGCTCGCAAAGTCACCCGAACAGGCGCTGCCATAAGTTCCCTTACAGTCAACTTCAGGCACTGTGCTGTTGTTTTGACGGGTTTGTTTAGTAACAAAGTTACCTTGGTACGAGAATCTAAAACGACCACCCATTTGCTCTGGTGCATCAATCACATAATTTGCTGCAACGTCGATACCTTCTTGCTCAATGGCGGCTAAGTTAAAGTCATTAACGATGGCTGTGCTAATAAACCCCGTGTTTGGATCGCGAAGTACCGCACCACACAATGGGTTGTTCGGATTCGGGTCATCAACATAACAGCTTTGTAGTGCCGCACCTGGCTGAATTTGGCTTACCGCATCTGTAACACGAATACTGTAGTAATCGAGTGATAAATCAAAGCCTTCTAAGTAGCTAGGTGTGTAAACAATGCCTAAGGTGTCTGATTCGGCTTGTTCAGGTTTAATATTCGGGTTACCACCATAGGTGTACTCTGCGGTACTTGAATCAAACTCGGTGCCAACAGGCGGCGCACCAAACGCAGCACATTGAGCCGCATCACCGGTGCCCAGTAAACATGGATCGCCGTTATAACGCCCTGCTAGTCGTGGCACAAACTGGTCGCTATTTTGGTCAAATAACGATAACGAGAGCGCTGTAATTGGGCTGGCAAACTCACCTAAGTTAGGTGCTCTAAACGCGGTTAAGCGGTTGGCGCGAATACGAATGTCGCTGTTTATTGCCCAGTTGATACCTAGTTTGTAAGTGTCTTCTGCTTCGGTATTTGAGTAATCAGAAATACGGTAGGCACCTTCAAAGCTAAGCTCTTCAGCAAACGGTTTATCAACTAAGATAGGCACTAAAATTTCAGCGTAGAACTCTTCAGAGCTAAAGCTTGCATCCATATCAAATGCGCTGATAGACGCAAAGCTGGTGCCGTTTCTAAATGCATCGCCCGGTGTTTGTTTACCGGTTTCTTTACGGTATTCGTAACCGATTGCAAAATCGATAGCACCGGCTGGTAATTCAAATAAGAACCCAGAATCACCCGATAGTGTTGCTGAGATGACACTTTGAGTACGGTCGCGAGTGGTATAAAGCAGCGGATCGCTAAAGTCGCTGAAATCATGGTTGGGATCAAAAATATCGACTGAATTTGCAAGGGCAGCAAAACGACTATTACCGTTGTTATCATTGCGGTATGCGTTGTTGTAAATGGTGGCTACTTCGTCCGTTTTGCCGTACTGACCATATACGTCATAACGTAAGTAGTCAGTTAAATCACCTTTTAAGCCCAGTTGAAATTGCATTGAATCACGCACCGCTTCGGTGTGTTGCACGCCTAAACCTAGGTTACGTTCAACATTAACAAGGGCATTGCCTTCACTATCAAACGTAAGTTGGTCGCGTAGTTCATCTGGAATATACGCATTGTCTTGCGTGAGGGTCACTTGCTCGTTTACAAAAATCGGTGTTTGACCACTGGCACCCGCACCATTTACGGTCACTTTAGAATACATTGCGCGGCCATAGGCAATGGCACTGTCGCTTACATCAACGTCAAATAATAAGCCCGCAGAAAAACGGTCCATCGGTTGAGTTAAATAACGGTCAGCTGTGAAATCAGTTGTTTGACGCTCACTTGTTACAGCACCAGAATCAGCAATACCGATGCTGTTGCCAGAGGCAACGTCAGTATAATAACCACCGCTGTTGATCATTGCCGTTGAGTTTTCAAGCGCATAGTCACGCTCGCCGGCTAATAGCTCTTTTCGTTCGGTGTAACCAATATAGCCTGTTACATGGCCGCGACCGTCGGCGATGTCACCACCAAAAATTGCTTCAAAGTTAAGCTTTTCGTTACCGCCGTCAGCACTTTCGTAACTGGTTGAGAATTCAGCGCCAGTAAAATCATCGTCTAAAACAAAGTTAACAACACCGGCTACCGCATCGGCACCGTAAACCGCTGCTGCACCACCTGTTAATACATCAACGCGTTTTATTAACCCGGCTGGAATAGTATTTACATCAACCGAGTTACGAAAACTAAATGGTACCGCGCGAGTACCGTCAATAAGTACCAATGTACGGTTTTGGCCTAGGCCGCGTAAATCAATCGTTGATGAGCCAAATGAGTCACCGACTGTGGCGCCGGTGCTGTTGGCACCCGCCGCAGCTTGTGGCAGTTTCGCGGTAATATCTTCAACGTTCACTGCACGGTCTAGGTGAATTTGTGCTTCATCAACGCTCACTACAGGACTACTTGAGACCAGCTCAGTACGTTGAATACGTGAACCTGTTACGGTGATCACTTCAGGTTTTTTTGCTTCAGTGCTTTGCTCTGCGTGTGCATAACTAATTACTGAACTTACAGCGAGAGCTAAAGGTGATAGCAGCAATAGCGAGCGATGCCCTGTTGATGTATTTGCTTTCATGATGATTCCCTTGCGTTTTATCATTTAAATCAACGCAGGTTGGTGTCTGACCTAGACCATTTAGTTAATTTAATGAGTCATACTTTTTGTTATGATGCTTGTGTGCTCTCCTTTTGGGGAGCTCACCGGTACAGTTTTAAAGCAATTTAAAAGTCTTTGCAATAATTATTCTTTAAATCTATTATTTTAAAATATAAACTATTCCAAGTCGTTAACCCGCTTATTTACATCTAATAAGCTGATTTTAAGTGATTTATTTATGCATCAACATATTGAAAAACTGTATTTAAGCGCAAAAAAAGAAAAAAAATTAATAATTGGTCTAATGAGTGGCACCTCATTAGATGGCCTTGATATTGCGCTATGCGAAGTATCAGGGCAAGGCATGGATACTCATGTCGAAGTCGTAAAGTTTACGACGGTCGACTACGACGATGATTATAAAACGCGTGTAAAGCGAGTGTTCGCCAAACGCGAATGTGACCTTGAAGAAGTCACTTTACTCAATCCTTGGATTGGTCAATTACATGGTGAAATGGTTGCCAAAACGTTAGCCAGCTGGGGAGTAGCAAAAGAACTTGTTGATGTGATTGCCAGTCACGGACAAACTATTTATCACTGCCCTAAAAACCAACACAAGCGTGCAGAATATGGTAATGCAACACTACAAATTGGTGACAGCGATCATTTAGCCGTGACTGCAGGTATTACAACCATAGCTGATTTTAGACAAAAGCACATTGCAGCGGGTGGTGAAGGTGCGCCGCTTGCTGTATATGGTGACTACTTGTATTTCACAAGCACCAGCGAAAACCGTATTTTGCTTAATATGGGCGGCATTGCAAACTTAACCTACCTACCTAAGTCTGCAGACGCACGAGCAGTTTTTAGCTCTGATATAGGCCCCGGCAATACCATTATGGATGCTTATGTGCAGCGTTATTTTACACCACTTCATTATGATAAAGATGCCGCTATTGCAGCAAAAGGCACGGTAAGCGAAGATTTGCTCGCAGCGCTGTGTGATGATGCATTTTTTGCTTTAGGGTTTCCAAAAACCACGGGGCCAGAAGTGTTTAATCTAGACTATTTAGCTGCAGCACAAGCACGCTCGAATACGCAGAACTTATCGCACTTTGATGTGATGGCAACCTTAGTGCAGTTTTCAGGAGCAATGATTGCTAAAGCAATTAACCAATGCAGCGAAGGTTTGACCGATGTGGCTGTATACGCCAGTGGTGGTGGGGTCCATAACCCATTATTAATGGACATTATTTTGGCTAATTGCCCAGCGCTTTCTGAGATAAAAAATACCGATTCGTTGGGGATTAATCCAGATGCAAAAGAAGCTGTGTTATTTGCTATTTTAGCGAACGAATGTCTGTCGGGTGGGCAACAACGCTTTGGTAATACCGAGCAAGGGATCCCCGATATTACCATGGGTAAAATTAGCTTTGCTGACTAGGCTCTAGAAAAAGGCTAAAAAGCTTGCGCCAATATTACTAATGTAATGGCGTAAGCCCTGGTTTTTAGCTTGCTCAGAAGTTAATAGCTCTGGTGATGTGCTAGCTGCAATACTGACATCAAACTGGGCGCTGTCTTTAAGTGTTGCATGCAAGCCGTGTAGCATTAATTGCAATACAAATTCACCACTATGAGTAACGTTTTCTAAGGTAAGCATTATAACGTGCTGTTCTAGATCGTGTTGCGTTAAAGTGTGTGCAGTAAAATACGCCGATTCGCGCGCATCAGGGCGGGTTGCACTGATAGAGATCACATCGCCTTCATGGGCATCATCTGGTAGCACACAACAAAACACAACACGCTTTTGCTCATTAGCCGCAAAATGCAATTGTTCGTATTCCATAGTATGCGCAAGTGCAGCACATAAAGGGTCTTCACTAGAGGGGAGTGCAAACGAAAGTTGCACCAAGGCACTGTCCATTACTTCTTCATTACGTTAGGTGATTAAATTAGCGTCAATTATTGATCAGTTAAATGACAGAATTATGACTATTGTCATATTGCGGATTATTTATTTCAGAAACAGAGGAAAGTTGAATATTTGATTCGTTTGGTCGGATATTAGTCTGTCTTTTTTGATTGTTGTTGAACTCCTTCGTAAAACTAAGAATAAACAGCATTTCGCCCTCCTCTTTTTGCCTCATAAAGGTGTAAGTCGACTCTTTTGGTAGCCTGTTCTGACGTTTCGTTTGGTGCAATTTCAATAACACCTAAGCTTATCGTTGCGCTTATAAACAAAGATGTATGTTCCTTTTCGGCAACAGAAAGCCTAATACGTTCAGCAATGTCTTTTGCGTGCTCTAAAGACTGATTCTCAAGCACAATTAAAAACTCTTCTCCGCCGACACGTCCTACTCGATCGGAACAACGGACTGTTTGCACAATCGTATTGGTTATGGATATGATTAATTCATCACCAATATCATGACCGTATTGATCATTGACCGCTTTAAAATGATCGATATCGATAGAAATTAATGAGCTGATTTGCTGATTTAGTTTGTTTTGCAGCATGACACTTTGTTTTAAATTTAAAATAGCTCTTCGATTCGCTATCCCTGTTAATTCATCTTTTAAAGCGAGAACTTCAAAGTACTTTTTCTGGCGAACTTGTTTAAATGTATAAACGGCGAATAAGAGTAAACACACGCAAGTTATTATCACAGTTAAGCCTTGCCAAAAAGACTTATCTTCGGCCACTGCTAAAAGTTTTTGTTGTAGCTTTGACTCATGCTCTAAACGAGAAATCTCAAGGTTCTGTTGTTCATAATTAAAGTTTAACCTGGCAGAAATAAGTGTGTTATTTGCGATAGCTTGTTGTTTATCCCTAATTATAGCGATTAATTGTTGTTGAGATGCTATTTGTAAGTAAGTATCTCCTCTTGCAGCTGCGAGCCGAGAGGTTAAATTTAAATAGCGTTCCCTTAAGTTAGTGGGCCATGATTGATTATGCCCGGCTATCTTCTCATAAGATGTAAGGGCGGCTTGCAATTGAGAGTTAGCTAAGTACCATTCTGACTTAGTGAGGTTGTAAAGAGTCAAAATCCAGCTGTCTGTAACAGAAAGCGTGTTTAACTCAGTTAGATATGAATCAGCCTGAGATAAACTATTAAGTTTTATATTGAGTTCCGTAAGTTTTATCAATATGTAAGCATAGCCGTTGTCGCTTTCGAAACGACGAACATCTTTTTTAATCGACTTGTATAGCTCAATTGCCTTTATTAAGTCGCCTTTTTCTTCGTAGGTATACGCGAGTTGATCCGTTACTTTGTAGTGCTCTTGCTCATTGAATTTCTTTAACGCTAATTTGGCTCGCTGCAGTTGTTCAATTGCAAGTTCATAGTTGTACAACGCTATGTGAATATCGGCAATTTCTTTTAATGCAAGTGCTTTTTCGTAGTCATTACCTGCTTTTTCAAATAGCTGATAAGCAGTTTTAGCAGAGTCGAATGCCTCTTGATAGTTGCCTTTAGTTAACTGAATACGGTTAAGTACTATGTGGGCAGTAGCGATGGTCGACAATTGCTTAGGGGAGATTGTGTTTTCTACTGACGTGGTGTTAATTATTGGTTTTAAGTGTTCTAGAGCTGTTTGATAATTACCTTGTGTATACTCTTGGTTTGCTTCACAGACAGCAAGTTCCTGTATTAAGCTTAAATTGTTTGCTTGTTGAATGACTGGTTTGGCTGTTTCTAGAAACTGTTTGTATTCACTAATCCCGTTTGGAGTTGATACATTAGAAAACCAACATTTAAACGCCATTACTTGCGCATTATCTAGCGCATTTTCATAAGGCATTTGTTTTTCTAATTTGCTTAAGATAGCTATAGCCTCGGCTTTCGTTGTAAAGCCTTGAAAAACTTTGTTTATTTCGTTTTCTACTTCAGTAGCAGCAAGCTGAGAAGAGAATAATAGAAAGCAAAAAACCCTAAACATTTTAAATGTTACTCCGTCAGGAATTATTATCCATAATATTAATTTTGCAGATGTTCTGGCTAGCATTCATAGTGAATGTAGCAGGTTTGTTTTGGTCAAATAGCATAAGGCTGAACTTCATTGAACAGCCTTGTGGAAAGTTGTTAAAGTTAAGAGTTTGGTTCAAGCACTTTACTGTCATCCACTAATTTAGTTGTTTGTAAGTTCGCAGCCGCTTGCCTTTCGCTATATCGGTCTACGAGCCAGTCCAGCTTGTCTCTAGTTAGTAAAGTAAATTTAATTAACTCTTCCATCACATCGACAATGCGCATTCTAAACGACGACTCTTTCATATTGCCAGCCTCGTCAAACTCTTGCCAAGCTTTTGCGACTGATGACTGATTTGGTATCGTTAACATACGCATCCAGCGACCAAGAATGCGCATGTTATTTACAGCATTAAAGCTTTGCGAACCGCCAGATACCTGCATTACGGCTAGCGTCTTACCTTGTGTTGGTCTAACAGCACCATCAGTAAGTGGGATCCAATCTATTTGATTCTTGAGCACAGCTGACATATTGCCGTGAATTTCAGGTGAGCACCAAACCTGTGCTTCTGACCATTTCACAAGCTTTCGCAGCTCTTGTACTTTTTGATTGTTTACTGACTCTCCATTATCAAATAATGGTAATCCATCTGGGTTAAATATTTTAACTTGAGCACCTAAGTGTTCAAGTATTCTTGCGGCTTCTTCACTAGCAAAACGGCTAAACGACGTTTCTCGTAAAGACCCGTATAAAATTAAAACTCGAGGTTTGCTTGTGCTTGCATTATCGAAAGTCGGGGTTACGTCAAACTTTGCATCATTTAAGTATTTCATTACATCTCCTGAATGATTGAGGCTTACCTAGTAAGACGTAATGTTTTTCAAAAAGACGAAGTGTTAGCAGAACTTTTTTTGTTTGGGGTGGTAATCAACTAAGTTGCCGTACTTATCGATTTCAAAGTCACAACAACAATCGAATAATGCCTTCAATTTTGAGCGACTTTTTTGCAGCCTTGATTTGTAGGTTGAGTAGCTGATGTTTAACTTCAAAGCTTCCTCTTTTTGAGGGTATCCTTCGAGATCTATTTTTCTAATTAGATCCGCTTCTTCTTCAGGCATAGCTTGTAAAAAAGGTTCAATGCACTTTATGAGTTCAGCTTTTACGGTTTTGTTTTCTTGTTGCGAAATAATATCATCAAGCTCTATTTCTACATGCTTATTTTGACGCCTATAAAAGTCAACAATAACATGGTGTGCTATTTGAAATAACCAAGCCTTTAAACTTCGCTGATCTTGTAAGTGATGAATATTAAGGTGTGTTTTTAACAGAATATCTTGTAAAAGCTCTTCAACATCAGCAGGGTTCGATATTTTTGTGGTTAAAAAAGCACGTAAACTATTTTTGTATTCAAGCCAGATTTGTTCGATGGACATAATAGTATCGTTGTTGGGATTTAATCGTTAGTTTATCAAAAATAGTACAGAGCCTGCATGTGGCAGGCTCATTTTAATTACTATACCAAATAAGATTAGAGTCCGAGTCCTATATCCGTATTTGGGTATTTTTTCATTGTGGCTATGTGTGCTTTCATAAACTTAGTCGCTTGAGGCATGCCCCATTCAAAATATTGGTGCCCTGTGCTTGCCATTTCTTTAGGGTCCATATTTAAATTGAAAACCCAAGGCGCCGTTCCGATATCTAATAAGAATGATGCATCAATGTTGCGTCTTGGCACTGCAGTATTGAACACTTTAAAATGAATTTTGTAGTCTAACCAGCGAAGTGCTGTGAAATCTTCACGGCTCCACATATACACAACTTGACGTCGTGATTTGCCATTATCAGCTAGTAAGAAAGCTGTTTGATCTATGCCATCGAAATACATATTACTCGGAAGCTCATCAATAACACCACCTAATCGTAAAGAAGTCATGTAGATATCGGTGAGGTCCATTAAGCCATTATTGACCTGCCCAGCAGATATCATGCCTTTCCAGTAAGCAATGCCGGGAATTCTAACTCCTCCTTCCCATGTTGTTCCTTTACCACCACGCCACGGCGAATAGCCACTATCTGGCCAAGTATCTTCATTAGGGCCATTATCTGAAGTGAAAATAATCAGTGTATTTTCTAGCTGCCCTTTTTCTTTTAATAGAGCAACAAGTTCACCTGTAATATCATCAACTTCGACCATAGCATCGCGAACGGGCATTGCAGCTGGGCTTGCGCCTTTGTATTTTGGAGCTGGGTAGTTGTCGTTATGGATCTTTGAAAAAGAATGAATTAAATAAAATGGTTTCCCTTCATCAACAGCTTGGTTTATAAATTTTACAGACTCATCTCGCAATACCTGATCAATCATTGAGATATCTTCAATACTATTAATTGGATACGCAACTTCACGCTTACCACCTTTGCGGCCTTTTATCAGGCCTTCAGGACGCAGCTGAGAAGCTTTAGTGTAAAGCTCTTTGTTCGTCATCATGTCGGCATATTGGCGCTCTACCAAAAATTGGGTGTAATCTGATTGAACTGATGGGAGGCCATAGAAATAATCAAAACCTACCTCATGAGGAAGCATTCCCTCAGCTTCACCAACATGCCATTTACCGATTAGCGCCGTTTTATAGCCCACTTTAGATAATAGCTTACCTTGAGATACTTCTTTCTCCCACGGATTTTGTGTCACTTTATCGCCAGTTAGAATAGGGCGAACTAAGCCACTTCTTACGGGTAATCTACCAGTTGTCAGTGCAGCTCGAGAAGATGTGCAAGTTGGTTGTGAATACATTGATGTGAGGCGAAGCCCTTCGTTTGCCAGTTTATCTATATTAGGAGTGGGAGCACCTATCGCTGCACCGCCACCATACACTCCAGGGTCACCCCAGCCTAAATCATCTACTAGTAAAACAAGAACATTTGGCTTTCTGCCTTGCTTAGCTTCGAGATTCTTTAGCTTTGAGACCGCAACTTTCTCTTGTTCAGGGCGAGGAATGGCTGGCTCCATATTTGGCTTTTCAACGATTGCATCATTGAATACATTTTTTTCTGCAACCACAGAAAATGATGCGATTAACAGACTGAGAACTAAAAACCTTTTCATACTTTACTCCTTGTTAAGGGGGATGAATTCACTCATATATATTAACTATTTGATATAAATCTAGTTATTCTGAATTTTTAGTCTTTATTAAGAATATCAGCTGTTGGAAATATGGCCAGTTTTATTGTGCTAGTTTTGCGAGGAGATGAACTTAATGGCGAGTTTATTAATTCTAGAATGAAATATGAGTTCATGTTTTTTTATTATTACTAAAGGTATGGCGCTGCTATAAGTTTTATCTCAAAAATATGATTTTTGTGCCTTAAATGGTATTGTCCTCAGTGTAAATTTAATTAAAAGGAATTACTTTTTTATGCTAAATAAGATGCTTCTTAGTGGTGCTTTTCTATTTTCTGTTACTGCAATGGCTGACATGCCAGCCTACTTTAATAATGAGATAGATCAAGAGTATCGCGCGGTTTTAAAGCACATGGATGAAATGATGCCGCAAACCGATTTAGAGCTTGCTTACTTACCCTCTTTTTACCCGTTTAGCATCTTTGATATTCATGCCACAAAATTGAAAAATGACAAAGATAAGCAAGCGTTTACTAACTTTAATTTAGGCGTGCTTGGTAGTCAGTTTTTAAATGTAGAACCGCAGGTTGGAACAAAACTTCCTAATTTAGTTATTTGTAAAAAAGATAAGTGTACGGAACAAAGGCTAAAGCAAATTAGCTCATTTTTAGCTGTATCGGAGGAGCAAATCTTAGCTTTTAAAAATAACATTAGCTTGAACCTTGTACAATTAACTGCGCCGAATGTTTATCGTATTAACAATACTTTTTACTCCCCAACTCAATTATTAAGCTATACACCATCAAAGTATGCGGGTTTTGTCCCATCTGCCGATTATAAAATTCTATCACCTGATACAGCCTCTAGTTTGATGGAGCTATCAGCTTATTCTCAAAAGCTCAGAGATTTAATGATTAAACATAAAGTTGCAGCTGTCACAAAAGATAAGAATGACAGCGTAAATGTAATTTTTGGCGGCCTTAGCGATAATCATTGGGGGGTGGTACTTTTAGACAAAAGTAATATACCTAGGAAAGGTGATAGAAATGCAATTGGCCTTGAGTATGACGTAATAAAACCACTCTCTGAGACAAGCTTTTATTATCAAACAAATTAAGTCTATTTTTATCAAAAAGTGTATAAATCAATAGAGTGAATTATGAGCTCATTTAAAAAATATAGATTAAAGAACTCTCGGTTTGGGTTGAAAAGTTTTGGTTTAATAGCACTATTTGTATCTTTAACAGGGTATGCCACCGAGCAGCAAATACAGCAGCAAGTTGATGCGTTTATTCAAAGCCAATATAAAGATCATTTTCCAGAGTTAGTCTCTGATGATGAAGTTGGCCGGTTAAAGCGTTTTTATGAGCATATTGATGGCAGAGTCTCTATATTTTGGACTTATCAATCAGGCAATGTTTGGTTAGAGAAGCTGACTCTTATTAAGGTTCAAAATGACGGTTATAACGAGTTGTCGTCTATTTCTTTTAACGGAGTTGTAGAAAGTACAAATAAGGTAGGCGAAGAGCTTGTCATACAATTACGTACATATGATGAAAATGATCCTCGTTGCTGCCCCAGCAAGAAAACCACGTTACGCTACCGTATTTATAATGGTGAGCTAATTGAGTTATAGCCTGATAATTTGTCACCAGGCTATAAATCAAGAATTAGCAAATATGATATTCACCACGTGGTTTGTTGCTGAACATAAAGGCCTGTAACTCAGATTTGAGTACTTCGATAATATCAGTTGTAAAGGGCGTTCTGATTTCGCCAGAGTCTAAATATCTAAGCAGATCAGTTTCATGCTTGAGTGCCGATTGAATAGAGTAGCTAATAGGATAAGTCACTTTAAACTGTTTGCGCGATATCACGTTATCGTGGTTTTCAATATCAACATAAAAAGTTAACTGTTCGTCTTCTTCGCAAATATCACTGCAGGTGCCTTGTTCGCGAATACAATCTAAGACAATATTTCTGATGAAAATATCAAATTCGTTCATATTAATCCTTTAATCTTTGCCCTTCCATTGGGTACAAATAAAACTAGCAAAAAGTAATTAATTTAGCCAATCCAATTTTGCATCTTTTGGATTAACTCTTTCTGAATGGGTTGATTTAATAGTATTAGGGGGTGGGCAGTAGTTAGTTGATAGAGGATAGGATACACGTTTCACGCCTACGTTGTAGCATCGGCTTTATGCTGTGGCATTGATAAATTTTTACGAGAAACGAGAAACGAGAAACGAGAAATGAGAAACGAGGGGTGATGGGTGAGGTAAAACGCGATGTGAAATCGCTGCTACACAAGCAGGTTCAGACTAAATTTAAAATCTGACGGGCTAAAGCCCGACCTACCATGTAGGTCGCCATTTATGGCGACAAGGCTCGAGGGAGATGCGCACCTCGTAACTTGACCCTAGTAACTCGCTAACTTACTTGCTCAATAATAAAATCATAAACGCGATGTGAAATCGCTGCTACATAATCAGGTTCAGACTAAATTTAAAATCTGACGGACTAAAGCCCGACCTACCATGTAGGTCGCTATTTATGGCGACAAGGCTCGAGGGAGATGCGCACCTCGCCTCTCGAACCTCGCACCTAGCAACTTTCCTCTTTCACCTAGTAACTCGCTAACTACCTCTAGAACCTAGCTTCTCGCCCCTAAAACCTCGCCTCTTACAATCTCTGCGCCTTTACTCAATGCACTGAGTTTGGCGCTTGCTATGTGGCGAGGGAGGGGAGCCATACCGCAGTTTGTGCATGGGTAAAGCTTGTAGGCATCAACGTATTTCAGAGCTTCGCGTAATGTGTGTGCGACCTCTTCAGGGGTTTCAATTTCATTGCTCGCTACATCAATGGCGCCAACCATCACTTTTTTTCCACGTATGAGTGCTAATAGCTCAATGGGCACGCGAGAGTTGTGGCACTCAAGTGAAATAATATCGATATTCGATTTTTGAAGTTTTGGGAATACTTCTTCATATTGACGCCATTCATTGCCCAGTGTTTGTTTCCAATCAGTGTTGGCTTTGATGCCATAGCCGTAGCAAATGTGCACGGCGGTTTCGCATTTTAAGCCTTCGATTGCTCTTTCGAGGCACTTAATGCCCCAGTCATTAACATCATCGAAAAACACATTAAACGCAGGCTCATCAAATTGAATAATATCAACACCCGCAGCTTCGAGTTCTTTCGCCTCTTGATTGAGGATTTTGGCAAATTCCCATGCTAGTTGTTCACGGCTTTGATAGTGGGCGTCATACAAGGTGTCAATCATGGTCATAGGCCCTGGCAACGCCCATTTAATAGGTTGCTTGGTTTGCGAACGTAAAAACTTGGCGTCTTCAACAAACACGGGTTTGCTGCGTGACACCGGGCCAATCACACTTGGTACACTGGCTTCGTAACGATTACGAATGGTCACTGTTTTACGGTTCTCAAAATCAACGCCATTTAAGTGTTCGATAAAGGTCGTTACAAAGTGTTGGCGGGTTTGCTCGCCGTCGCTCACGATATCAACGCCAGCTTGTTGCTGCTCTTGTAAGGCAACACGCAGTGCGTCTTGTTTGCCGTCAATAAGTTCTGTTCCTTGCAATTTCCAAGGTGACCATAAGGTTTCAGGCTCAGCAAGCCAAGCTGGTTTTGGTAAGCTGCCAGCTGTTGATGTTGGTAATAATTTTTTCATTTTTAATCTCATTAAATTGCGTAGTTGGCAGACCATTTTTCAAGTACTGATTGATAAGGCTTAATAAAGTGTTGCTCTGTAAATTTACCTTGTGCAATCGCTAGTTGACTGCGCTCTTCACGGTCGTAAACAATTTGCGTAATAGAGTGATCGGCGTTTCTTAAATTGGGTTGATAGCAACTACCCGCCACGGCATTGGCGTTATAAATTTCTGGACGGTAGATTTTTTGGAATGTTTCCATAGTGCTAATCGTGCTGATCAACTCTAAGTTGGTGTAATCGTTCAGCAAGTCACCAAAGAAATAAAACGCCAGCGGAGCAACTGTGTTTGGTGGCATAAAATAGCGCACCTGCAAGCCCATTTTTTTAAAGTATTGCTCGGTTAATGAGGACTCATTTGGTTGGTACTCAACACCTAAAATTGGGTGTTGGTTTTCTGTGCGGTGGTACGTTTTGTTATCAGACACGCTTAAACAAATAACCGGTGGCTTTTTAAAGTGCTGTTTGTAAGTTTCTGAGTCAATAAAGTATTTAAATAGTTTACCGTGTAAGTCACCAAAGTTTTCGGGAATGCTAAATTCGCTTTTTGCTTTGTTATGATCAAGCAGCAGGACGCTAAAATCATAATCGCGCACGTAAGATGAAAAGTTATTACCAACAATACCTTCGATACGTTCATTAGTTTGGTGATCAATGATATTCGTTTTTAGTACTTCAATTGACGGGAATGCCTCTGCGCTTTGTGCAATTTCTAAATCAACAGAAATGATCTCAAGCTCTACTGAGTAGCGGTTGCCTTGCGGGTTATCCCAGTTTGCTAGCGCATTAAAGCGACTATCAATCATTTTTAAGGCGTTACGTAAATTCTGCTGGCGACTTTCACCGCGAGCTAGGTTCGCAAAGTTTGTGGTAAGTCGTGTGCTATTTGACGGATGATAATTTTCGTCGAGGCAAATACTTTTAATTGTAAATCTGAAATCGTTGTTCATGGCAATGTATCCAAAAGTCCTGAGATAAATGATTGCTGCTCACCTTCCTTAAATCGCTAGGTCATTAACCTTAGGTTGCTCTGCAGCGCTAATAAATTTATACGTTCTTACTATCATGAAGAAAAACGTTTTTATTTCAGGTAAAACATGAGGCAGATTCATGCTGCTTTGTTGTCTTAGTTCTAAAAACAGCAACTGGGAATGAAAAAATGCTTTAAAGTCATTTTGGACGTCTAGATTTCTAAAGTCATATGTTGAAGTTGCAGTAATTTCATATAAAACGTGAGTAATATTCACTACTTAACAGGACTTTTGAGAGCAACCCCGTACTTTATTGTTGTTATACTCGGTTTCACAAATCAACAACACAGACAAATACAATGAATGAATTAATCGTGCTTATTATCGCTTGCGCCATACTTGGTAGCGGGGTTGGCTTTTTAGCTGGGCTGTTAGGAATTGGTGGAGGCCTAGTGATCGTGCCTATATTAAGCATGATCTTGCTGCATTTTCAGGTGTTACCCGCAGAGCAAGTGGTGCTGGTGGCGATTGCTACATCGCTCGCCTCAATTCTTTTTACTTCAACGTCATCAGCTATTGCTCACCACAAAAATGGTAATGTGCCTTGGCAATTGGCTCCGTGGGTAATGACAGGGGTTGCACTAGGCGCACTTATCAGTGGCTTTTTGGCTTCGCTATTACCCGCAAATGTGGTGCGAATTGTATTCGCTGTGAGTGTGGTGCTTATTGCATTAAAAATGATTTTCAGCAGTAAAAACGATAGCCAAACAACACGAACGCTACCTAATAAAGGCCTTTTGACACTTTATACAACCATCACGGGGGGTCTATCTGCCATGATAGGTATTGGCGGTGGTGCGGTACTTGTGCCGCTACTGACGTTTTTCTCGGTCGATATGAAAAAAGCCATTGGCTGTGCCTCGGCGTGCGGTGTTGTCATTGCGCTATTTGGCTCTGTGGGTTACATCAGCTCAGGCAGTCAGTACTTTACATTAAAAGAGGGCTTTGCTGGATTTGTTTATTTGCCTGCCTTGTTTGGTATTGTTTGTACTTCGTGGTTTACCGCACCATTAGGTGCAAAAGCAACGCATCATTTACCCGTCTCTACTATTAAAAAAATATTTGCTGGGCTGTTGGTTATTATGGCTGTGAATATGCTTACAAAATAGTGTTAACTTATTAATTCGACAACACGAAAGTCGTTTGTTAATGTCAGTTAAGTAGTAATTAGGCTGCTTAACTGCGCGCTTATTTTGGCTTTAGGCGCTAATAAAGGATTCATTTTTTAAGGAACCTGTTATGGATCGTCGGTGCTCTCTAGCAAGTAAAAAAACGCTAAGCTCTTTATTTGTTGCTCTATCAATGTTGGCTTTGCCAGTGACTGCTGAGCCTACAAAGCCACTCGAAACTCACCACGCTTTAATGGGCCAAGTTCTCAATGCACACCAACAAGCTCCCCTTACAGGTTTTGCACTTCATGTGATTGTTGATGATGGACATGCTTTTTCAACGGTAAAGCAAAGTAAAGAAAATGCGCCGCAAGTTATTAACCCTAACAGTTTATTTAGAATTGCCAGCGTGACTAAAACCTTCACTGCAGCAACGGTGCTACGTTTGCATGAAGAAGGTAAATTAAATCTTGATACAACACTTGATAAGTTAATTTCTGACGACTTTTTTGCGTTTCTTGAAAGCGATGGCTATGCCCTTGATAAAATGACGCTTAAGCAAGTGCTGAGTCATACGGCAGGGCTATACGATCACGCTCAAAGCGATCAGTATTTAGCTGGCATAATGGCAAATCCGCAGCAAGATATTACGATGCGCGAGCAAATTAAAGGGTGTGTAGAGTGGGGCGACCCAGTTGGCAAACCTGGCGAGCTTTTTTCATATTCAGATACCGGATATGTGTTACTCGGCCATATTATTGAAAGAGTGACAGATTTACCCTTGCCTGAAGCGGTTCGTAAATACTTAAGTTTCGACAAAAATCATATTGAAAATGTGATCTGGGAACGGGGTGATTCAGTTGCTGTGGATGAGTCACGACGCGTGCATCAATACTTGTACGGCACCGACACCTTTAATTGGAGTCCAACTGTCGATTTATACGGTGGCGGTGGGCTTGTTGCCAGTCCAATCGGTATGGCTAAATTTTATCAGGCTTTATTTTCAGGTAAGGTCTTCAAACACCCAGAAACGCTCAAACTCATGCTCTCTAATAAAGGCTTACCTGCAGGTAGCCCTTATCGTTTAGGTGTATTTGCAAAAGAATATAACGGCACTTTGGTTTATCAACATGGTGGCTTTTGGGGCACTTTGGTGATGTATGAACCAACAACGCAGGTGGTGGTAGCAGGAGCTGTTACTCAGCAAAAAGACTATGCCCAGCTTGAAAAAGTGATGAGTGATTACTTAACATTACAAGCAAAATAAGCGCAATGAGTGTTACAATGACCCGTAACTTATTTCAGATTTAAATTAAATGTCTAAGCTTTGTTCAACTTGGTTGGTGATAATGTGTGTTTTGCTCTCTTTTGTAGGGCAGGTTATTGCGTCGCCGTCTGAGTTACCTTGTGAAAGTGAAGATATTTATCAGCTCGCTGCACTTGATAGCGCAACCATCCAAATCAGCCTGAGTGAAACTAATGATTGCTGCAATATCGATTGCTGTGAATTAGGGTGTTCTTGCATAGCAAGTTTATGCTCACCAATCTTGTATTTAGACCTTGAAGTTAAAAAAATTAAGCTGCCCTATTTTGCTGGTTTTCGATTCAGTGATCAGCAACACCCCCCGAACTTAATTGCACGGCAATTATATCGCCCACCCATTTTTACCTCTTAACCAAAACCTATAAGTTGGCATTTGCTCGCCTATAGGTGCTGGTTAATGAAAATTTATTTGTCATTACAATAAGCATTCTAAGAGGTAAAAATGCGTCAAAGACTATTTAAATTAGCCGCGGTTACACTGCTATTGCCATCGGCTGGTTATACAATTGCACATGAAGATGAACATCATCATGAAGAAAAAAGTATCGAGCGAATTCAGGTCAGAGCGTCACGTTTAGGGCGTATTGTGACAGAATCAGCTACTCGCACTGAGATTATTAACGGTGAAGAAGTTCAAGAAAAGGCATTAATGCGGCCTGGAAATATTTCGATGTTAGTTGCTGAAACAGGGGGGGTTAGGGTGCAAACAACATCACCATCACTAGGCAGCGCGAATATTCGTTTGCAAGGTTTGTATGGTCGATATACCCAGTTACTAAGCGATGGCTTGCCACTTTATGGTGGGCAAACGGCTTCGATTGGCCTTTTACAAATTCCACCTACTGATCTTGCAAATGTTGAGATAATTAAAGGTTCTGCCTCATCTTTATATGGTGGTTCAGCACTTGGTGGTGTAATTAACTTAATTTCGCGAACACCTGCCGACGAGTTTGGCGGCGAGGTATTGCTTAATGCGACATCTAAAGATGGCCAAGATGTAACAACCTATTTATCGGCCCCGATCAATGAGTCGTTCGCAAGCTCTTTGACAGCGGGCATTCATCATCAAGCAAAACAGGATCTGGATGATGATGGTTGGATAGATATGGCACAGTATGAACGGGTCACTGCAAGGCCTAGGCTTTACTATCAAGGCGAAAATGGAGAAAACCTCTACTTAACTCTTGGAGGGATGAAAGAACAGCGTAAAGGTGGCACTGAAGCTGGGGCTTTAATGCCTGATGGCCTGCCATTTGTGCAGCAGCAAGATACACTCAGAACAGACTTAGGTTTTGTTTATGATCAAGCATTAGCTGAAGAACTTGATTTAAATGTTCGTGGCTCAGCAATGGAACAAGATCATGATCACCAGTACGGTCAGGTATTTGAACAAGATAAGCATAATAGTTATTTACTTGAGTCGAGTGTGTCAGGTTATTTGCACAATACTGCTTGGTTGCTAGGTGTTGCATATCAAACAGAGCAGTTTTCCTCACAGACATTTTCGGCGTTTGATTATCGTTATGAGGTGCCAGGACTGTTTTCACAAATTGATTACCAAGCAACGGATGACTTATCAATGTCAGTGAGTGCTCGTGCAGATGATCACAGTGAGTATGGCAATCAATTTAGTCCTCGATTTTCTGTACTCTATAATCCAGAAAACTGGCTATTTAGAGGTGCATATGGCAAAGGGTATTTTGCACCAACTCCTTTTATTGAAGAAATTGATGAGGTCGGTTTATCACAGCTTGAGCCCATTAATGACTTACAAGCAGAGCAAGCAGATACAGCTTCATTCGATATTAGCTACATTGCTGGTGATTTAGAAACCAGCATAACGTTATTTTCATCAAATATTGAGCATGTTACAGAGCTTGAAGCCTCTCAAGTTGGCAGTGAAAAAGCCGTTCGACTTGTAAACAGCCAAGGGCAAACACAAATCAGAGGCGCAGAGTTTTTAATGCGCTATCGCTGGCATGATATTAAGTTTACCGGCAGCTATTTATATACCGATGCAACGAAGCAAAATCAGGCAGGGTATGGTCGCGAAAAACTCACTCTAACACCAGAGCACTCGGCTGGGCTGGTTGTAATGTGGGAGGAGCATGGCAGTCATCTAGTTGGTTTTGAAGCCTATTATACTGGTACTCAGCATCTTGAAGACAACCCTTACCTTGAACGAAGCAAACCATATTGGCATTTGGGGCTGTTAGGTCAAATAACCACGGGCAACGTAAGCTGGTTTGTAAACGCAGAGAACTTACTTAACGTTCGTCAAACAAAAGAACATCCGCTCACCTTGCCTGAGCAAGCTGCAAGTGGACGCTGGACAACTGATATATGGTCTCGAAATGACGGTTTTACCGTTAATGCAGGCATGCGAATTCAATTTGGTGGTTAATTAATAAATACCCAAGCCGCTCATACTTTGTTGGGCGGCTTACTTATTTTTAAACCAACACTCAAAAAACTCTATAAACGCTTTCACTTGCCGAGGTTGAAATTGCCTGCTCGGATATATCACCTGTAGGCCGACACTTTTTTTATCGCTGTGGCTAAAGCCTCGAACATACTCATCTAGTATCAAAATAAGGTCGCCTGTTTTGAGGTCATTTTTGATATCAATGTATGATTTTAAGGCTATGCCATGGCCTTGATTTGCCCAGCGTCTTATCACCTCACCGTCTGAGCATGAAAGGTGGGGAGCTACTTTGATAGAAAAGTGCGTGTTATCTACCTCAAAATGCCAGTCATTTAGTGGTTGCCCAAGCCGCTCAAGTACAAGGCAACGATGATTTTTTAAATCTTCGGGATGTCTTGGCAAACCAAACGATTTTATATAGCTAGGTGAGGCGCATAGCACACGGCGGTTATTACATAGCGGGCGGCTAATCAAGTTACTATCAGGCAAATTGCCGAATCTAAATGCCAGATCAATACCTTCCTCAACTATATTGGTGACCCCATCTGTCAGTACTAAATGCGGTTTAACATTTGGGTGATTATTGATGAATTCTGCTAATGCGGGTGCAACAAACTGGCGACCAAAGTCTGATGTTGCAGAGAGTTTTAGCTGGCCTCTTAGGTTTTGTTGCGACTCTTGAAGTATGTTTTCTGTGTTTTCGACTTCTGCTAATACTCTTAAACAGCCACTATAAAAACGTTCACCTGCATCTGTTAAGGCAATACTGCGCGTATTACGCGTTAATAATCGCGTATCGTAATTTTGCTCAATTTTATTAATTCGTGCTGTCATACTTGCAGGCGAAAGCCCCAATTTTCTTCCCGCAGCGGCTAACCCTCCCGCTTTTACAACGTGAACAAAAAGCGCCATATCATCAATTTTTGACATTATTCTTCAGTTTTAATGAATACTGATTTAACTCTAAGGCTAATTATAAATTTAGTCAAAATAGTTAAACTCATTTCATCACTTGAAGGAGATAGAAATGCAGCTTAATCACGCTCTGCTTTTAGCAACGAATATCCAGCACATGGCTCAGTTTTTAGAGTCGTCGTTAGGCCTTAAAAAGGGGCCAAGGCCAGCATTTGGTTTTGATGGTGTTTGGTTATATGACGACTTGGATACGCCATGCATTCATATAGCAGCTAAGTTTGGCATAAATGAATCGCAATCTGATTACTTAAGCCAAGCTTCGGTATCAACAGAAGCAGTTGGCTTATCAACGGTTGACCACCTTGCTTTCTTTGCAACTGATTATCAAGAAGTTAAAGCACGGCTAAAAGCAACTTCAATACCATTCGTTGAGCGGGAAGTGCCGGCAGCGAATGAGCATCAAGTGTTTATTCAAGGGCCTGATGGCTTAAAAATAGAAATTTTATTTACACGCAGCGAGCTTATTTAAAAGGTACACACATGAAAAATAGAGTATTTAATCCAGACCAAATTGGTCATCATAAAACCGCAAATAAAATAGTAATGGCTCCTATGACCCGTTCACGTACGGCTCAACCAGGTGATATTCCGACAAGTCTAATGGCAGAATATTATGCGCAACGAGCCAGTGCGGGTTTTATAGTATCAGAGGCGACGCAAATTTCTGCACAAGGAAAGGGCTACTCATTTACCCCCGGGATTTATACTGAAGAGCAAATCAACGGATGGCGCAAAGTAACGCAAGCCGTTCATCAGCACAATGGACTCATTTTTTCTCAGTTATGGCATGTTGGCAGAATGTCGCATAGTGTCTTTCATCCAGACGGCTTGCCGGTTGCGCCAAGTGCTATTGCCCCAAATGCGCAAGTGTGGGTGGTTGATGAAAATGGCGAAGGCCAAATGCTTGATTGTCCTACACCACGTGAATTATCGACCAATGAAATAAAGGGCATCGTTCAAGACTATAAACAAGCTGCTTTAAATGCGATTGAAGCAGGGTTTGATGGCGTTGAGGTACATGCAGGTAATGGCTATTTAATTGATCAATTTCTAAGACAAACATCAAATAAACGTAGTGACGAATACGGCGGTAATATTGAAAATAGAGCAAAGTTCGCGCTGCAAATCATTACTGCAATTAGTCAAGCTATCGGCCCAGAAAAAACGGCTATTCGATTAGCACCTTTTATTACACAAAGAGGCATGGATGATCCGCAAGCAATCGATGTCATTCTATATTTAGCTAAAAAGTTTGATGAACTTGGCATTGCTTATCTGCATTTAGCGGAAGCTGATTGGGATGATGCTCCCCTCGTAACCGATGAGTTTAGAGTTAAATTACGTGAAATCTTTAATGGAAAAATTGTGGTGGCAGGAAACTACACATTAGCAAAGGCCGATAAACTCATTGGTGAAGGCTTAGTTGACTATGTTGCATTTGGCAGAAAGTTTATTGCAAATCCAGATTTACCTTATCGCTTAGAGCACAATTTACCTCTAAATGAAATATCAGATCCTACTACTTTATTTGGTGGTGATGAGCAAGGTTACACAGACTATCCAGTATTTCAGGGGGAATAAATGATGAAATTTTTAAAGCCAATTTTAATTGCGTCGGTATTTGTTTTAAGTTGCTTAGGTGTTGCTCAGGCTAAGGAGGCAACATCTGCATTTTGGCCTGATGATGCTCAACTTGTGATCTCTATTTCGATGCAGTTTGAGGCCACAGCGCAAGACCAATCAGATCCGGGCCCGTTTCCACCGCAAGAGGTTGGGTATCCTGACACCATTTCGCCTTCTTGGTACCAATACGGCATGAACGAGGGCATTCCTAGGCTGCTAGATTTATGGGATAAGCATGATATTAAAGTCACCTCTCACATGGTTGGCAGAGCTGTTGAGTTAAACCCTGAGTTAGCAAAAGAAGTGGTTCTACGCGGGCATGAAGCATCAGGGCACGGACAAACATGGACCCCTCAATACTCTATGAGTGAAGAGCAAGAGCGACAGTCATACATAAAAAGTGCAAATATCATTGAAAAAGTAACAGGGCAGCGGCCTGTGGGCTTTAACGCTTTTTGGATGAGGCATTCAAAAAATACCCTCAAAATTCTTAAAGAATTAGGTTTTATTTACCACATAGACGATTTATCTCGTGATGAGCCATCGCTAACACCTGTTGGAAGTGACGACATTGTTGTTGTTCCATACACGTTTAGAAACAACGATATAGTTCGTTACACTGGCAGCACAGCCATGACTGGTAAGGCATATTTACAAGAGCTTAAAGACGAGTTTGATGTGCTCTACAAAGAAGGCAAACAACGTAGAAGGATGATGTCTATCAGTGCTCACGATAGATTAGCGGGCACTCCCGCCAGAGTGAAAGCGTTGGACGACTTTATAACCTATGCAAAGCAGCACAAAGGGGTTAAGTTTATGCGTAAAGATGACATAGCAAAATGGATGTTACGCCAAGACAATGTGCCAAAAAATCAGCCCCGTACTTTTACAGAGGATTTGTTATGAAATACACAGTAACCTTTATTGCACTACTTTTATCTGGTTGCGCCTCACAGCAGCAAACGGGTGAGTTTGAGGATGTAGTAATCGCAGATCATCACTGTCCAGGGGAAATAGATCGAAGTTATAGCACCACGATTTATAGCTCTGACGAACCTGAAAAAGTTGGCAAAACTGAAGTTATAACGCGTTGCAATCCAGTTAAAACAGAAACTGAATTTGAAAGAGATTTAAGGCAGAAACATTAGCTTTTACGTATCGGTTATGGTGTGTCCAGTAAGGCTGCTATTGTTAAGCAGCCTTTAGCTAGGCTTTTAGTTGGCTTAACAAAAAACTAGTGTCTCACTTGTGTGCGCTTATGGGCGGGAGAAACACCCGTCCAGCTACTGTAAGCGCGAACAAACGAATTTGTTTCGCTAAAACCGAGTAAAAAGGCGATTTCGATAATTGGTAACTCAGTTTGCATTAAGTAGTGCTGCGCAAGATCTTCTCGTACTTGTTGTAAGACTTTTTGATAACTTTGCTTTTCAGCTGTTAGTTTTCGTTGTAGAGAGCGTTTGCTGAGTGCCAGCTCTGAGGCAATATGCTCAATGTTACTTTGCCCTTGAGGTAGGGATTTAAACAAAATACTTGATACCTTATCAGTAAGGCTTTGTTCGCTGATAACATCTTGCAGCTTACGTTTTAAATCTCCCTCAAAGCATGACAACATCACCTGATTACTGGTTAAAAATGGCGCTTTTGCATCTTCTGCTAAAAATGTCACGCTAGGGGTACTCCCCACTTTCAACGGGCAACCAAAGTAGGCTTCGTATTCCATAAGCTTTTCAGGTAGCTCTGGCACAATAACCGTAACAGGGTTAATTTGTTTTCGAGTAGCAAGGCGAGTTAGTTGTGTAAAAAATACCAGTTCAGCCAAGCTGTAGCACTTGGGCAGCGTATCAATAAAACCATAACAGCTTACTTGGGCTTTTGTATGAGTATTGGTAATTTCAAGTGCTAGCTCCATAGGGCCAATTAGTGGTTTGTACTGTTGTAACCTCGCTAAAGCAGCATTTAAGTTTGGGCTACAGATCGCGGCAAAAATTGGTACGTCAAATGATTCTATTGTCATTACTTCGGCAAGTTTTAAGGGTAACTCAATGCCGTTTGCTGCTGTCTCTACACCCTGCCATAATTGGAAGTATTGAGCGGGCGTTAAGTATACTTTATCTTGAGAAAATAAACCTGAAGGCAACTGGGCATAAGCCAGTGCCTCTTCTAGGTTGATTTCTAAATCATTGAGTAATACTTGCCAGTTGGGAGGGATCAAAAACTTGCTGGCTCGTTTCATATTAGTTTCCGCTTTTTTCCATAAACTGACGAGAAATTTTTAACACAGTTTTGCGAGGCAATAAAGGGATCACCCAATTGAGCATAAACTTAAGCGGCGCTTCATTAAAAGCAATTAACTGACCTTTTTGCATTGCCTTGTAACCACACAGTGCCACAGAATGCGCTGATTTAGCATTCTTCCAAGCATCTACCCCTTGTAGATCACCTGCTTCAACAAAGCCTGTTGCTACTGTTCCTGGGCATAACGCGGTGACCGTAATGTTTTTATCTTTTACTTCTTCTGCAATTGCTTGACTGAATGAAGTCACAAACGCTTTCGTTGCATAATATACCGCTTGCAGTGGGCCGGGCATAAAGGAAGCTGTAGACGAAATATTTAAAATTTTGCCACGATTTCGCTCAACCATGCCTTGTAAGTAATAGTGGCTTAGGTCTGTTAATGTCACAATATTAAGTTGCATCATCGTTTGTTCTGCACTGAGATCACGCTCATGAAACTTGCCATGTCCGCCAATGCCGGCATTATTCACCAAAATATCTATGTGCAAACCAAGTGCCTCAGTACGTGTAAAAACATACTCAGCTGAATCTGGCTTAGATAAATCGGCAGCAATAACCGTAACCTTTACGTTGTGTTTTGATTCAAGCTGTTGTTTAAGATCATTCAGTTTGTCTTTTGAACGAGCTACCAGCACTAAATTATCGCCATGCTGTGCGTGAATATGCGCAAGTTCTAAACCAATCCCGTTTGAGGCGCCAGTGATCAATGCTGTTGATGTCATGTTTGTACTCCATTAATTTGAGCTGTTGTTTTGTTATATGCATGGTAGGCCATCTTTTGGTGCCACATGACATCAGATCGCGCCATCGTTATTGCAAAACGCGCCATTTATAAAATTCAGCTTGCAAATGGTATATAACAAAAATATTATATAACGAAATTGTTATGGAGTAAGCCGTGAAAGTCCTCTTTTTATGTACAGAAAATTCAGCCCGTTCAATTATGGCTGAAGCATTGCTTAAACATCATGGTAAAGGTGAGTTTGAGGTATTTAGTGCGGGCACAGAACCTTATGCGGTAGACCCTCGTACGCTTGCTACGATTGAGCATTTTGGCCTAAAAACCGATGACTTACACTCAAAGCACTTAAATGATGTAACTAACCTGCATTTTGATTATGTCATTACATTGTGCGACAAGGCAGCTAAAGAATGTGCAAATCGTGTTGATGGCACACATTGTTTAGGCTGGGACTTTGTTGATCCAAAAACTCGCCCTGAACCTCACGCTTTTGAAAAAACGTTGCAAGAGATCAATGAGCGAATTAAGCAGTTTGTGCAATCCCATAACAAAGAAAAACCAGTATCGATTTCGCCAACTACATTTTATAAAGCGCTTGCAGATGATATTCGTTTAAAAAGCTTATTGCTTATCGCTGTTGAGCAAGAGGTTTGCGTATGCGAACTAATGACGGCACTTAACGAGCAGAGCCAACCAAAGGTTTCAAGGCATTTAGCGCAACTTAAAAAGCAGGGCATTTTGTCGGATAGAAAACACCAGCAGTGGGTGTTTTACTCTTTAAACCCGACTCTACCTATGTGGATGAAACAAACAATTACCTCGACCGTGGTAAACGAACCAAATTTCATAGAAAACGAGTTAGCAAGGCTAAATGCGATGGGCGATGATCGCCCAACCCGTGTTGCTCGTTGCTGCAATTAAGGACTAAAAATGGGTGTTTTTGAACGATATTTATCTGTATGGGTTGCTGCTGCTATTGCCATTGGTGTGGCGCTAGGGGTGATGTTTCCGCCTTTATTTGAGCTAATAGCGAAAGCCGAAGTGGCGCATGTAAACATTGTTGTTGCACTGTTTATTTGGGTAATGATCTACCCGATGATGGTGCAAGTTGATTTTTCAACGATTAAAGAAGTCGGTAAGAATCCAAAAGGGCTGATGCTCACTTTAATCATTAATTGGCTTATCAAACCGTTTTCAATGGCCGCATTAGGTTGGTTATTTTTTGAAGGGTTATTTGCTGATTTTGTTAGCCCTGAAACGGCGCAAGAATATATTGCAGGCATGATTTTACTCGGTGTTGCACCTTGTACGGCAATGGTGTTTGTGTGGTCACAACTAACCAAAGGCGATGCAAATTATACCTTAGTGCAAGTATCTGTGAACGACATCATTATGATTTTTGCCTTTGCACCTATTGCGGGGTTGTTGCTGGGTGTGTCTGATATTCATGTACCTTGGCTTACACTGATGATTTCGGTTGTGTTGTATGTATTGCTACCATTCATTGCCGGGGTATTAACACGCAAAGCTCTTAATAATTCAGCGCAAAATGAAGCTGCTGTGCAGTCATTTTTAGAGAAAGTTAAACCTTACTCAGTTATTGGTTTACTGGCCACAGTGGTCTTGCTATTTGGGTTTCAGGCGAACACGATTTTAGCCCAACCGCTTAACATTGTACTGATTGCCATTCCGCTTGTTTTGCAAACCTACGGTATTTTTGCAATCACCTATTTCATTGCGTTAAAGCTTAGGCTTAAGCACAACATTGCAGGGCCAGCGTGTTTAATTGGTACTTCTAACTTTTTTGAGTTAGCGGTCGCAGTGGCTATTTCATTATTTGGTTTGCACTCGGGTGCAGCATTAGCAACCGTTGTTGGGGTGTTGGTCGAAGTACCTGTGATGCTGTCGTTGGTTGCAATCGTTAATAAAACTACACATTGGTTTAAAGAGTAATTGGGGAATCATAATGCAATCACATCCATTTGATATTTTACAGCTAGAAACTGGGGCATTTATTTTTACCCCTTGCCCTGGCACAAAAGGCGTTGGCTTATCACAGTCTGTTGCTGATTTAAAAGCGGCAGGTGCAAAAGCCATTATTACGCTAATGTACGATGAAGAGCTTGTTAAAAATGGGGCGCAGCAGCTTGTAATCGAATGTGAGCAAGCTGGCCTTAGCTGGTTTCAGTTACCTATTTTGGATGATGACGCGCCAAACGAAGCGTTTAGTCTCGCTTTCAACAAACACCTTAACGAGATTCTTGCCATCATAAAAAGTGGTGGTAGCGTGGCTGTACATTGTAAAGGCGGCTCAGGCCGTACAGGCTTAGTTATTGGTTTATTAATGCATGAGCTTGGCTATGCTAAAAACGACATAGTCACTCAAGTGCAGGCTATTCGCCCTAAATCGTTGCATAACCCAGTACAACGTTCATTTTTCGACAATTTTCAAAAAGTAGGAGCTTAACAATGGCAATTAAAGTAGGCATTAATGGTTTTGGCCGTATGGGTCGTTTATCGCTAAGAGCAGCGTTTGCATGGGACGACGTTGAGTTTGTGCAAATTAATGACCCAGCGGGTGATGCAGCTACATTGGCTCACTTACTAAAGTATGATTCGGTACACGGTATTTGGCCTCATGAGGTTGAAAGTAACGACAATGCTGTGATCATCGATGGCCACGAAATTAACGTTACGCAAAATAAAGCGATTGCAGACACTGATTGGTCTGGTTGCGATATCGTTATTGAAGCCTCAGGTAAAATGAAAAAAACCGAATTACTGCAAGCCTATCTTGATCAAGGTGTGAAAAAAGTTGTTGTCACTGCGCCTGTAAAAGAAGACGGCGTGTTGAACGTTGTAATGGGTGTAAACGATGATTTATATGATGTACAGCAGCACGATATTGTGACTGCGGCATCATGCACTACCAACTGTTTAGCGCCTGTGGTTAAAGTATTGCAAGAAAAAATTGGTATCAAACATGGTTCAATGACGACCATTCACGATATCACTAACACGCAAACTATCTTAGATGCGCCGCATAAAGATTTACGCCGTGCTCGCGCATGTGGCATGAGCTTAATTCCAACTACAACCGGCTCTGCAACAGCGATTACACATATTTTCCCTGAACTTAAAGGCAAATTAAACGGCCACGCAGTTCGTGTGCCATTAGCAAATGCATCAATCACAGACTGTGTGTTTGAAGTTGAAAAGCCGACCACCGCTGAGCAAATTAACAAATGGATGCAAGAAGCCGCAGAGGGCGAGCTAAAAGGCATTTTGGGCTATGAAGAAAAGCCACTTGTTTCTATCGATTATAAAACTGATCCACGCTCAAGCATTGTTGATGCGTTATCAACCATGGTTGTCAACGAGACTCAAGTTAAGCTGTATGTTTGGTACGATAACGAATGGGGTTATGCAAACCGCACCGCCGAACTTGCCCGTAAAGTTGCGCGATCACTTAAAGGTTAAAAGCAATGACGCGTTTGGCTAATCTTCCCGCTGATATAAAGCAGTACTTAATTGTCACCGGGAATTACTGGGCATTTACGCTAACAGATGGCGCATTGAGAATGTTGGTGGTACTGCATTTTCATGCGCTTGGGTACTCGCCTTTGAGTATTGCCATGCTGTTTTTGTTTTATGAGATTTTTGGTGTTGTCACTAACTTAGTGGGCGGCTATTTAGGCGCAAGGCTTGGTTTAAACAAGACCATGAACATTGGCCTTGCCATACAGGTTGCAGCCTTGTTCATGTTGGCAGTCCCCCCTGAATGGCTAAGTGTTGCCTATGTGATGCTGGCGCAAGCACTGTCGGGCATTGCAAAAGATCTCAATAAAATGAGCGCTAAAAGCTCAATTAAAATGCTGGTTGCTAGTGGCCAAGAAGGCACCTTGTTTAAATGGGTAGCGATACTAACAGGCTCTAAAAACGCATTAAAAGGTGTGGGCTTCTTTTTAGGTGGCTTACTACTGACATTAATGTCGTTTAAAGGCGCAATGCTAACCATGGCTGCCACCTTGCTGGTGGTGTGGTGTTTTAGTATTTATGCACTTAAAAATGATTTAGGCAAAGCTAAAAACAAACCTAAGTTTAACGAGATATTTTCAAAGAGTAGTTCAATCAATATCTTGTCGGCCGCGAGGTTGTTTTTGTTTGGTGCGCGTGATGTTTGGTTTGTAGTTGCACTTCCGGTGTTTTTATCACAAGCCTTTGATTGGGATCACTGGACTGTGGGTGCCTTCTTAGCTAGTTGGGTCATTGGTTATGGGGCTGTGCAATCTTTTGCTCCTAAAATCATTAAGCTCAATAAGCAAACATCACCAAGTGCAGAAACAGTTAAGTGGGCATCCTTGCTTGCTGTAGTCACCTTAGCCATTGCCCTTGCTATTGGCTTTGAGTGGGCTGTAAAACCAATGCTGATAGGCGGGTTGATGTTATTTGGTGTGTTATTCGCGATTAACTCATCTTTGCACAGCTACTTAATTGTGAGCATGGCTGACGCCGATGGCGTATCACTTGATGTTGGGTTTTACTATATGGCTAATGCCATGGGTCGCTTAATTGGCACTGTGTTGTCGGGCTTAGTGTTTCAACTTTATGGCTTAGCAGCTTGTTTAGCTATCTCACTGTTATTTATTGTAATTACCGCCCTTATATCGACTAAATTGCCAAAACAAATTTAGTTGAATCTAAACACGCCCTATAAAGGTAAGCTTTCTTGCTTACCTTATTTTCTTAAATTATTTTGCAAAAATATTTGACCTGTCTACAGCTTTACACTTCATACTTATTGTATTCAAAAGCCTTATAGGCCTATTTCATCATGTATTTAATTTCAGAGTTAGCAGCAAAGCTGGGTTTGTCGCGCACGGCTGTGTTGTATTACGAGAAGCTTAAAATTATTCAAGGGCGCAGGCTTGCAAATGGTTATCGCTATTATAGCGAGGCTGATTTACAACGCTTGGTTTTGATCCAGCAGTTACAAAGCGCGGGGTTAACCTTAAAAGAATGTCAGAGCTGTTTAGATGTAGAGCTAGATAAAGCGATTTTGCAACAGCGCTTAGCGCAACTTGAAGATGAAATTACCGCTAAGTTACAAGCCAAAGATTTATTACTGAGTTTGCTTGGCGAACGCTCTCAAAAACACTTACATGATGAGCTGAATAAGCGTGCGCCAAGTGCACATTTAAATTGGTTGTTAAAGCAAGGATACACAGAAAAAGAGGCATTGCGGCTTCGTTGGTTATCAAAAGATATGAGTGACCATGAAAGCTACATGCACGATTTTATGACTGTGTTTGAGCCATTAGAGCGATGGGGACCTGGTAGCGAAGAAGCCACATTAAAAGCTTTTGCTGCTGTTCCTAACAATGCCAACCAAATTTTAGAAATTGGCTGTGGTAAAGGCTTATCAACATTACTAATAGCCAAGCAAACTGATGCCAAGATCACGGCTTTAGATAATGAGTCATCGGCACTTGCTTATTTACAGGAGCGATTGCTCGAAGAGCAATTGGCTGAGCATGTGTCTTTGACGTGCGCATCGATGACTGCGCTGCCTTTTAAAGCAAGTTCATTCGATGTTATTTGGGCTGAAGGGTGTGTATATGTCATGGGTATGCAAAGCGCACTGTCAAGCTGGAAACCGTTTCTTCGCCGTGATGGGGTGATTGTGGTCAGTGATTTAGTTTGGCTTAACAGCCAGCCTGAAATGGCGGTTAAAGAGTACTGGCAAGCGAATTACCCAGATATGCAATCAATCGAAAGCCGCGTTGCTTTATTTGATGAGCTTGGATATGAGCTTATAGAGCAGTTTTCGCTGGATCAGCAAGCTTGGCAAAACTATTGGCAACCACTTAAGGCGCGCCTTGCTGAGTTAGCGCCATCGATAAGTGAGTCTCAAGCTGTAAAAGACATACAAACAGAAATTGCTCTTTACGAAAATGAGACTGGACAAAACTTTACTTATCACTATTTTATTTTAAAACTTAAGGAGTCTAAGTGAATTTTTCAATTTACGAACAGAGCCAAAAAAACGAGATTATTGCGCTTTACTTGGCAACATTTAGTGCATCAGAGTCAATACAAGAAGGCGAGCAAGTTGCCCGTTTAGTCACTGACTTTTTAGCTGAGCCATATCCATCAACTGATTTATATGTGTTTGTCGCGACAGATGAGCAACGGATCGTCGGCGCGATTGTGCTGTCGCATTTACTGTTTGCGCACGCTAAAGAGGTGTTTTTACTCTCACCTGTTGCAGTGGCAACGGATTGGCAGGGACAAGGCATAGGACAAAAGCTGATCCAATTCGGCTGTGATAAGTTAGCTGAACATAATGTCAGCCTAGTGATGACCTATGGTGATATCAACTTTTATGGAAAAGTCGGGTTTTCCGTTGTGAGTGATGAAATTATTCAAGCACCTCATAACTTATCTTACCCAAAAGGCTGGCTTGCTAAACCGGTTTTAGATGACGAAATTTTGCCAATTACTGGTAAGCCAAGTTGCCTAAAACCACTCGATAATCCACAGCTTTGGTAAACACTATGCAAACACCATCACTGATAGAATTAGGCATGCGACCTTTCTTTCAACAACAGCTGAATTTAGATGAGCTAGAAAACAGCCATTTAGGGCGTGTTGTTGAGCATCACAAAACAGAGGTTGTATTGCTTGGCGAGCAAGGCACGATGCGGTTTGCTTTAACACCGGGTCTTGAACAAATTTGCGTAGGTGATTGGGTGGTATTTGATGATTCGCGTATTTTACGGGTACTCGAAAGAGCTTCAATCATTAAGCGCAAGGCTGCAGGCTCTAAACACGCGTTTCAATTAATCGCGGCGAATATTGATACCGTGTTTATTGTTACATCGCTTAATGATGACTTTAGTTTAAATCGGATAGAGCGATATTTAGCCTTGATTAAAAATGCCCACATTGAGCCTGTGGTGGTGCTAACCAAAGCTGATACTTGCCCAGACGTTGAAAAGTACTGCCTGCAAGTGCAAAGCCTAGACTCTCTTTTGAGTGTTATTGCTATTAATGCGTTAAAAGAAGAGGGTTGTGATTTACTTACACCTTATTGTCGAAAGGGGCAAACGCTCGCATTTATGGGCTCATCTGGAGTAGGTAAATCGACCATCGTTAATGCACTACTTGGCTCCGATGAATTAAAAACAGCAGGTATTCGTGAACAAGATAGCAAAGGCCGTCATACAACAACCTTTAGATCGATTAAATGGTTGCCTAATGGTGCGTTATTGATGGACACACCGGGTATGCGAGAATTGCAATTAAGTGATTCAAAGCAAGGTATTGAACGTGCATTTGAAGATGTTGAGCTACTCGCAAATAGCTGTCGATTTAAAGATTGCCAACACCAAACAGAGCCGGACTGCGCTGTTATTAAAGCAATTGAAATGGGCTCATTATCAATAAGACGCTTAGAAAATTACCGTAAGTTGTTAGCTGAAAATGAGCACAACAATGCCACCATGGCTGAAAAGCGCGCCAAACAGCGCGCGTTTTCAAAAATGGTTAATACTGTTCAAAAGCAAAATAGGTCAATTAAAAAGACTCAAGAGTGACCGTTAGTTGGTTGTTGCTAAGCGTGTTTTTGCAACGAAAATAATGAGCCAAATAGCAACAACGGTTTCTAGCAAAATTAATACATGCATTGCGGTTGTCATAACGTTATCGCTATCAACCGCATGATGCAGTACCGATAACATGTTCATCGCAGCATAAAGATAGAGCAGCCACATGGCGTGTTTAATGCGTTGCTTAGCTAAACAGAGCAGCGCATATAAGCCAACAAAAGTCATGATAAACCAAAAGTAGTCGACCACGTTTGCTGCAAGCCAATCAGGTTCAGGATAGTGCTCAAAATACATAATATTGTGCACATAATGCAAAATACTGGCGATAAAGTTCGCGAGTACAATAAAGAGTAAACGAGCGTGTTGTTTAAATAGCACTGCTTTGTTTTGCATTATGAGTCTCATTTAACGCGGTTAATATGTCATGCCAAATTGCTTGATTATGTTTTCTGAAATAGCCAAAGTGGCCTACTTTTTTAGCGGGTAATTGTGCAGATTGATAACGCTTAAAAGCAATTGGGTGTTTGCTGGTTACATTGCGCCAAAAGTTATGCACGTTTTGCTCGGTACAGATTTCATCATCGTCAGCGGTAAAGACATAGGTAGGAATATCAAAGTTTTTATAGGTACCTTCGGCAATCGATTTACCGTAAAACTTATTCGAGAAAAACAACTGCTTTTCTCTACACCACGCTGACCATTCACGCGTAAAGCCAACGGGTAAGTCTTCCATAAAATTCATTTTTTTAGCGGGCACGTATTTAAATAATGCCCCCGTAATCGGTGAAAATAAACGAAAGAAGAAGTTAGCTTTAATACGGTAACCGGTTGGCATATAACCAAAGTATCCGGCAGAAACTGCAACAGCAACAAGGGCATCAAGCTTTTGGTAATTGGCAGCTAAACCTATTTGCTGACCGCCAGCACTATGACCAACGCAATAAAGTGGCAGAGTTGGATTGATGCTTTTAGCTTTATCAATCATGGCAGGCATATCAAAGCGGCCAATGTCTGAATATTGATAACTACAGCCTTTTAACTGGCTTGTTTTCGATTCGCAAAAGCCACGGTAATTCCAAACAACCACATCGAAACCTTGGCTGACTAAAAACTCTGCAAACGGTAAATAGTAGGTGGTTTTTGTTGCTGTACCTGGGTTTAATAGCACCGTTGCTTTAGGGTTGTTGGCCGCAAAATGAGTGCCATTTAAAGTGACGTTATCGGCTGTTTTAACACTAATCGATGTATTCATTTTTTTATTAGTATTGATAGAAGAATGCGTTGAGCATAAACTGTGGAGCTTACTCTACAGTCAAGCGTATTTTTATGAAAACCAAGCAAATCACGCAATTAACCGGCCTCACAAAAGACACAATTCGTTTTTATGAAAAAGAGCAGTTGATCCCGCCACCTTCAAGAGATGTGAATGGCTATCGTATTTATAGTGAGAAGACAGTTGAGCAGCTCAATATGATCACAATGGCTAAAAACCTAGGCTTCACTTTAAAAGAGATTAAAGATCTCACGCAGCTACTTGGCAAAAACAACTTAACTCAGCAAGCTATGGCCGCCAAATTGATTGAAAAAAGTAAAGAAATAGACGCCAAAATCACTGAGCTGACGAACATAAAAACCTTAATCGACCATGCGTTAAAAGGCATGTGTGAGTATAAAGATAAGTTAAGCTAATCACGTTTGGCACATAACTAGCTCTTAATAAAATAGTTTTGAATTGGTCTTTATTGCTGGTGCTATATAAATGATTCAATGTAAAGCAATCAATTCTACGCGATATAAAATCGTCGCTACAATTTTGCTAACTTGCTAACTTGCTAACTTGCTAACTTGCTAAAAATTCATTTTTTAGCCATGCGATCAATTGTTGAATGCTGGTATGTTTTAATTTGTCAGCTTTGCAGGCATAGAAAAATGACTGCTGCGGATGGATTACTGCATTGCCTAGCTGCACTAATTCGCCATATTCGAGCTTTTCTAGAACAAATTGCTTATGGGTAACCAGTAGGCCAAGTTCTCTCGTTACAGCTTGCAATGCTTGAGCTGTGGTTTCAAAAGAGCGGTTTTTTTGTGTTTTAGGGCAGGCAATGTGGTTATGCTCTGCCCAAATCTGCCAGTTATTGTTTCTGCGTGCATTAAGCACTTGAATGGCGGGAAAGCGGTTTAATAGTTCATTGATGTTGTTTGTAGTTTCTGACTTTAATAATGACGGGCTGCAAACTAAAACAAGTTCATCATCTGCTAATTTCTCACAGTGGTACTTTTGCCAATTTTGCGGATCGCCCTGAAAAATAGCCATATCGATATTGCGTTTTTCGAGATCAACATCACCTACAAAGTTTGATAAGCGAATATCTAACTCAGCATAACAATTTTGTAGCTTATCAACTCGTGGTATCCACCAATGTAATGCCAAAGAATTCACCATGTTGAGTGAAATTGAATGATGATCTTTGTCTTTATTTTTAACCTCTTCGCTTGCTGAAATGATGGCCTGAACGGCGGGCGAAACGCGCTGATAATAAAGTTTCCCAGCATCATTTAAATACACTTGTCTGCCAACCCTATCGAACAGTTTTACCTCAAGCTGTTGTTCAAGAGACTTGATAGCTTGGCTGATAGCCGAGTGACTAACGTGAATTGAATCTGCGGCTTTAACCATGCTGCCAGTCTCTGCAACAGCAATGAAACTGTATAAGGATTTGAGCGGGATATTGTGTTTCATATGTTAGTTTTTCTTACATATTAATGCGGTTTTATTCGCTTTTTTATAATTTCAGCAGAGCATATCGTGAGTGTCATCTACTCGCTTTATAAACAATGTAAATGAATATTAGTCACCGCTCTAGTGCGTTAATGCTGCTATCTACCCTCACTCTAGCACTGAATGGACTGGTTACCCAGCTGTTAACCCCCATGCTGCCAATTATTTTACTGTTATTCTTAAGGTTGCTCTTACCTGGTTGTTTAATGTTAGCAACGGCGCGAGCACGGTTTTGGAATTATGTTAGTTTTTCTGCATTAAAAAATGTGATGCTACGCGCTGTTTTTATCACCTTGTGCCAAGGGTTTTTTATTTTAGCGCTTTACAAACTTACGTTAATTGAGGCGGTTGTGTTATTTAGCACCGGGCCTTTGTTTATCCCACTGCTTGAAAGTGTGGTGTATAAGCGAGAAATCGACTTGTTTGTCGTGCCGACTTTGTTGTTAATGATGATAGGGCTGATCATTCAAAGTATGACCGACCAAGGGATTACGTTACGTTGGGAGCTATTAATTGGTCTGGCGGCTGGCTTTTTTAATGCTTGCTCGCAATTGTGTTTATTTCAAATTAGTAAAGAGAAAACCCCGGTTCTGGTTGCCAATGGTTTTTGCTTTTTAATTGCAGCACTATTCAGTACGCTATTTTTCATTCTGCCGCTGTTTATTGGTGGGCTAAATGCTGAGCTCGCAGCAGGCAGCTTGGTGGTTGAGAGTGCTTGGTTATTATTAGGCTTATTAGTGTTATTAGCGGTATTTAGTAGTGCTACGCAATACTTTAGAAGCTCTGCATATAAACTAGTTACTACCGGCTCTGAACTAGCGCCGCTGATTTATACGTCAGTGGTGTTTTCATACCTTCTTCAGTTAACCATTCTAGATAGCCCGGTAAATGGGCAGCAATTAGTTGGGATTAGTTTTATTGTTATTGCTTGTTTAATGCAAACAAAGCGAAACCGCAGTTAAGTTTCGCTTTTATTATTGTTTTCTTGTAACTTACTGAGCAACAAAAATAATAAGTAGGTTGTTATGTCTGGGTATGCTTTTGTTAGGCAAGGAGTAAAGCCATTTTTAATTGTGGTTTTGGTATTGTTGTTCGTTATTTATATATATTTTTCACGAGAAGCTGCAATCTTTGCAACCAATTCAGAGTCATCAAATGATACAACAGCTTCGCAGCACGTTGAGGCACAAGCAAACATATCAGCCACAAAGCCTGATGCGAGTTTGTTAGCTGATGAATCTGCTGAGCAAGGGAGTGAAGCCAATGATAGCCGTGAATTTATTATCAAAAATGCACCGAAATGGCGTTTTGATGGTGTGTTTATTGACCATTTTACTGAGCTAAAGCAACGCGCTAAGCAAGGTGATGCTGAGGCTAACTATCTCATCGCACAAAATCTTAAGTATTGTTTTAATGCTCCTTTAGATGCTGAGGCGCTTGAGGCAACATTAGCCGAAAGCTATGAGTTTAGCGATGCTGGTGATACGCAAAACCGTGTTTTAGAGAAATATGAGTATTGCCAAGGGTTAGATTTAGCAACGCGGCGGTCTTTTTACCGTTATTTGACAATGGCAGCAGAACAGGGCTCTGCCTTTGCGCAGCAAACGTTTGCTGGGCTAACTCCCGAATTTTACATGAAGTCGCAATTTCCTGAGAAGTTGTCACGTGCCGAGTTCATCAAAAATCGTGATGGTTTTAAAGAGCGTAAAACCGTATTTTTAGAGCAAGCAGCGAAGCAGGGCAGTGAACAAGCGCTGATGAGTTTAGCGAGCATGTATTACAGCGAACAAGTTGGTGAGCATAGTGCAGCAAAAGCCTACGCTATAAATCGACTCATTATGGAAATCACGCAAAATAACGATGTGTATAATCGTTATGCGTGGTTTGAGCAAAGACAATACCCGACACTTTCAGATGAAGAGCTGAGTATCGCGAACAATTTGTTTGATCAATGGCTTTTGCAAATAAAGCAAAATGGTACATTATATCTAAAGCACTGAGTACCCAAAGAATTAATAACCCAAAGCAAGGATAGCAATGATGTTTGAACCAAACTATACAAGTTACACTCTTGAAGAGCTGTTAGATTGCAAAGCGAATATAGACGCACAAGCATGGCCCGATCGTCTAAGAAACATCGAAAACGCGTTGAGTGTTTATGCCAGTCAATCTGCTGAGCACGAAAAGCAGTACAAACAAGCTGTGTTTAATGCGTATTGTGAGACGTTACGCCACGATCTAACCATCAGTATCGACGATAATATTCTTTGGTTTTTAAGGCCGTTTTCTAAGCGAGCTAAAGATATTACCCCCAGTACGTTTGCTGGCGAAGTTTGCCCACTTTGCAAAGGAAATCTTAACGCAACCACATGGGCTGCTGGCTGGCAATTGAGCTGTGAAAATTGTCAAGTTACAGGGATTGTTGTAGAACATTTGAGCTTCTAAATAACAAGTAAAAAAGGAACAAATAGAGCTTTAATTGTATGACTTTTAGTTATATAGTCTTTACCTAACCTTAGGGGAGTAGTCTCTTAGATTAAGATGAACGTCAACAGTCTCCGAACCAATGTTCGTGGCGTTCATGTCCGCAAGCCGGATTGACAAGACCTAAGGCACGTATTGGGTTCAATGGGCGACCTTGATACGTGTCTTATTGTTCTTTGCCCTAAGGAACCGTCTCGTGCTTGTTACATTTCTAGACCATTTATATGGTTATTTCTGTCCTCTTAAATCGGTTTATTTATCACATTTTGCTTTGCAACCCTTCTGTTGGAGAGCACTATGACCTTGTTTATCCTTGCCATTTTAGTTGGTTTTGTATTGCTGATTTGGAGCGCTGATCGCTTTGTTGATGGTGCAGCTGTAAGCGCAAAATATGCAGGTATACCTAGTTTACTCATTGGTATGATTGTGGTTGGGTTTGGTACGTCGGCTCCTGAGATGTTGGTATCGGCCATGGCTGCTGCTGATGGCAGCCCAGAGCTTGCTTTAGGTAATGCGCTGGGGTCAAACATTGTCAATATTGGGCTTATACTAGGGATAACAGCGCTGATTGCCCCGATTGCTGTTCACTCTAATATCGTTAAAAAAGAACTCCCACTATTGCTTGTGGTGAGTGTGCTATTTGCATTACTGATTTTTGATGGTGGCTTATCACGTTTTGACGCAGGTGTATTGTTACTTGGATTTTTTAGTTTTATGGGGTGGAGTATTTATTCTGGCCTTAAAAGCAAAAATGACAGCTTAGCAACAGATGTTGAGCAAGAACTTAACGTGCAAACAATGTCACTTAAAGCAGCTATTGTTTGGCTGGTAGTTGGGCTTGTTGTACTCATTATTAGCTCAAGGCTATTGGTATGGGGGGCAGTCAGTATTGCTGAGATTATGGGTATTAGCGACCTGATTATCGGTCTCACAATTGTGGCACTTGGCACTTCGCTCCCTGAACTTGCAGCTTCAATTGCCGCAGCCAGAAAAGGTGAACACGACATTGCCATTGGTAATGTGATTGGCTCAAACATATTTAATATCTTGGCCGTCACAGGTATTGCAGGGATGATAGCGCCAGCTGATAACCTTTCACCGGATCTATTATCGCGAGATTGGCTGGCGATGTTCTCTCTTTCAATATTTTTATTAATTTTTGCTTATGGGCACCGAGGTATTGGCAGGGTAAATCGCGCTGAAGGTATTGGTTTATTGCTGATTTTTATTGCCTATAACGCATGGCTTTTCTTTTCAATTTATCAATAAATGCAATTTCGAATTTAAAAAAATCAAGGATCTTTATGAAACAAACCCTCAATGAATTTTGGCTCAATAACTCAGAAACAATCATAGCGCTAGGGTATAAATTGATACTCGCAATTGTTATTTTAATTGCCAGTGCAGTGCTTGCTAAGTCAGTGAAAAAGGCTATCAAAAACTCCAACGCGACGCTTAAAAAAGTTGATAATACCTTGCTGCCTATTTTGTCGTCTGTGGCAGGCTATGCGGTGTATATTATTGGCGGGGTATTTATTTTAGATATCTTTGGCGTGAATACGGCAAGCCTTATTGCCCTAATGGGGGCGGCAGGTTTGGCGATAGGTTTAGCCCTTAAAGACACTTTAAGTAATATTGCAGCAGGCATGATGTTACTTATATTAAGGCCGTTTAAAGTTGGTGACTTTGTTGAAATAGGCTCGATGCAAGGTACTGTCTCTGAGGTAAACCTATTCACCAGTGTTTTTCAAACGATTGATGGTCTTTATATTGCATCACCTAATGGCATAGTGTGGGGTAACAATATTAAAAATTTCACCCGAAATGGCAAACGCCGAATGGATATTGTTGTGGGTATTTCATATGCCGATTCAATCGATGATGGCTTTGCGGTGCTAAAAGATATTGCCGCGAACGAAAGCCGTTTACTGAGTGAACCGGCGGCGCAAGTGATGGTGACAGCCATGGCTGAGAGTTCGGTGAATATTCAGCTTAGAGCATGGGCTAAAAATGAAGACTATTGGCAAACCTATTGGGATTTAAACAAACGTGTCAAAGAGTCAATCGAGAAAGCAGGCCTGACAATTCCTTTCCCACAACGTACTTTACACATACCTGAAGGCGTGGTGACAAAGAAGTAACTCTAGTAATGTTAGTAAGTAAATCTGGTTAGTCGATTTACTTACTATGCTTCTTTAAGCTTTTTTAACAAACTTAGCGGTCACCATCATTTCACCTACGCCATCGACTTTACAGTCTAATTCGTGGTCTTTTTTATCTAGCACACGGCGGATCACGGCTTTGGTGCCAATTTTAATAACTTGCGAGCTGCCTTTAATTTTTAAATCTTTCGCAACAGTCACTTTGTCACCATCAGCCAATAAAGTGCCGTTAGCATCTTTCACATTGATCACGTCATCGGTATCAACCGCATTGGGGTCCCACTCGTGAGCACACTCTGGGCAAACTAAATTGTTTTGATCTTCATACACGTATTCAGAGTTACATTGTGGGCAAGGAGGAAAAGACATAAATGGCACCATGGTTAATTATAAAAGCGTATTTTAATGGCTTATTCACAGCATTGCGAGTTTATCTAAAGCACCTCATAGAAAGTAAGTATGTGCAAACTCGCAATTGTAATGCTGGAGTGTTTTCGATAATTTGGTTATTGTGAGTTAATTAGAACAAAGAGCACTCACAATGAAAAAAGTTATTTATTTCGTTACCTTATTATTCTCATCATTCACATTTGCAACGACGTCGCCGTACAGTGGGGAAATTACCGCTGAGGATTTACTCGCACAGTATCCTGCTTTTGCTAAAGAGTATAAAAACTATTCACCATCTGAGGATGATTTAAACACGATTAAAACGCTCAGTGGTAAACAAGTATTAGTATTTTTAGGTACGTGGTGTCATGACTCTAAGCGTGAAGTGCCTCGTTTACTAAAGTTACTTGATGGTTCGGGTGTAAAGCTGGGATCACTCCAATTAATTGCGGTTGGTTACGATAAGCTTGACCCTGATGGTTTAGCTAAGCAGTACGACCTTCGTTATACCCCAACGTTTATTGTAAGCTCTAACGGCAAAGAGTTACTTCGAATGATTGAAAAGCCTAAGCACAGCATCGCGATGGACCTTACTCGTTTGTAATAGAGTTGTTTGCTAGAGCAAAGTAGCTAAAGTAGTTATTGCTCATTATAATCATGGCTATAAACCAACTAGAGAATGTTATATGTCTCAAACTGTTATAGAAGCCATAGATGCAGCGAATGCTGCAGATCCCAATCGTGTTAAGCATGCTGGGCAAGCGTTAGCTAAAGAATCTTTATATTCTATGCGTATGACCGATATGCTTAACCGTTTTAATCCGCAAGCCGATGAACTAATGCACATTGCTGCACGGGGCCAACATATTGAACGCTGGCGCTCTCCTCGCAGTGATTTCCCTATGGGTAAGCAAGGTTATTATCAATGGCGCACTGCTTTATATGATTTTCATGCCGAGCGTGTAACAGCCCTTATGAAAACCGCTGGTTACTCAACGAGTGAATGTGAGCGTGTATACGCAGCCGTGGCTAAAAAGAATATAAAGCGAAACCCTGATAGCCAATTAATTGAAGACATCGCAAGCCTTGTATTTATTGAGCATTACATGCTTGATTTTGCAACTAGCAAGCCTGATTACGATGAGCAAAAATGGTTGGGTATTATTCGTAAAACTTGGCAAAAAATGTCAAACGAAGCACATGAATTTGTGTTAGCTGGTAACATCAGCTTACCTGAGCCGCTTAAACCGATAATTACAAAAGCGCTAAGTTAAATTTAAAACAAGGAAGGTCTATGTTTTGCCCGCGTACTAAAACAGCCCTTGAAGCAGTGAGCATTGGCGATGTTAACGTGTATTTATCAAAAAGCGGTGGCGTATTTTTTGATAACCGACAAATATTTCACTTTAGCGATCCGAATTTAAAACCCGCGCAAGTGCTGGTGGCTCATTTACAAACACTGCCAACAGAATGCGTTGATTTAGCAAAGCGAATTAATTGCCCGAAGTGCCCTGACGTGGTGATGATGCGACGCTTTTTCACGCCACTAAAAGTGGTTGAAATAGACGAATGTCCAAATTGTGCGGCTATTTGGCTTGATCATGGCGAGCTTGAAAAGATCCATGAAAATCATTTAACGCCAAAAGAGCGTGAAATGCTGCGTATTGATATGGCCAATAATCATGGTTTTATTCAAGTTAAAATTCCCAAAAGGCGTTACTCAGTTCATGCTAAAAAGCCTGAGTCTAATGCAACGTCACCTTTAGAAAAACTAGCAGAACTTGCCTATTTATCGATTTTGAATGACTAGGAAGAGAATATTTAAAAGCTCCCATTATTAGCGCTAAATAATTTTTAAAATATAAGGTCAATAGTGTGAAAAAATTAGTGGTGTTTATGAGCGTGTTACTGGCCTGTTTGTTTACAACAAGTTGCACTACAGTACTCGATAAGGCGCATGGGTATCGCGGGCCCATCGTTGTGACAATTAAAACAGAAGATGGCTCAGTGTCGGAGTTTCCTTTTTTAATAGAGTCTGTGTACACAGAGTCGTGTGGTCATAGTAGCTGTGGCATAGACTCCGGTTATAGATATCTAAAAACGAGCTATGCCAATGAGCCAATTACCTTCCCGCGAGAGCGGTTAGACCTATTGCAAGCTAATGCCTACGCAACAATTCTTTTTAAAGTTACTCATCCTAATTATCACTACAACGTCTTTACTCGAGGTTTTGCGCCTACCGATGCTGATGACCCCATTTATGTAACGTTTACTGTTAAGCCCTTTGCTGAACAAATGAATAAAGTAGCTGGCTGGGCGGAAGGCCCTAAACAAGACATGCAAAAATTCGCACCAGATAGCAGAGAGTTTAAAAAAGCAGATATTAGGTATCGCCAAGCGCGTTTTAATTTAGGACAGATGATTGCAAGGCATATCACGTTGACTAAAACGGTTTACTTACCCCATTTTTCAGAAAGCATGCAACAACGTGTGATTGAAAAGTATCAACCTATTTTTAAAGCGTGGTATTACGGCGTACCTGAAACAGATTGTTGGAATAAGATGACTTGTCAGGAGCAAATATTAAAACCAAGGGAAGCTGAATATGAAGGTTTGTAAGGGCAAGGGATGCTTGTTTCGGCAATCGTATTTTTTAAACTTGCTTAATAAGAAGCCTGTACCAACTCAGATACAGGCTTTATTGGTTATTAAGTGTTATAGCTTAACCAGCATTTTTCCTTTATTTTTACCTTCGAACAGACCAAGAAATGCATCAACGGCGTTTTCGATGCCGTGGTATACCGTTTCTTCAGATTTAACTTTGCCTTCGCTGATCCATTCGCTCATTTGCTCTACAAATTCAGAGAATTGAGAAAAATAATCAATCACGATAAAGCCTTTCATGGTGAGCTTTTTCGAGTTGATGTAAAAGAGGTTGCTCGGGCCTGGTTGTGCAGTGTCGTCATTATAACCTGAGATCATGCCACAAACAGGAATACGGCCGTAATCGTTCATTACATTGAGTGCAACTTAAAGTTGATGCTGAAGAATTAACAGCTAAGTTAATGGCACGCTCAAATATGAGTTTGGAGCGAATCGAGTTATTACGCGAGTTAACGCTTGAGCTGCATTCTGACCTAACAAAAGCGGACCTTACAAAAAGCTAATCTTCTACTAAACACACTAAAGTGCCCTCAATAGCCCGAACATACGCATAATGCTGGGCGTCTTTTTTAGTTGGCGGGCACAATGGCTCAGCGCCAGCAAGCACAGCTTTATCGTAACTTTCGACTAAATTATGGCAGCTGAATCTTAGCTCAAAACCAAGAGCAGGCTGCTTAGGATGGGCGCGAATATACCCTTGCTTGAAATATGCTTGCGCATGCGGGTGGGTCGCAAAGGCAAGTTTAACGGAACCTGTAACAAGCTCACCGTATTCGGCATCGTCACTGATATGGTTGGTATTTAAACCAAATGCTTGATAGTAAAAGTCGAGTACTTCTTCTACGTTATCGACGTAAATAACCTGACTTAAAAAGTCCATTTATGCTGCTCTATTTATTATTCGTTTATTAAATAAAGCATAGTTTCAGCAATAAAAAAACCTTGTAAGTCATACTTACAAGGTTTTTGCAATACTTAAAGCTTAGCTGTAGAAATTACGACTTGTTGCGGTTTTCTTTCGCAAATGCACGAATTTTACGTTTTTGCGATAAGGTCACTTTGTTAGTGCGGCCAGCGTATGGGTTGTCGCCTTCTCTAAATTCAATTTTGATTGGCGTGCCCATAATACCTAATGCTTTACGGTAGTAGTTCATTAGGTAGCGCTTGTAGCTATCTGGTAAGTCATGAACTTGGTTACCGTGGATCACGATACGTGGAGGGTTATAACCACCTGCGTGAGCATATTTAAGTTTTACACGACGACCGCGAACAAGTGGCGGTTGGTGATCGGCCTGTGCCATATCCATGATACGACGCAGCATCGCTGTGCTAATACGTTTAGTGGCTGATTCGTACGCTTCGTCTACTGATTCAAATAAATGACCCACACCGGTGCCATGTAAAGCAGAGATAAAGTGTAAACGTGCGAAATCGATGAAACCTAAACGACGGTCAAGTTCTGACTTAATACGTTCTTTAACGTAATCGTCTAGGCCGTCCCATTTGTTAACAGCCACAACCAATGAACGACCTGCGTTTAAGGCAAAACCTAGTAAGCTCAAATCTTGATCAGAAATACCTTCGCGCGCATCAACCACAAGCAATACCACGTTAGCATCTTCAATCGCTTTAAGGGTTTTGATCACAGAGAATTTTTCTACAACATCGCTTACTTTCTTACGTTTACGAACACCTGCGGTATCAATAAGAATGTACTCTTTGTCGTTACGTGTCATCGGAATATAGATAGAATCACGGGTTGTACCCGGCATATCGTAAACGATTACACGTTCTTCGCCTAAGATACGGTTTGTAAGTGTTGACTTACCAACGTTAGGACGACCGATAATTGCAAGCTTTACTGGCTTATCAGCAAAGGCTTGCTGGTTGTCTTCGCCTTCTTCATCTTCGCTGTAAAGATCAACTAATTCGTCATCACTTTCTTCAAGCTCTTCAGCTTCGCCTGCAAGTTCGGCAATGACTGGCTGTAAAGTTGTTTCAAGTAGCTGCGTGATACCACGGCCGTGAGCCGCTGCAATGTGATGTACGTCACCTAAGCTTAACTGGTAGAACTCAGCACAGTACGAGTCTGCATCAATACCATCGACTTTGTTTGCCACAACAAAACATTTCTTTTGTTGTTTACGAAGGTGATTCGCAATTGCTTGGTCAGCGGCGGTCATACCTGCGCGGGCATCAACTAAAAATAACACGATATCGGCTTCTTCAATTGCCAGAAGCGATTGCTCAGCCATTTCAGTTTCGATACCTTGCTCAGAACCGTCAATACCACCCGTGTCTACCACGATAAATTCATAGCCATCGTAATCAGCTTGGCCATATTTTCTATCTCGTGTTAAGCCTGGAAAGTCGGCTACGAGGGCGTCACGAGTACGTGTTAAACGGTTAAATAATGTGGATTTGCCCACATTGGGTCGCCCAACAAGAGCGATCACGGGAAGCATAAACTACCTCTTAAAAAAACAACAAAAGGCTTCGCCAAGCGAAGCCTTAGAAAAATAACGTTTACTATTAGTAAGTTAGTTTGGAATTTTAACCGCGCTAACTTCACCATCTCGGGTGTATAAAATTAATTTGTCACCGGCAACAACAGGCTCAATAAAGAAACCTGAGCTGTCAAAGTCTTCGCGCGATACAAGCTCGCCCGTTTCTTTGTCTAACCAATGTAGGTTACCTTCTTGGTCACCTAGTGCTAAATATTTACCAGCCACAGTCGGGCCTGTTAAGTACCAGCCGCGCAGTGCTGGTTGGCTCCAGCGCTCAATACCTGATGTTTTATCTAGACTGTAAATAACACCATCGCTATCAACAACATAGATAGACTGGCTATCCATCGATAGATCACGGTAGCTGCTATATTCACGTTTCCAAACAACATTACCTGAACGAATATCAACGGCTGCTAAGTTACCATTATAAGCGATTGCATAGGCGTATGGGCCGCTAATTAATGCTTGTGTATCTACATCAACTAAACGTTCAAACTCAGATGCACCCTTTGGAGAGGCAATTTCAGCACTCCATGCAGAGTAGCCGTTTTCTGAAATTAATACGCTCAATTTACCTGTTTCAAGACCTAGTAATACACCGCCGTTTGCCACAGTTGGTGAACTTTGACCACGTAATGTCAGTGGTGGTACTTCTTGTTCGAAGCGCCAACGTTCTTCACCTGTATCTGGGTGCACTGCTAATAATTTACCAGAGCCTAGGTTTACAAAGATTAAGCCGTCGCCTGCAGCAGGTTTAGCTAGTACTTCGCCAGGCATCGTTTTACGCCAAACAATTTCACCTGTTTCACGGTCTAGCGCGGTTAAGTAACCATGCTCAGAACCAACAAAAATTTTGCCGTAAGCTTGTAAAATACCACCCGATAACTTTGCACTCTCTGTGGTTTCCCAAGGCCAAAAGGCAGGGTTTTCACGCACATCGGTTTGCCATAGCGTATCGCCATTTTCAAGCGAAAGGGCTTCAACTTCACCTTCGCGGTTTGCTACATACACAACATCGTTATGAATAGCCGGCGTTAAGCGCGAGAAATAATGCTGAACACCGTCACCAATTGATTCTTGCCATACTACGTCTGTCTCAAACTGATTAACAATTTCAGGCAGTACCAGTTCTTCTTCGTCATCACTTGACGAACACCCAGTTAGGGTTGCGATACACAGAGCAAGTGTTGCCGCTGTTAACTTCTTCATCTTAACCCCTTACGCCGCTGGGCTAGTTTGTGCTAAGTCATCAAGTTTAATTTGTAATAACGGGTTGTTTTCAAGGCCGCCATTATCCGCAGCAGCTTGGTATTGGCTGCGTGCTTCTGCCTTATCGCCTTGTGCAGCATAAACATCGCCTTTTAATTCAGCGACTGCAGCAGTAAATGATGCTGGAAGCTGGGCGTTTAGCGTTGTTAACGCTTGCTCATATTGCTTTTGCGCAAGGTGAACACGAGCAAGGCGCGTTGTTGCCGTTGCTTTAAGCTCAGGGTTTTGCTCGTTGGTGATGATCCAGTTAAGCTTTTCGCTTGCCGCATCAAGGTCATTCTTTTCTACGGCTTCTTTTGCCGCAACAAATGCTGTTAGCGTGCTGTAGCTTGACTCGTTATTTTCTTTAATAAACGTATCCGCTTTTTCTAGCACGGCACCGCTTTCAACAAGTTGTGTGAAAGAGTCAGATGCTTTCTCAGCTGTGGTGATTTGGTTTTGGTTATAAGCTTTCCAACCATATAAACCACCTAAACCAGCAACAATACCAATTGCAAGTGCTAAACCATTTTCACGGAAAAAGCGTTTGATCGCTTCTTCTTGTTGTTCTTCTGTTGAATAAATTTCCATGCTTACCTCTGTTGCTAGCTGGGCTTAAATAAGTTCAGCTAGTAGCGTTTTCGCTTCTTCTAGTTTTAAGGTGACTTGTTCTTTACGCTCACGTAAGTACTTAATAGTCACAACGCCTTGTTCTAATTCATCTTCGCCGATAATAACTGCGACTAGCGCATCGCTTTTATCTGCGCGTTTTAATTGCTTTTTAAAGTTGCCACCGCCTGCGTGCACCATAACACGAAGACCTGCAACATCTTTACGTAACTGAGCGGCAATGATAGGCGCTTGAATGCTGGCTTTATCGCCCATGGCTGCCAAATATACATCAGCACTACGGCGGATGTCACCTACACTTTCTAGTGCTTGAAGTAATAACACTAAACGCTCAAGACCCATTGCAAAACCTACCGCTGGTGTTGCTTTACCGCCAAGTTGTTCAACTAGGCCATCGTAACGACCACCGGCACAAACGGTTCCTTGTGCGCCTAGGCTATCGGTTACCCACTCAAAAACGGTGCGGTTGTAATAGTCAAGGCCACGTACAAGCTTTTCATTTACCGTGTATTCGACGCCAGCAGCGTCTAAACGTTCACATAAATTTTCAAAATGTTCTTTTGATTCAGCATCTAAGTGCTCAGATAGTTTAGGCGCATCAGTTAAAATGGCTTGTACATCAGGGTTTTTGCTATCTAACACACGTAAAGGGTTGGTGTGCATACGACGCTTAGAGTCTTCATCAAGTACATCGACGTGTTGCTCTAAGTAAGCAACAAGTGCATCACGGTAGTCTGCACGCGCTTCATTTGAACCCAATGAGTTAAGCTCAAGACGAACGTGCTCACTGATACCAAACTCTTTCCATAATTGGGCTGTCAGCAAAATAACTTCTGCATCAATATCAGCAGTGGCAATGCCGAATGTTTCTAAACCAAATTGGTGGAATTGACGGTAACGGCCTTTTTGTGGACGCTCGTGACGGAACATCGGGCCCATGTACCATAAACGTTGTTCTTGGTTATACAGTAAACCGTTTTGATTACCTGCACGTACACACACTGCGGTACCTTCAGGGCGAAGAGTTAAGTTATCGCCATTACGGTCTGCAAAGGTGTACATTTCTTTTTCGACGATATCGGTTACTTCACCGATAGAGCGTTTGAATAGGTCGGTTGATTCAACAATTGGAAAACGAATTTCTTGATAACCAAACGATGAAACTGTTTCACGTAAAATGTCTTCTACTTTCTGCCAAATTTGCGTATCGCCTGGCAGACAATCGTTCATACCACGAACTGCCTGAATTTGTTTTGCCACTGATAAATCCTAAATACTGTACGTGCGCTGAAAAAGTCGCGCCTCAAGAAAAACTAAAAATTGACCCGCTATTATACCGTTTGGGCTCTAAAGGTAAACGGCAAACCCAAGGGTTTGCCGAGTATATGCGAATTATTCAACGATTTTGATGTCGATTGGCGTTTCTTTCTCTTTTTTAGCGATAAAGTCGCGCACATAGCCTTCAAGTTGGTCGACAATGTTATCGTTATCGATACGTGCTTTTTGACGCTCACCATTGATGTATAAGCCAGAGCGACGGTTCGCACCAGCAAGGCCGATATCACTAACCAGCGCTTCACCAGGGCCATTTACCACACAACCAATCACCGACACTGACATAGGCTCAACCACGTCTTCAAGGCGCTCTTCAAGTTGGTTCATGGTGCTTACCACATCAAACTCTTGGCGTGAGCAGCTCGGGCAGGCAATAAAGTTAATGCCGCGTGAGCGAATGCGTAATGATTTTAAAATATCAAAACCTACTTTGATCTCTTGTACCGGATCGGCAGCAAGTGATACGCGTAATGTGTCACCAATACCTTCGGCAAGTAGCATACCTAAGCCAACAGCTGATTTAACAGAACCTGAGCGCATACCGCCTGCTTCGGTAATACCTAAATGCAGTGGCTGGTCGATTTCTTTGGCAAGTAGACGATATGCACCAACCGCTAAAAATACATCTGACGCTTTTACGGATACTTTAAATTGATCAAAGTCTAAACGTTGTAAGATCTCAACATGGCGCATAGCTGATTCAAGCAGTGCTTCTGGTGTTGGTTCGCCGTATTTTTCTTGTAAATCACGCTCTAATGAACCGCCATTAACACCAATACGAATAGGGATGTTGTGCTCACGGGCTGAGTCTACAACGGCACGAATACGCTCTTCGCTACCTATGTTACCCGGGTTAATACGCAAACAATCCGCACCATACTGAGCCACTTTTAACGCAATACGGTAATCAAAGTGAATATCTGTTACCAGCGGAATAGTGACTTGTTCTTTAATGCTCTTAAATGCTTCAGCTGCTTCCATGGTTGGTACAGACACACGCACAATATCGGCGCCAGCATCTTGAATAGCTTGAATTTGTGCAACCGTTGCATCGATATCTAGGGTGTTGGTGTTAGTCATCGACTGAACGGCAATTGGTGCACCATCACCAATTGGCACATTACCTACGTTAATACGGGTCGATTTTCTGCGTTTAATAGGAGATTCTGAAAACATTGCGGTTACTCTGATAACGGTAAAGTAAATTTAGCTAAGCGATTTTTGGCAAAATGTGAGGTATCGACGGCTTGACCTTGAAAAGTAATATCGACTACTTGGTGTTTGCCGAGCACCACACTAAACGGCTGTGGGCCGGTTACTGTCATAACGTAACCTGCTTTTTTAACACCAAAAGCAATACGATCGCCGTTGCCATCGTGAATTTCTACCCAGCTATCTTCATTGAAGTGCATCACCACTTCGCTGTGCTCAGGATCAGCTTTTTTGGTTTGCGGCTGAGCAGTTAATTGGCTTTGTGATGCAGCCTGATTTGCTGCTTCGTTGTTAGTTATTGGCACAGTTTCTTGTGGCTCAATAACTTCTTTGTCTTCTGTAGGCAATTGAACTGTTTCTTCAACTGGCGCTTCGTCTGCTAAATTAGTGGTTAGCTCATTAATTTCAAGCTGATTTGGCATCGCCGTTGTTACCGGCTCTTCGATACTTTGATTACTATTTTGCCACCACCAAACGACCGATGAGCCAATAATGACAGCTAAAATAAAATAACTGAATAGCATTAAACGGCTATCGTTTGCTTCTTTTTCGGTGCGACGAGAGAAGCTCTGCATATTAGATTTTTTAGCTGGCTCAACATGCTCAGGTAACAATTCAAGCATGGCTTGGCTATCTATTTTTAGCTCGCGACAATAGCTTCTGATATACCCTTTTACGAAGGTTGCAGGGCCTAGTAATTCATGTTCGTCGTTTTCTAATCGTTGTAATTGTAAAACTGATAATTTTAATGCACCAGCAAGCTGCTCAAGGCTCATTCCTGCTTCTTCGCGGCGTTTTTTTAGCGCCTGGCCGAGCGTTTCTTGTGGTTGTTCTAAATTGTTTTCTTCATTCATAGTGCGTATGAGTCTGGATCTACCAATAAAAGTCTATGCCCAGGCTTAAGGGCAACATCTGGGCTCAATTTGTTCCAGCGCATTAATTGATCGATTAATACGCTATGCTGCGTGGCAATGTCGTACAAAGTATCACCAGCATTAATGTCGTGATAAATATTCGGATCATTTAAATAGATGCGAGTACCGTTTTGTACGCGATCCGATTCTTTTAAGCCATTCCACAGCAAAATCTTCTGTAGTTTAACATTGTATCGCACTGAAATGCTAAATAGGTTTTCACCATTTTCAATAATATGGTAGGGGATATTCAGCGCAGGTACACGTGGGTTGAGCATGGGTAATTGTATTTGTTCAGAAGTCACTGAGTACGAGGTTTGACTCGTTTGGCCTGCATAGTTGGATTCTTCTCCAAAGACATTTTCATCTTTTTCAGGCTGATAAAATATCACTGTGCTTTCATTTTTGCTGACAGCTTTTGCAGAAGTCGAAGTTTGTTGCTTAATTTCAGGAGATGTGGGTGCCCCAAAAGAAACAATAGTGACTTCATCGTTAGCTGCTTTAGGTGTTGATATACTTTTCTTTTGCTCTGGTGTTTTTATCGCAAGCGCATTAACAACAGCTTCAGTATCGACAGGCTCAGTTGCGGTTGATGCTATTTCAGTCTTAAAGCCTGAAGCTTCAGGCTGAGTCTTTGCTTGCTCTGCAACTTGGGCTGGCATGTTTGCAACAGATTGGGTTGATTCGACAGTTTCTTGTTCATTAATTGCAGGCACTTCTGACTTTTGCTGATTCGTAGCATATACTTCTTTTGCATTAGAAGTTTGTACATCTGCCTTATCTACAATTACTGTTTCATTCGCCTTTGTTGGGGCTTTTCTTTTTACGATTCGGATCTTTGGTTGGTCTTTGCTAACCGATGAATTATCGCTTGAAATCTGGAGCTCTTCGAGTTGAGCTTGACGATATTTTTCTCGTAATATTTCAAACTCTGAACGTTTAACCTGCCCAGAAGAAATGGCTTTAGCTTCGTTTGAGCCGGGGTAAGTTTGTAAAATGATACCTGCAGTTGCTTCGGCTTTTTCTATGTGTCCCATACGTTGCTGGATAAGATAGCTGAGCATAAGTGCACGAGGTGTTACGCGGCCTGTTGATTCGTATTTTTCAATAATATCTTCAGCTTTATGTAGGTCACTTTTTGCGTAATACAAACCAGCTAAGCTTATCATTGAAGAAGGGCGCTGCGAGCTGTGATTAAGTGCTGATTTTAGGTATTTTTCCGCATTTTCGAAGTCATCAAATTCAATCGCACATAAAGCTAAGTTTTCGTAACTTTCAGCTACACGGATATAGCTAGGAATTGAAATCGCTTTAAGAAGCTCTTCTGCAGCGCGGTCATACTCACCAATGCCACACAAAAATACACCATAATTGTTTAAGGTGTTTGGATCATTAGGGGCAATTTTTAATGCGCGCTGATAGGCTTTATCGGCAAGTTCTGGTTCATCAACCTGTTGATAGTAATAAGCTAAAGAGTAATGAACTTCAGGGAGGTCAGGTGCAAAATCTGCGGCGCGTTCTAAATTATATTTTGCTTGTGAGTTATTGCCTGTTTTTAAGTACTGTAACGCAAGGGCGATACGGGTACGGGCAGCACCGGTATTGTTAACTTGTTTTTCAACAACGGGTCTGTCGCTACCTTCGTAGCTGTTTTCTGTAACACACCCTGTTAATGCAAATGCACTAACAGTAATGGCAAGTATAGAACGCATTACCTAATCTCTTCTTTGATTCCGTATGCCTATCTTACCGAAAAGCCTTTGTGTTGCATCTATTATTTTAAAAATAACGAGTTTGCCACAAAGGCTTAACTTCAAAAGTTACGCTTATGCTTGGTGAATGTTTACCGCAATTGCGTTATCTTCGCGCATTTTCTTTTTCGCTAAACGTTTAGTACGGTCAACGACATCACCCACTAATTGACCACAAGCTGCATCAATATCATCACCACGAGTACGGCGAACGATACAGGTAATACCTGCTGCTTGTAATACTTTAGAGAAGCGGTCGATACGGCTGTTACTCGAACGGCCATATTCATTACCCGGGAATGGATTAAACGGGATCAGGTTCACTTTTGAAGGTGTACCTTTAAGTGTTTTAACCAATTCGTGGGCTTGATCGGTACTGTCGTTCACACCTTGTAGCATAACGTATTCGATAGTCACATCTTTGTTTGCTTTAGAGCCATCAATATAACGACGACATGCGGCTAAAAACTCTTCAATTGGGTACTTTTTATTAATTGGTACTAGTACATCACGCAGCTCATTGTTTGGCGCATGCAGTGAAATAGCCAATGCTACGTCAATCTTCTCTTTTAATAGATCAAGCGCAGGAACCACACCTGAGGTACTTAATGTAACGCGACGTTTTGATAAACCAAAACCCCAATCGTCCATCATAAGTTCCATTGCTGGTACGACGTTTTTAAGGTTAAGTAATGGCTCACCCATACCCATCATTACAACGTTAGTTACAGGGCGCTTAGTGCTGTCGCCGTCTAAACCAATATCTTTCGCGACACGCCAAACTTGGCCGATGATCTCAGACACCGCTAAGTTACGGTTAAAGCCTTGTTGAGCCGTAGAGCAGAAGGTACATTCAAGGGCACAACCTACCTGTGAAGATACACATAAAGTTGCACGGTCTTTTTCTGGGATCCAAACAGCTTCTACTTCTTGGCCACCTTGTAGCATCAGGGCGTATTTAATAGTGCCATCAGTCGCTACTTGTTTAACTGAGATCTCAGGAGCAACAATTTCACATTCAGCTTTTAGCTTTTCTTTAAGCTTTTTGTTGACGTTTGTCATGTCGTCAAAATTGTCTACGCCAAAATGATAAATCCATTTCATCACCTGATCGCCACGGAATGGCTTTTCACCGAATGATACAAAAAGCTCACGCATTGCATCTCGGTTTAAATCTAATAAATTAATCTTTTTTTCAGTGGTCATGAAACAACCTCAATCAGTGACGGTGGTAAGTAGTTTGGGTGCGCGATTGTACATTATTTAATCGACTTAGTCATTAGCTAAACAGATTTACAATGGGCTTAGCTAATGACTAAAAAAGGGCCCGAAAGCCCTTTTTCTTCTGCATCACAGACTTAGCTGTGAACTCGAAATTAACGAGTACGTGGGCAGATTTCTTCGTCAGCGAAGAAGTATGCGATTTCACGTGCAGCTGATTCAACAGCGTCAGAACCGTGAACAGCATTTTCGTCGATGCTGTCTGCGTAGTCAGCACGTAAAGTACCAGCTAGTGCTTCAGCAGGGTTAGTAGCACCCATGATTTCACGGTTTTTAAGTACTGCGTTCTCACCTTCAAGAACAGTAACCATTACTGGACCAGATGTCATGAACTCAACTAAAGCACCGAAGAAAGGACGCTCGCTGTGCTCAGCGTAGAAACCTTCAGCTTTTTCTTTTGAAAGGTGAACCATTTTAGCTGCAACGATTTTAAGACCCGCAGTTTCGAAACGGTTGTAGATAGCACCGATGTGGTTTTTAGCAACTGCATCAGGTTTTACGATTGAAAAAGTACGCTCTAAAGCCATCTTTATGCTCCAATAATTTTAAATTTAAAAGGTTAAATATTAACGGGCGCGAATTATACGCGCTTTACGTGAAAATTCCTAATTTAATTAAATAGTCATTTGATGGCATTTTCATGAATCTAAAAATGTTCAGCAAAACGAGTATAAAATGCGAACACCTTTTACAGTTAAGCACTTGTTTCCATAATGAACTCAGCGTGGTTACGAGTATACATAGCGTGTGTGATATCACAGAAGTGTTTGTTAATGATTTTGATTATTACAGTGATGGCAACTATGCCTGTGTAGAGGACTTCAAAAGCGTATTACCCATTACAGCCCCTATATTTATTGAACTAAACCTAACCAAGCTCCTGAAGTTGGAAGTAGTCATATTTTTTAAATCGCTATTAATCAGCTATTGTCGCGGGGGCTTCTCTGCTGACATACCTAATCTCTACTTGCTTACAATTAGCTCACCTAGCTAAGCTAATTAGTAGTAATTCACCCCTCTGCATAATACATCTAAAAAGTGTAAAAACACCAACTTATTTCGTTAACTTCTTGTTCACTTTATGCGGCTAATCTAATTGCTAATGATAAACTATTGCGTTTTAAATTGTTGAAAATTAATAGTATATAATTTCATTGGATCTTTAGCCTATCTTGTTTGTGAGAAATAGCAACAACTAAGTTGTAACTCAAATGTTAAATTTAGGTGTACAAAACGCTACATAGTTTTTCGTGAATTCTTGAACTTATTCAATCATAAAATATTAGTAATTGGATTTTTTATAAACAAAAAGTCTTATTTTTATTCGAATAATTAAAGGAGAGAATAATGAAACTACGCAGTGCACTTTCTAAGTTGTCATGCGCGTCAGCTTTTGCACTTGGCAGCATGCTAACTTTGAGCCCAGCAGCCAATGCTATGAAACTAAAACAACAAAACTTACAAGAGATGGCCGTTGTTTCACAGAGCATTATTGCCGGGCAGGTAGTAAGCGTAACCGATGGTTTTGACAACAACCGCCCCTATACCGAAGTGACTATTCAGGTTTCGTCAGATGCTAAAGGTAAGTTAAAAGACGATTCAAATTACACCTTCCGTCAGTTTGGCCTAATCAAGCCTCGCTCAATGGGTAATGGCAAGGTGTATCTGGGGGTAACCCCTGATGGCTTTGCAAAATGGCATGAAGGAGAAAATGTCATTGCGTTTATGTATAAACCTGCATCTATTACTGGTTTTCAAACAACGGCTGGCATGGCGCAAGGTAAGTTTATTGTTCGTGATGGCAAGGTTCTTAACCAGTTTGCGAATAGTGGATTATTTGAAGGCATGGACACTGCTAATTTTTCGCATGAAGAGCGCAATATGCTGACTAACCCTCAAGACATAAACGTGGATGAATTTATGCACTTAGTTGGCAAATTAGCGGGAGAAAAATAATGATGAGATTTACGAAACTTGCTGCAAGTATTGCATTGGCATCGCTTTCTACAACTGTATTAGCAGGTGGGCCTTTATATATTCATGATAAAACCATGCAACCTTATAAATGGGATACCTCAAAAGGTGACATTCCAGTTTGGACTGATGGGGGGCAACTAATTAAAGATAAGAATGGGAAAGATGTTCAGTCATTTACTGTTTTAGAGAAAGGAACAATCTTTAATGTCGATATCACATTGCCTGATGGCACTGTGTTGCCCAAAAATGTAGCGTTAGAGCGTGATTATACTTTTTTGACAATTGCACAAGCTAATGCCGTAACAGCAGAGGCTGTTGCGCAGTGGTCAAATGTTGAAACATCGACCCTAACAATGTCTGTGGCGGGTACGATAGAAAGTCAAACAGGGATCCGCGATGTCAATGCATCGAATGTAGACCAGATTTATAATGCAGAAAACGGTTATGGTTTTTGGGTTAACTACGACACTGATGGTGCTATCTTAGAAAATTATTTTGGTATTCCACGCGACCAAGTACTAGGTATTGCTTTTCCTGAATGGGCTGATGAAGAAACCGGTGAAATTACTGAAGCAACGGCTTTAATGAATGGTTGGTATATCGATATTAATGATACAGAAGGGAAGATGGTACAAGGTGTGTTCACCCATGAGTTTGGCCACGCGATGAATATGTCTCACTCTCAAGCAAATGGTCATTTTACCTATATTGCAACGCCATGGTATCAAATGCACGATGGTGTTGCAGGCTGTACGGGAACAACAGCTTACTCCGGTCGTGGTCAAGCACCGACTGATAGTATTGAAACAATGTTTCCTTTTATTAATGTTCGCAGCATTGAAGGACAAGAGCAGGGAACAGTTAATGTTCGAGATGACATTGTAAATATCTCTGATTTATACCCAAGCGCAAGTTATCTCAGTGAGTATGGAACTATAAAAGGAAAGCTATTTACAAAAGAAGGCGTTGAATATTCAGGTATGAATATGGTTGCACGCAATCTTGATAATCCTTTGTACGATGTGATCACTCAACAAAGTGGTAATTTAACTCAAGGTCGTATTGGCCCAGACGGTTCTTTTACAATTAATGGTTTGACGCCTGGTGGGCGTTACGCACTTTACATGGACCCAATTAGAGCTGGCGGCTACCCAACGACACCTACCGATATTATTTCCGTGAATGAATATTGGAATGAAGGCGAAAGCAGTTCTCCAGCACTGGATGATGCTTGCAACATGACACCTATCGTCGTTGCAGGAGGTGAAACTAAAGAAGTCGCTATGTATTTCAATGGCTATAATGATGGCATTCAATATACGCCTTTAGTTTCTGCATGGGTAAGTGATCATGCAAAAAATGGTAAAAGGGCGTTTGGTACAACGCAGGGAGGCACGCCGTTTGTTTATGATAGCAATCATAATACTTTTGAGACATTAACGACGCCAGAGGGTTACGCGGTTTTGTCTGCCACCAACGCGGCAATGAACAAAAATGCAACCAAAGCGGCTGTGATTGCAGATCTTGATAATGATGGTGTAGGCCAAGGTGCTGTTTGGGATATTCGCTCAAATAAATTAATTGAACTTGAAGATCCAACCAATAACACCTGCTCTTTAGGTGGCCAGCAAGGCGTAAGCTCGCACTCTATTTGGGATATGGATGATCTGGGCCACAAGGTAGTTGGTAACTCTCGAAAACCTAATGCTGGCGGGGATGAGTGTGCTGTTGGTGAAGGAGCCAGTTCGTATGGCGTGCCCACTGTATGGAATACAAAAACAGGAAAGGCAACTTTATTAACAGATGGTATAGAGTTCATTCCTAGTAGTTATGGAACAGTACAAGCTTTGATCAATGGTGAACGAACTGAAGCGTGGGTACGTGCCGATCGTGTATCTGGTAATGGCCGCACTGTGACAGGATCTGGTAATAATAATAACTCACAGCTCGCTTGGGTGGATGGAAAATTACGTGATACTTACAAAGAGTTTGGAGCGTTAAATTCATCGGTGATCTCAGTTGATGGTGAGCTTGTCGCCTTTGGTACACAAAGGGGGTTTGGTCGTAGTGCCTTCGGTGAAGGCGTTAAAGTGTGGAATACCGTAACAGATGAAGTAACCTTGTTAGGTGGTTTACGCTGGTGTGAGGATGTACCGTATTTTTACTTTAATAATAATTTATGCGCATCACCATTTAATCAAACCCACGAAGATATCGTTCAAACCGCAGGCTTACCACTAAATATGGTTTTGGATGCGAATGATGATTTGTCGGTCATAACTGGTCGTGTGTTAATTAATGGTATGCCTGCAGGGGCAACGATTTATATTGACGGATTAGGATGGATGACTGGGGAAGAGTTCTTCACTAAACAAGGTGTTGTAGAAGCAACTAACTTGATGACTAATGGTATTTTTGGCGTAAGCAGCGATGGTTCTGAAATGATGGCCGGGGTTGTAGGTTTGCCTACACCATTAACCATTGAGGTTGATGCAAATAAGGCCTTTGTGTGTGATAAAGGGCAAGATCGTGAGCTTAGTTTTCCTAAGCAAGTGGTTAAAGCTGTTAAAGCTGGTGCCAAGTTTGGCCGCTGTGCACACTTAGATACATAGCCTTTAATTACTGTATTAGATGCCAAAGGCTCATAAATATTTTATGGGCCTTTTTCATATCAGTGTCATAAATATGTGATAAATTTTAATAAGTTACAAATATACTAACAGCTTGTATTGAAAGTTTTGCTTTCTTCATATAGCAAAATTACCTAATAGAAAGTGATGGTTAAGTGATATTATTAGCAATTCCAAACCAATTACCCTGGATAGTTAATTGAGTTTGATCAAAAAAGGTGGCCATAGGATTGGTCACCTTTTTCTTTTTATAGGCTCACAGCTGGTTTGCTAAGTTTCTATCAAGCATGATCTAGATCAATAAAATTAATGGGCAGGTTATTATACTGCCGCGCTTCATTATCGTATTAATTCATGCAACCGACTTGTACTCGGTTCGATGTGTGGAGCTTTCATGTCGTCACCTATTTTGACCCCTCGTCCTTTTACGCCTGAGTTGTTATCACCTGCGGGTAGTTTAAAGAATATGCGTTATGCCTTTGCCTATGGTGCTGATGCTGTTTACGCTGGCCAACCTCGTTACAGCCTTCGTGTTCGTAACAATGAGTTTGACTTAGATAACCTGCAAATCGGTATTAACGAAGCCCATGCGCAAAATAAAAAGTTGTATGTGGTCTCGAACATTGCTCCTCATAATGCCAAGGTAAAATCGTACTTACGCGACATTGAGCCAGTTATTGAGATGCAGCCAGATGCGCTGATCATGTCTGATCCTGGTCTTATCATGTTAGTGCGTGAAAAATGGCCAGATATGCCAATTCACTTATCTGTGCAGGCCAATGCGGTGAACTATGCCACAGTGAACTTTTGGGCTCAGCAGGGCATTGAGCGAGTCATTTTATCGCGCGAATTATCCCTTGAAGAAATCGCTGAAATTCGCGAGCTATGCCCAAATACAGAACTTGAAGTGTTTGTTCACGGTGCACTTTGCATGGCATATTCTGGCCGTTGTTTGTTATCGGGTTATATTAATAAACGCGATCCAAACCAAGGAACGTGCACTAATGCATGTCGTTGGAACTACGATGTGAAACCGGGCACCGAAAATGAAACCGGTGAAATGGTACATAAAATCGACCCTAAAGCGGTGATCCCAACTCTAGGAGATGGTACCCCAAGTAACGAAGTATTTATGCTTGAAGAGCAGGGCCGTCCTGGTGAGTATATGCCTGCTTTTGAAGACGAGCATGGTACTTACATAATGAACTCAAAAGATTTACGTGCAGTTCAATATGTTGATCAACTAACGAAAATGGGCGTGCATAGTTTAAAAATTGAAGGCCGCACTAAGTCTTTCTACTATGTTGCTCGTACTGCGCAAGTGTATCGTAAAGCCATTGATGATGCCGTTGCTGGCCGTCCATTTGACGCAAACTTATTTAAAACCCTCGAAAACTTAGCGCACCGAGGCTATACCGAAGGGTTTTTAAAGCGCCATGCACATCAAGACTATCAAAATTATGAGTATGGTCATTCGGTGTCAGATAAACAGCAGTTTGTGGGTGAAGTATTAGGCCGCAACGATAATGGCTTAGTTGAAATTGATGTGAAGAATAAGTTCTGTACTGGTCATTCACTTGAGCTTATGACGCCAAAAGGGAATATTAACTTCAAGCTAGATTTTATGGAAAACAAAAAAGGCGAAGCCATTAGCGATGCAAAAGGTTCGGGCCATATTGTTAAAATCCCTCTGCCAGAAGATATCGATTTAGGGCACGCAATCTTGATGCGGAATCTCAATGCCGACCAAGATACCCGTAACCCATTTAATAAAGCTTAATAGAAGGTGCGCTAAGTCATACTTAGCGCATTTATCTCTTATAACTGTTGTTGCCTTAACCTTTGCATATCTTTTTGCGGAGGCAGGCCAAATAAACGGCTGTACTCGCGACTAAATTGCGAAGGGCTTTCGTAACCAACCACACCACTTGCTTGACCAGCATCAAGACCATTGATCAGCATTTGATCGCGAGCCTCTTGTAAGCGTAAGGTTTTTAAATACTGCAATGGGCTGGTGCCAGTAATGGTTTTAAAGTGCTGGCGAAATGTTGATGAGCTCATATGCGCTTGTTTTGCTAACTCTTCAATTTGTACTGGGCGCATAAAGTTGGTTTTAAGCCAGCTCACAACTCTAACGATATGACTACTTGGTGACCCTTCTGATGCCAGTTTTCTAAGGTGAGGCCCGTGAGGTCCCTGTAAAAGGCGAATAACAATTTCTTTTGCGAGTAATGGCTGTAAGCCGTCGCGAAGTGCGGGATTATATTCAAGCTCAAATAACCGAGTGAGTGCATCAGTGAGTCCTGCATCGATATTATGAATAGAAATCGGCGCAAACGTTTCGTTGCGTGATTGTTTTGGCAGCTTAAGTTCTGCGGCTGTTTGCAAAATTAAGTTGTAATCAAGCTTTAGCACCATGGCAACAAATGGCTGGTGGCGTGTTGCTTCGGTCACATGGGATACCACAGGTAAGTCGAAAGTTGTTAACATGGTTTGCCCACCAGAGCAGGGCAGTACACTGTTTTCGACTGAAAGCATTTTTGCACCTTGTAGCACCACTGCAAGGCTTAATGTGTAAATACAATGCAAGGGGTCGGTTGGTGCGTTACGAATGTGCAATGTGAGCTCTGGCGTATGAGAGGTAATATCACCCGCTTTATTAGCGAATAACATAATCTTTTGCGCGAGTGGTTTAGCAATCTCTTGATGGTTGGTGTCTATCATGCTTTAAACTCACGGTTAGTTATCTTGGCTGTCAAATTTATTGAGCATATCTTGGCTACTAATTTGAGAGCCCATACGGCCACGATTCACATACCTGTGAGAAAACGTTTTTGCGCCATTTGCCCGAACCAGCTTTTCAAAATCATCAATAAAATGCTGTTCGAACTTACTGTTAAAGGTATTAAATAAAATCACATTTTTACCTGAAAAGTCATTATTTTTTGCAAACTGCCAAATCGGTGGGGCAGGGCTATAAAGCCAAATAGGCGAGCCTAAATAAATGGTTTGATACTTCTCAAGGTTTATATTGCTCGGGGTTATTGTTGCTACCTTGCTTCTGGCATCGTTTAGAGCGGCTATCCAACCAGGAATACCTAGTTCGTAATCGGTAGCCGTTATCTCAAACAGCTCTGCGTTATGCTTTTGTGCTATGTGATCTGCTAAAACCCCAGTATTACCAGAGCGAGAAAAAACCACGACGGCTGTTTTGGCATCAAGCGTGATTTTCGGCTCAGCATTTTGTAGACGTAAGCTGTTTTTAGCATGCTGTGATTTTTCGGTTTGTGTAACCCAAATGGCAAGAGATAAAAGCCCTAATATTACAACTGCGAGTATTATAAATAGCCATTTAATCATTCGTTAACTCCTAAAATCGCAAATTCAAATCAACAACAAAAGTAAGTTAGGCCAAGCATGAGGCCTAACTTATTTGCTTTATGCATGCTCAGCTTACAAGTGCCTTTTTATAAATGCTTGGTTAAAAAAGGCAGTATTTGCTGCATCGCTAACGCAACGGGCTCAGGGTTATCGTACAGGTCATAGTGCGACCATTCTTCTAGTTCAACGAGTTGTCGGTCTTTTGATGCAAATGATTTTCCGTAAATTTCTTTACCGTCACGGTATGCACCAAATGCCCCTACTTTTTGACCAATTACAGCCATCATAGGTTGAGTCATTAATGTTTCGGCAAACGCGAAAGCATCCCACGTGAGGGTTTTTTGTGCATGAGAAAATAACATACGTGTTGCGCCACCTTCGCTTTGACCACGCGGTGTTTTGTAGTAATCAGTCGCTTCGAAAACATCACGCTCAGTCAGGCCATTGTCGCGGGCAAATTCAATGCTTGGTGGGAGTAATTCGTTAACTTGTAAGTCACCACCAAGTGCTTCAGCAGTACGTTGTGCTGCCATCGCTTCAAGTGCGCCGACTGGGTTAAACTCGGTGAATGCTTCTCTAAATAAACGACCTAAATTAACCGGCGTAATGCCGACCACGGCTTTTACGCGTTTTTCAGTCAGTGCAGAGTTAAATACATAAGCACCCCCACCACATACCCCAATGCTGCCAATGCGCTCGTTATCGACATAAGGCAGTGTCACCGCATAATCAATAACATGGCTAATATCTTCAACACGTTGTGATGGATTTTCAATAAAGCGAGGCGTACCGCCAGATTGACCTTGATAGCTGGCATCGAAGGCAATAACCACATAACCCGCTTCAGCAAGTGCTTTACCATATACACTACTTGAGGTTTGTTCTTTACAGCTACCAAATGGGTGAACACTGATCATGGTTGGGTAGGTTTTTGACTCATCAAAATTAGCAGGTGTTAAAACAAGTGCTGAGATAGCCCATGCCATATCGTGGTTTTGAATACTAACTGTTTGAATGTTCATGTTTTTCTCCTAAATACCGTTTAGGTATGAGCCCTGTTTGGGCTCATACGTATTAATAATTACAGATTGCTTGTAAAGAAAGGGGCTAATACGCTGATTGCTTCAGTGATTTCACTTTCGCCATCGTATAGGTCCATGTGGTTTGCACCTTCAACGATGTACATGTTTTTGCTGCTTGATGCTGCGCGCGCCATTAGGTCATCGCTCATCCACTTGCTGCCTGCATTGCTGCCGACGACGGTCAGTAATGGTTGCGTTAAAAATGCTTCAGCTTTAAAGAATGCATCATAAGTGATGATTTGATTTAAGCTGCGTGCAGTCGCAAAACCCGGTGCAGTGCAATAAGCTGCGCGGTCTGTGTGGTAGTATTCCCACGCTTGGCGAAGTTCTTCGTTTGGTGCATCTTCTTCTTTCAGTGGTGCCATTGGGATGGTCGCAATGTCGTTACCACTTGCATCCGATGTGCGAGAATCTGAGCCAGCTTGGATATATGGGATAGCGTCGCTGTCTTTTACATTGTTATCCCAGCCATTACGGAACATTTGGCCAATATTTACCATGCTTACTGTGCCAACGGCTTTAATACGGCGGTCGTTAATTGCAGCATTTGCGGTGTAACCTGCCCCCGCACAGATACCCATTGCGCCAATGCGATCATTATCTACATAAGGTAAGGTCGTTAAGTAATCGATTACTGCACTCACATCCTCGGTACGAACATGTGGGTTTTCAAGTTGGCGTGGCTCGCCTGTGCTTTCACCTTGGTAAGATGCATCGTATGCAATAGCGACAAAACCTTGCTCAGCTAGTTTACGTGCGTAAGTCCCTGCTGTTTGCTCTTTAACACCACCACCTGGGTGCGATACTACAACGGCTGGGTAGGTTTTTGTTTCATCAAAATCAGCAGGTAAATTTAATAAGCCCGCGATAGTAATATCTAAACCGTTCGTGTTTGGAAAAGTAACTTTGTTCATGAGCGTAAATCCTCTTTGGGTTAATAAGTAAGGACAGAGACTATTCTCGATTGCAGAGCTGTTTGCTTTGCGTCCTTGATTGAGATTAAGTATAGGAGTGGGCTGAAACGAATGTTTGCCTAAAATGACAGGGTGTTTGTCTAAAATGCCGAAAAAGCACTATGGCAGGCAATCAGAAAATGACCAGGATAGATTGGGAATTTACTTAATTGCTTGAAATGGTCGGGTTTGTAGGGTGTTTAGAGTGCTTGCTCTACATGATGGCAGTGATGGGATTTTATTTCTAAAATCGAAATACCGCTTGCTTTATAAGTATAAGGCTCTTAATTAGGCTGTGATTGCCTATTTTTATTGCCGTAAGCCAATTAATAGGCAGTGTAACGACGCTTATTTTTTAAATTGACTGGCAAGCTCTGCAAGCGACACTTCAGCAAAACGTTTTAATAACAGGGCTTCTGCATCGTCCATTGCGTTTTGCAGGGCGCTGTTAACTGCATGTTCGATAGGGCAGTTGCTGTGCTCATCGGTTAGACCAATTACAAACAGGTTCTTTTCGCCAAGCGCTTGGTGAATATCAAATAAAGTGATGTCTGTTAAGGGAGTGGCCAGTAGCCAGCCGCCATTGTGACCTTTGATTGCCGACACATAACCTGCTTGGCGCAGTAACGCCATTGTACGGCGCACGACCACAGGGTTGGTCATTAACATGTTTGCTAATGTCTCTGATGTAATAGGGTGGCTGTAACTGTCTAAATGGATCAGCACATGCAAAACCCGTGATAATCGGCTGTCTTTTCTCATCTTAAATCGTCAATATGCGTTTTTTGCAGTGTATCACGAACTGCTTAATATTGACCGTTTGAATTACCAAACTAACGCTCACTAAACTAATCCCAAGCCAGCCAATTTGCTGAAATTGCTCATTTAAAATCACAATAGCCAGTACGGTGGCGATAATCGGCTCAAGTAAAGTAATGAGCACGGCTTGGCTAGCCGCGATGGTTTTTAAGCCAATACTAAATAGCCAATAACCTAAAAACATCGGTACTATGGCCATGTAAAGCGCCACGCTGGTATTGGTAACCGTGGCAAAAAGCGTATCTCCAGTGATCAATAACGAAGGCAAGAGTACACATGCAGCGCCGCCAAATAAGCTTGCCATGGTCGCTCTTGAATGAACGCCGTTGCTAATTAAACGTTTGGCTGTCCATGAATAACCCGCATAGGTAAGCCCTGCAATTAAGCCAAGTAAAATGCCGATGTTTTGGCTAAACAGCCCCGTAGCGGCAAGGTTATGCTCTTTACCTGACGCGATTAAGCAAATGCCAATCGCACCAAAGCAAAAGCTGACTAGCCAGCGAGTTGAAATGGGCTTTTTCTCAATTAAGTATTCCAATAAGACGGTAAATAAAGGGGCGCTGGCAATCGAAACAACGGTGCCTATTGCCACACCAGCGCTATTCATCGAGGTATAAAATGCCAGCGGATAAATAGCTACACAAGCTGAGCCAAGTAGGGTTAGGCGGTAGTGCTTACGCAGAGTACTGGCATTGTTTATTAGCTGAGTTAGTGAGGTTAGGCAAAGTAATACGCCGCCAAATCCCATCGCAAACGCACCTATTGCAAAAGGGCTAATGTCTGGTGCAAAGCTTGCGGCTGTGCCTGTTGTACCCCAAAACACACTGGCAACTAAAACGGCCATGGTCGCGATGGTATGGTTCATTGATGATTCGCTTTAAATTTAAGATATCAAAAGCATAATTAAAATCGATGCAAAGTTTTTGACAAAAAGGACGGTTTTGTTGACCTTAAAAACTAAAGTTATTTTTTAAACTTGCTTGGTGATAAGCCAAAGTACTTTGAAAAACTACGGCTAAAAGATGAAAGTTCATTGTAACCAACTAGCTCACTAATACGCTGTAGCGGGTAATCGGTATGACTGAGTAAGGCTTGGGCTTTTTCCATTCGCTGTTTAGTTACATAGTTCATGACAGTTAATCCGGTTTGTTGCTTAAACAGTAGTTTAAATTGCGTAGGGCTTAAACAGGCAATGCTGGCAAGGTGTTTGATATGAAGAGGAGTGCTTAAGTGACTGTCAATATAAAGCAGTGCCTCGCTAATACGGCTGTCGACCTTAGGCTGCATAATTTGCTCAGCTAACAGCAAATTGAAGGTGATAAACATGGCAAGTTCTAATTCACGATTAACCGCTTGCTCAAGCTGCTTTGCTACAAACTGCAAAAATGCCCAAAGTGATTGATTAATAGCAAACACGCAGCGCTCAGCAGTGGCCAGGTTATCTGGTAACTTTGGCATATCGGCCACCACAAATCGCGCCTCTGGCATTGCGGTAAAAAGATGCGTTTGCGAGGCTTTGACAACCACGCATTCACCGGGAGCGACTTTACCTTGAAAATCACCGACACTGATAGCAATCACACCTTTTAAGGGCAGTACAAGTTGATGATAGTCATGGCTATGACTAACAGGCTTAGTACTGTAAGAGCGGATAGATAGATTGCCTTGCATCATTTTGTGATAACCGTTTGCTGAATAAGGCTATTATGCCTGTTTGCGAGGGATGATCAATTTTAGGCCATTAACGGGGTTAGCACATGCTCGTAGGCAATCATCAGCGCAACATAAACCAACAAAACAGCCATCAATTTATTAAACACATTAAAAACACCCGGCCGTGATACTTGTTTGCCAAGCACTAAGCCTGCTAACGAGTAACTTGTAGGCGCACCAAAGGCAAGGATGGCTAAAATAAAAGACCAAAATACGATTGCAGCGCCAGTAATATCGGCGCTTGGGAATTGAATCGTAGCAATTGGCAAAGTGGCCACCAAGGCTTTTGGATTTAATAGCTGCATAAAGAGGCCATCGAAAAAGCTAAGTGAGGCATCAGCTGACGCATCATTCACCTGTACTTTTGCTTTTGCGACTTTCCAAGCAATATACAAAATATAGCCGCAACCAATTAAGCTCACATAAGGCAAAAACTGCGGATTGATCACTTGCAAGCCAAGGTAGCCAAGCAGCACAAATAAGATAAACATCGCGCTACCCACGCCGATAAAAAAACCAAGGTGTGAACGAGTTTGTTTATTTAAGCCGCTGCTTAAACCGAGTAAATTGATTGGCCCAGGGGTGTACATAATGCCAATAGCATATGCAAAAATATCTGCCATAACAGCTCCAAATCAGTAAATTAGCTCTATCTTCGAGCCCATTGCAGTTGAAATTGTTTTGGTGTCATACCAAATACTCGTTTGAAGTTACGATTGAGGTGGCTGGCATCAGCGAAGCCAGATTCAACCGCCACGCTGGTGGCATCGCGGCCAACTTGTAACGCTTTACGGGCATAATTAATACGACAGTTCAAAACATATTGATGTGGAGTAATACCGAAGTGCTCGCGAAAGCGGCGGATAAAATGAAATTTCGACATGGTGGCAGCATGGGCAATGTCATCAATAGAAATGTCATTGTCGATATTTGCCAAAATGTAGTCTTTTGCACGCAGAAGCAAGCTATCAACACGGGTGCTTAAAGTTGGCAAATCAAGGCTACCGTTGAGCCTGACTAAAGACTGCGCCATTTGCAATACTGCAGCTTCTCGCTCTATTTTGCTGGTGCTATTGGTTTGTAAAAGCCTTGATAAGTGAATCACTTGATTACGCAGTAATGGATCAGCATACAAGGTGTTTGCCATACGTAATGTGCAATCTTGCTTATACCCAAGCGCTTTGAACAACGGCTTAAATTCATCGGGATGAATGTACAACATTAGATACTCTAGGTTTTGCTCAGTGCCAGAGTGACCATCGTGAATATCTTCAGGGTTAAACAAAATAACATTGCCAGGTACGCTTTTATAAAACGCATTACGACAAAAGAAATCTTGCCGCCCTTGTAGAGTAATGCCAATTGAATACTCTTCGTGAGCATGTTTTGCATAGGTAAAATCACTCATAGTTGCAGTCAACATCGAGATGCTCTGATGCTGTTCGTTGTTAATGTACTTAAAGTGATTGTCTTTGCTCACAGATGCTCCTGAAGGGTGTGCGCTTCGTTATTATTCCTACGCCAATATAGCGAAGCTGGCAACCTAAAAACTTGAACAAAATTGCTGTTTTAATTTATTCAGAGGTACAGACAAGTTCTAATTCAGTGTCTTTAAATTCAGCGAGTTTTATATCGTTTTTCTTGGCATCAGTAACTAAAACAGAAATAGCGTCTAACGCTGTCACTTTATGCCTTGCGACTGAAGACAGTTTTTCTTCAGTAACGGCGATTAATACATTATTGCTTTGTTTTACTATAGCGTGTTTAAACTGTGCATCTTCAACGTCAAACGCTGAAACACCCACCTCGGCATCGATTGCGCAAGCACCTAAAACTGCTAGGTCAAAATGCATTGTTTGTAATTGCTTTAACGAGCAACTACCAATTGCAGCGCCTTGTTGCTTACTTATTTTTCCACCTAACAGAATCACATCACATTGTTGGTGTGATTGTAGTGCAATAGCAATTGCAGGCGTGTGGGTAACCACCGTTAAGGTAAGATCGTGTGGGATCATACTTGCAATGGCTAAATTGGTACTGCCAGAATCAATAAAAATAAATGCATGCTCTTTAAAGTAAGGAATACACGCTTTAGCTAAAAGCTGCTTACGGTCACTATTTAAAACCATTCGTTGCACTAAACTGCCATCATTTTGTGCATTAATGACAGCGCCGCCATACACTTTTTTACACACCCCTTGATTTGCTAATTCTTGCAGATCTCGGCGGATCGTATGTTCTGAGACATTAAGTTCTTTGGCTAATTGAACACACACAACTCGGCCGGTTTGTTGTAAATGATCTTTGATCAGTGCTTGCCTCTGATCTGGGAATGAAGCATAATCGAGCATAAATAATCACAAGTGAGCAGTTTAAACTAAAGCTAATGTAGCATTGCATGCTCGTTTTAGCAATTTTGTGATTATTTAGAGTTAAATAGCTCAATAACTAAGCCTTAGTTTAGTTATAAACTGGAATGAGGGAAGGTGACGGGTTTTAACCTAGTCACTTACCCTGCTCGATTGTGATGTTTTATGTAAGGTTTTGTTTGATGTTGTTAGAAAAGTATCCGTTTAAAAAGCGCGAAGTACTCGTTACAAGGTTACTATTTTTGTGTGCAGGTTTAGCCACGGCTACGTGGGCATCGCTCATACCAGTAATTAAAGCGCATATTGGCATTGATGAGAGTACTTTAGGGTTGTTGCTTTTGTGCCTTGGTGCAGGTGCAATATTTGCTATGCCTGTATCAGGTGCGCTCGCAACTAAGTATGGTTGTAAACGTGTATTACAGCTCTCAACGATGATGATTATTTTTTGCCTACCATTTTTTGCTTTAGTAAATAGTGTGGCTAGCTTGGCAACTTTACTGGTGATTTTTGGCCTTTCTATCGGCGCAACTGATTGTGTTATGAACATTCAGGCTGTGTTGGTTGAAGAACGTTCTAAGCTTTCACTTATGTCTGGTTTTCATGGCTTTTACAGTTTAGGCGGTATTTTAGGGGCGGGTGCTGTAGCAATGCTGCTAATTGCTGGTTTTTCGGCATTCGAAATCTGTATGCTAATGGCGGCGATAGTATTACTGTGTTTGATCTTCGCAAAGAGAGACTTACTTCCTTTTGCAAGCCCCAATGAAGGTCCTGCATTTGCGCTCCCAAAAGGCCCGGTGATTTTAATTGGCATTATTTGCTTTGCAATGTTTCTCGCAGAGGGAACCGTTTTAGATTGGAGCGGAATATATTTAATTGATTATCAAAATGCATCAACAGGAATGGCGGCATTAGGGATTTTTAGCTTTTCAGTCACAATGACTTTAGGGCGCTTATTTGGCGATCGCATTATTGCAAAGCATGGGCAAAGGGCTGTTCTGACTATAAGTGGTTTAGTAGCAAGCCTTGGCTTGATAATCGCTATTGTATCAATGAGCTTTTATGTTGCGCTATTTGGTTATGTGTTAATGGGAATAGGTTGTGCCAACGTTGTACCAATTATGTTTTCTGCGGCAGGGAAGCAAACCTACATGTCGCAAGCTACGGCAATTCCTGCTGTAACAACATTTGGTTATTTAGGTGTATTAATGGGGCCTGCAAGTGTCGGTCAAATTGCACATTTTTCTTCACTTGCGTCTGCATTGGTCGTAATAGCGATGTTAATTGCTTTGGCGACTATCTTTTCACTCTTTGTGAAAGTTTCACATGACTAACTTTATAATTGTTATTATTCAAAAGGTTATATGTATTTAACAGGAAAAGGTGATAGTAAATTATAAAATGGTGAATGTTTTTATCCCTAACTTAGGTCTTCTAATTGAGTTTTATAGAGGGGTTTAAATGAATTTACGTACATCAAATAATTTAGTGATTGCACTTATTACTATCAGTTTTTCTTTATTGGGTTTGTCTTTTATTTTGGGGGCAAACCCCAATGCTATTGGCAGTATATTTTCGTTTTATGGTTTAGAGACTCAGGTACCTGACCATCTCATGAGTATGATTGCAGGCTTTGCACTTTGTTTTGTAGGTATTACCAGCCTTCATTCTCATTTAGGATTTATTAATAGGGCGCTTCCCACCGTGACAGCTCTTATTATTGCACTTACCTGTTTACTTACATTGCTCAGTGCAAATCGTTGGCTTGCAAGTGAAGGGGGTTTTCCAGTAATTGGTTCGGGGCAGGGTATTATTAAGTATTTTGCTGTTATTCCTTTATTTTTATTTGTGTTTTACAAAGATGTTTTGAGTGATAAAGCGCATGTTGCTTTGAATTATGCATCGGTGGCATTAGTGTTGGTTTGGATTGGCGCAATGAAGTTTTTTGCTTTTGAAGCAAATGCGATTGTTAGCCTTGTTGAGTCTTCACCGTTTATGTCTTGGTTGTATATTGTTTTTAGCGTGCAAGGGGCATCAAATGCGATTGGCATATTTGATATTTTGAGTGTGGCGCTGTTAGGTGTTGGCTTGTATATCAGAAATGCGAAACTTATTTTACTTGCTGGACTAGCCTGTTGCTCGGTATTTATCATGACACAAACATTTTTAATTACCGCACCTAATGCGCTTAGCAGCGTAACAGTGTTTGAGCGATTAGGTCAGTTTGTAATTAAAGATCTGTGGTTTATAGCGAATTTAGTGATTATTTATCATTTAGCTGTATTCAACAATACACCTAAAGAAATGGCAGAATAAAATAAAAAGGCCTCAGAAGAGGCCTTTTAAATGATAACTAAACAACTACAACGGCTTTTTGCTTTTGAACTTTAGAAAACTCAAGGGCATCATTGAGATTGTTAAATTCAAAGTCAGTGGGTTCTTCAACATTTAAAGTACCCGACGCAATGTCATTAAGGAGCTTTTCGCCATCACTTACAAGACGTTGCCATTGCTGTGAATCACCATAATCGTGTAATGCACCAAGGGCAATTTCATGATAAGAAATAGTGCGCGTGAATGGTTCATCGACTGGGGTTTCAATGCGTCCTAAAATACTGATCACATGACCATTTGCCTGTAGAAGTGGCACTAGCTTTTTAGCTTCTTCAGGGCCATTAGCATCAAAGAGTGCAAAGTAGCCACCTTCAGATGGTGCGTCGCGTAATATTAACTTAACGCCAAGCTTTTCGGCTTGCTCAGTCGTTAGGCTTTTTGATAAAGCATGTACTTCAAAGCCACTGTGATTCAGCATTTGTGTCAGCAGTTTATTAACAGCTCCCATGCCGGTTACTAATACTTTTTCGTCTTTGCGTAATGGTATTTTGCTAAAAGCTTGCCATGCAGTAAGCAGTGGGCAAGGTAATGCAGCAGCAACATTAGCGGCTAACCCTTTTGGCACCTGCATAACACGGTCTGCATAAAGTACTGTGTGTTTAGCAAAGCTGCCGTTTTCACTCAAGCTATGATGATAAGCGACTGTTTTACCTATTAGTTTGCTATCGACGCCATCGCCTACCTGCTCAACAACCCCAGCACCGTCTACACCAGGTGTATGTGTATCTGCCCAATTTATAGGGTCAGCTTGAATAAACTTCCAATCAACTGGATTAATACCAACCGCTAGGTTTCGGACCAAAATTTGCCCTGCTTTAAGTGCTGGTACAGCTTTCAATCCCAAAGCGAGTGCTTTATCAGCACCTTGAAACTGCCAAGCATGAGTTGTCTTTACTTCATCATGATCCCAGTCAGGAGCAAAATCAGGGTTTGCTTGCCTGTCGCCGCAACTAAGGGCATCAATTTGATTGATCTCGTCTTGGCTTAAGCTAAGCGAAAGGGCTTTTAAGTTGGTAGCCATATTTTCGCGTTTGGTCGATGACGGTATCGTCACCATGTCATGCGCTAATTCCCAAGCAATGACCACTTCAGCGGTGCTCACTTGGTGTTTGTCTGCAATCGCTTTAATGGTTGGATCTTTAAGTACTTTACCTACCGCAAATGGCATATAGCCGGTAACGAGAATGTCGTTTTGGGCACAAAAATCACGTACTTTTTGGTTGGTTAGGTAGGGGTGAACTTCAACTTGATTGGTAAATAACGCGCCTTTTGGCAAAATACTTAAGGCTTCTTCCATTTGTGCAATGGTAAAGTTTGAAACACCAATTTCTTTCGTTAAACCAAGCTCTTTTGCTGATTGTAACTCAGTTAAATACTCATGCATGCTTTCGCCATTGGCTGGGCTTGGCCAATGAATAAGCAGTAAATCGACGTAATCTAGTTGTAGTTTAGTCAGGCTCTCTTTTACGCTGTTAATAAAGTCCGTTTTATTTAACTTATCATTCCATACTTTGGTGGTAATAAATAACTCACCACGTGCAACACCACTGTCTTTAATCGCTCGGCCAACAGCTTCTTCGTTACCGTAAATTTGCGCAGTGTCGATGTGTCTAAAGCCCTCTTCAATAGCTGTTAGCACACTTTGATATGCAACTTTGTCTTGTAATCTAAATGTACCAAAACCCAGTTTTGGCATAATTGATTGTGACATCATAACTCCTTAATTATGGAACGTGGGCAAAACATGTTCGCCGATGTGCTTTAATGCCCATTCAATGGGTAATTCGTTACGTCTAAAGTGCAGGCCGATGTGATTCACACCGGCATTTTTCATTGCCTTTAGCTCTGAGATGAGTCCGTTGACGCCTGTTTCAACCCCAAAACGATGACGTTTTATAGGTGCATCAGGATCATCTAATAAATTTAAATGAATAAAACTAACGTACGGCTTATTTCCTGCGACCTCTCGCCACAAAGCGACACGCTTTTGATGATCATCTGGTGTGCCTGGGTAAGCAAGCCAGCCGTCCATGTTTTCGCCAACCCATTGAGGGCTTTGCTGAGCAAGACCTGCTACATAAAGTGGGAAATTTTTCACTTCTGGTAGTAGCTTTTGACCCGCTTCTAAAGGTCGCTTAGGGGCGCCTTTTAGTAGCGAAACAGATTCACGTAGTTGCTCACCACGGCTTGCAAAATCAATATCGAATAAAGGATATTCAATAGGTCTATCACCGCTGGCAACACCTAAAATTAGCCGATCATTACTAAGCGCTTGCACAGTATTTGCTGCCTTTTTAACAAGCCAAGGTTGGCGCAATGGCAATACCACCGCTGCGGTGCCAAGTAATATATTCTTGGTTTTAGCTGCTAAGTAGCCAAGGTAACTGAAGGTTTCATAAACTTGGGCGGCATCACCAAATTGCGGGTCATAAATCGGTACGTCGCGAACCCATGCCGCTGCGTAGCCAAGCTCATCAGCAAGTTGAACAAGTGATTCATGGTTAGCTAAATTAGGGATCCCAAATGATTGATTTGATTGTTGATTGAAATGTGCCCAATCATTATCAAGTGGAAGTTCAACCCCAATTGAGAATGGTTTTTGCGCTAATTTATCAAAACTCATTATGACTCCAAACTTTAAGGGAGATAGCTAAGCAATACTTAACAATTTAATGCCGCCCTGAAAGTGATTTATGATTAAGTAATGAGGGTATTGTGGCGCTAAATTTATTTGCGAAAAACAGCAAGGATAACAAAACACCTTTGTCGTTTTTGCAAAGGTGTTTTAACTGTTATGAATTAGCTTCTTCTTTTGAAAGGGTAAAGTATGCGCGAGTGACTGGGTAGGCAATTTGTGAAATCAGTGCAGTGCCCCAAAGTAAGTTGCCAATGAGCGAAGGCACATGGGGTAAAATGGGAATGGTAACTAAAGCAAGTATAACGCCAAACATTCTTACTTTGGCTGTAGCAAAACGATGGGCTACGCGATGTTCGATCATTAGCTGGATCCACAATAAGCTTAATAAGTAGCCTGCTAACCCTACACAACCAATGACACCATATTTTAGGGGGTACGGCTGCCAAAACCCGGCTTTCACTTCGCCGGCGAGTGCAACGCCAACCATAACTGCACATAGCATTAAAAATAGGTGAGCTAACCACCAACTTACGAGTGTCCATTTGTGTTGATTTTTAGGTTTACCATTGCCAACAAAATCAAAGTAAATCCAGCATTGCACAAATACCGCAATACCACCAAACATAAAGTTAGCCAGTACAGTGGGGTCGACTTTATAAACTCCTTTTTCAGATAAAGTAATCACCAATTTAAAGAAACCTTCGCCTACGACAATAAGTAGTAAAAGGGCGAAGCGCTCAGACATATGCCCAAGGCGTGGTAAAAAGCGTTTATTTTCAAGTACACCAATTTTTGGAGCCATATATAAAACTTGGATAGCGGCAATCGCAGCGCCAAACACCCAATAACGATAGGGGGCAGGCATAAATGCTGTGGTAGCAAAAATGATGGCAAGAGCAAAGTAGTTACGGCTCACACTGCGTGCTAATTTTGTTGATTCGACCCCCAATTGATTGGTGCGATGAAATAAATAAGCTGTAATAAGGCGATTAGCTGCATAGGCTAATGCAAAATATGTCCAACCTTTATCAAGTACATGAGGGATCGAGGCAGCCATAACCATGGCGGTAACAATTTGGCAGGCCATGATCAGCCGGTGTTTTACATCAGTACTGACATAGAGTGAATTAAAAACGCTGGAGTCAGCCCACGCAAACCATACGGTGATGAACAAACCTGCAAATGTAAGAAAACCACTTAAATGTAAGTGTTCGCTCAAAAAATTACCTAGCAAAAAAATGATTACCACATGGATAAGGTCATAAAATAATTCAACCCAATGAACATGGTCATGTGAACTTTTTAAATCTAGGTGATGCTTAGGTAAGCGCCACATTGGGTGGTTTTCTAATGCCATAATTGATCCTACCTATTTCCTTTCGACAATAATTGCAGTGATGGTGGTTTCACCCTCATTTTTGACTTGATGAGTCCATGCGTCATGCCACATCACATAGCCATTAGGGATCTCAATTGTTGTTTGTGACTCTTTAGTACTGATGGTCGCTTTACCACCTGTCTCAAAATAGACTGTTTCAGCATTATGCTTATGCCAATTATCTTGCTCACCTGGTGCTAAAGTCATACGTAAAACAAGTACTTCACTGTTATCTAGCAATACTTCATAGTGATTGGGTGAAGCAATATGTGCATGGGGAAGTTGTGCTGAAAAAGCATGTTGTGAGCACATAATTGTGCTCACCAAGCCAATTAGCAAAGCTGTCATTTTGCTCATGGCTACACTCTACTTATGCATACCGCGAATTGGGTAATTATTTTTTGGGTCGCGTATCCAATTAAGCCCGCTTACCAAAGTTGCTAAATCAGGTCTTACAAAAGGATTATTAGAATAATCAACCACATGTACTTTACCTTGCTCGTTAACCACAAACAGTGCAGGCTCTGCGAAAGGGTGATCCGTTTCTTGTGGTGAACGGGGATCAGAAATGTAAGTACCTAATGCTTGCATTTGCTCTGTAGTCAAACCGTAAGCAAGTGGAAATGACACAGATAGCTGCTCTAAATGCGCTTCTAGCTGCTCTTTGCTATCACCTGAAACAGCAATTACATCAACACCCGTTTCTAATAGCGCCGCTTTGTATTGCTCGAGGCTATTTAAGTAGCGGGTACATAAAGGGCAATGCTTACCACGATAAACAACAACAAGCTGCCAGCTTGCACCGTGTTGAGGTTGACCAAGAACAGCCTCTTCACCATTTAAAAGTGCAGCACTAATACTAGGAAATGCACTGCCCGGATGGAGTTTGTTGCTATAAACAGATTCGTTACTCATGAGTGTTCCTTAAAAGTTGTCGTTTAAGTGTTTTTCAAAGCGCGCAAAGTCGCTGTCGATGTCTGCATTTTTCATCACGTCATAACAGGCGAAAGTTGGCATCACTTGCATACCGAAAAACTTAAAGTTCATATGCATTGGGAAAACAAGGTCATCAACACTTTTACCTTCAAAAAAGTCACTGGCATCTGCAAATGATTCTGCAGGTGCATTTAAAGTCAGCGACATCATATATTGAGTGTTATTCAAGGTGCCGCCTTTACCGTAATTGGCTTTTGGATTGTCTTGATGACGACCATCACCATGGCAAAGCGCTCCCCCCATGCCCGCTGTGTACACTTCATCCATGTATTTTTTGAATGACCAAGTCATGCCCATCCAGTTAATAGGTGATTGCAAAAAGACGATATCTGCCCATTGATGGTTCTCAAGTTCAGTTTCTACATCAAATTCGTCTTGTGTATTAACCACGCGAGTTTGATAGCCTTTTGCTTTAAAAAAAGCGTCGGCTTTTTCGATTAAAGCAGCATTTAACTTACCTTCAGAAAAAGGGTAATAGTGATGTGCGTTAAGAATTAATACGTTTTTCATAGTTGAGTATCCGTTTGCTAGTTACTTTATCGTGTTCAAAATACATTCTGTGGTATATAATAGTAACCTAGATTATTTAATCAACCAGTCACCTTTTTGTAACTAGGCTGAAAAATGCGAGGATGTTTTGGAAAGTTCAGTAGAAACAGATAGTAAGGGTAGAAAAAAAGTTTTAAATGCTTGCATGGAACCGTGTGCAATTGAAAAAGGCATGCGTTTGATTGGCGGTAAATGGACGGGATCTATTATCTATCATTTAAAAGATGGCCCTGTGCGTTTTAATGATTTAACGCGCATGCTCGGTGGCGCAAGTAAAAAGATGATAGACCAACGTCTAAAAGAGCTTGAAAGTAGAGCGATGATCACCCGTCATGTTATTAGCACGCGCCCGATAGCGGTGACCTATGAGCTTACTGACTTTGGCCGCTCAGCACTGCATATACTCGATGAGTTAAGAGTTTGGTCTGAATCGAATGAGATTTAACGCCAGCGCTGTGCACTGGCGTTCATCAATTACGGAAAAGAGTAGCGCACAATCCGTTTTACAACAGAAAAGTACTGGCGAAAGAAGCCGCCGGTATTGTAGTGGATACCGTGCTCTTTAAAGATAGCTTGCACCTTAGGGGCAATTTCGCGGTAGCGTTTTGCGGGTAAATCTGGGAATAAGTGATGTTCTATTTGATAGCTCAAGTGCCCAGTCATTACATGAAACAGGTTACCCCCTTTGATATTTGATGAGCCTAACGCTTGGCGGTAATACCACTGGCCTTGTGATTCATTTTCGCAGTCTTGTTGGTTAAATGTTTCTACTTCACCGGTAAAGTGCCCGCAAAAGATAATGGTTGAGGTCCATAGGTTACGTAATAAATTAGCGGCAAGGTTGCCCGTTAAAACCCACAAAAATAAAGGCCCAGCAAGCATTGGAAAGAGCAGATAGTCTTTCACTAGCTGGCGTGCCCCTTTACTAAAAAAGCGCTTTTTCAGTTCACTGTGCGGTACTTTGTAATCGCGGTCATCTTTTTTCTTGCCAAAAAATACTCGCTCGGCAGCCATTTCATGGTACGACACACCCCATTGGAACAGCACACTGAGCAATAGGTAAGTGACAAATTGCCACAGGTTTTTTATCCGCCAACGAAAGTCATTCGATAAGCGTAGTAATCCATAACCGAAGTCGCGATCTTTACCAATAATATTGGTATAGGTGTGGTGCTCGTAGTTGTGAACACGGTTCCAACTAGCTCCATCGCACGCTATATCCCACTCGTAAGACTTTGAATTTATGTATTTATCATTCATCCAATCGTATTGGCCATGCATCACATTGTGGCCAATTTCCATGTTATCGAGGATTTTTGCAGTGGCTAAACTAAGCACACCCACGAGCCATAAAACAGGCTGAATAAAGCCTAGCATTAATAGAATTCGGCCACTCCATTCAAACACTCGCTGGCAAACAATAACGCGGCGAATGTATTTCGCGTCTTGTTCACCGAGTTTTGATTTTACATCTGCTTTAACGCTATCGAGTTGAGCTGCTAATTTTTCATAATTGACTGTTTTTGTTGTGTTCATGCTGATAACTCCACGTCACTGACTGGTTGCGATATACAAAGTTGAATTAACTGCTCTGAGCTATCAGAGAGCTCACCGGTGCGAATATCACGCACGATGCCTTGCTTTTTGACGCATTGGCATTGATGGCAAATCCCCATACCACAGCCAACTGTCACAGGTTGCTTATTCGCTTGTAAGTGGGTCAGTAAGGTTTGTTGGTTATCAATCGTGAATGTTTTGCCCTGATGAGTGAGTGTTAAATCGTGCTTATCAGAGGTTACTACAGCAGCAGGGACTGCACTGAAATGCTCACTGTCGATTGGCGTATTTAATTGCTTAGCTAAAGCGGCTGCTTGCTTATACAAAGCAGCTGGGCCACAGACTAACCAGTGTTTATGCGCGTTTGTTGTCAGCCATGTCGTCGCATCGCCATCTTTGTTGCGCTCAAGTAGGTGATAATCAAAATTGCTCAGTGATTGCTTTCGTTGATCAAGCTCATCTTTAAGCCAGTGGCTGTTTGGCTTTGCATAATAAAGCAGTGTAATCGTTTGTTTGCTATCTGTAGGTAAAGATTTAAGCATGGCTATAAATGGCGTAATGCCTGAGCCACCGGCAAGCATGATTAAAGAACGCGCGGTATTTGGCATAACAAACTGGCCTTTAGGCTCAGAAATATTAAGCCATTGCCCTGTTCTCAAGTTTGTAAGCTTAGACGTAAATGCGCCGATTTCTTGGCTGCGGATCAATAAACGAATTTGTCGCTGCTGCCTTGCCAATTGTGGTTCGCTTGCGATGGTAAACACGCGCGTAAGCAATCGTCCATTTGTTTGAATTGTTAACGCAATGTGCTGGCCTGCTTGATGAACTGGCCATGCTTTTTCTGGCTCAATAATCAACTCAACGCTTTGTTCAGCAAACACCTGTACATGTTTTACTTGTGCACGAAAGTAGCCTTCGCGCCAGCCTGGTTTAAAGCACTGAACCACCGGCTCCCAGTATCCTGCCCATGACTGATAATGCAATAAATGTTTTGATAATGAATTTAATAACGCTCTCATTTTTCGCCTTTAGCTTACAACTGCACGCTCACTTGGCGCACGAGTGTAAGCTGAAATGTGATAATTGCAAGTCTAATTTGAGTATTAGCTCTAAATTAGAGGGCGTTAGCCGCTATTAGGAGTTTAAATTTAAGAAAAAGAGTTAAATAAATTGGTGTTTTTTCTTTAAGAATCAATGTTGTACAGTTTCTTTTTCAATGTGGTTCGGCATTCGTCTTGGGAAGAAAAAGTATTGCACTCTTATACTAAGAATTCTTAAAAGGGCTCGATAATTTCGGCTGTTAATTAAAAACAGCTTTAGCGGTTGTGGTCTGTAGCTCTGCCAACGGCTCTAGTGGCAAAGCTTAATTTACAGTTAGAGGTGTAATATGGGGGTATTCGTTGGTTTGTGAGCCCATTTAACCTAGTTATTAGTTAGGCAAACATTATCCCATCTGAATCTTGTTTAAAGCGATTTTGACTCTCAACTTTACGCCACACTTTATCGTGGAAGTAAAACGCAACAGTGTTCACAGCTGGCTCAACAATGGCGACCAAGCCACCAATTAAAAAACTACCTGTTAAAAAGTAAGTCACTGTAAAAGCGATTGCGAAGTGCATCATTGCAAAAGTAACTGTCTTAATCATTTTGAATACCCTAACTCTCATAATTTGATGCGTTTAGTATTGCTCATTCTTTTTCATCTTTAAAATGGAATAAAAAGATTGTAGTGATTGATTAAATGGAATGCATTTGTGGCACACCCATGCACACTCGTCGCGTAACTAAACGTGTTCCTGCTAAAGCTGTTCTCTTTTTTCTTTCAGAAAATCGATAAACGCTCGGGTTTTTGCAGGCATGTTTTCTCTTGATGGAACATACAGATAAAAACCGGTAAAAGGCGGGCACCACTGATCTAAAACACGCACAAAATTGCCATTTTCAATGTGCTTTTGGACTGCAAAATTAATGTGCTGAATTAAGCCTATACCCTTTAAGCCTGCACGTATCATTCCTTCGTCATCGTTGGTGATCAGCCTGCCATTTGGCTGAACTTCTAGGTCTCCGCCGTTGGGCTCTGGGGAGGTAAATTCCCAAGAATACAATGCGTGGCTGGTTGCATTTCTGAATCCTAAGCAGTTGTGATTGACTAAATCAGCGGGTGATTGAGGTATGCCGTATTGCTTAAAATACTCGGGCGTACCCACCACAGACATTTCTAGCATTGGTGTAATGGGAATTGCGACAACATGTTCAGCCAGTGATTCGCCTAATCGAATACCTGCATCACACCCTTCAGCAATTATATTGGCTAAGCCATCATCCATAACTAATTCAATTTTCAGCTTTGGATAACGAGTTAGAAACTCATTGATATGTGGCTCAATTAAGTAATTAGCGACAACTTTAGGGGTATTTACCCGCAATAAACCGGAAGGCTCATCATGAGATTGACCTAAATTTCTAACTGCGCGGTCAATTGAGCCAAAAGCAGGGGAGATAGCGTCTAACAGCAGTTGCCCTTCTTCAGTAAGTGACATGTCTCTGGTTGTTCTAAATATCAATGTGGTATCAAGTTTTTGCTCAAGGCTTTTTAGATTTTGTGATAGAGCTGCCCGTGTAATTCCATATTCTTTAGCAACTTTGGTAAAGCTTTTTATCTGCGCTATGCGAACGAACCATAATAGTGAAGGTAATAATGAAGGATCCATAAACGCTTTCTCAATATTTTAAGTGTAGAAGACAGGTTAAAAGCTTTAATCAGGGATAGATTGCTTCATTAACCAGCAATTTTATTGTTTTAAAAATCAATTTAATAAATCAGAAACAGGGTTAACTAAAAAGTGAAACTACTTATTGTAAACTAATGCTTAACACTGTAGTCATTATTGTGCTCTTGTTCAAGTCTAATGTGAGCTCTATATTTAACACATCAGCTGAAACTGAAACGAAGGTAGCAAAGGGTTTTAGTCTCAGTTAGCAATATGCAAATCAATATTTAATCTTAACCTGAAGTTTGAATCTAGCTTCAGATTAACGTCGAACTAATAAGGATGACGATTATGAAAAGTGTAATGATAAAAAACAAATTCTGGGATATCGCTGCGGATATTTATTACCCTCCTGGTTTTTCTGAAGATAAAAAATATGCCGCAATTATTAGCGCACACCCAATCGGTAGCTGTAAAGAGCAGACATCAGGTGAAGTATATGGAGCTGCATTAGCTGAAGCGGGCTTTGTGGTGATTGCATTTGATGCAAGCTATCAAGGCGCGAGTGGTGGTGAGCCGCGTTATATTGAAGATCCAACTCAGCGTGTTGAAGACTTCCGCGTCGTTACTGACTACCTAGTTACACTACCTTATGTTGATGAAAACCGTATTGGTGTATTGGGTATTTGCGGTGGTGGCGGTTATGCCATCAATGCTGCAATGACTGAACGCCGCATCAAAGTAGTCGGAACTGTAACGGGTGCTAACTATGGTCGTTTAATGCGTGAAGGCTTCAGTGGTTTTAACCCAATTGCAGCTTTAGAAGCGATGGCAGCCCAACGAACAGCTGAAGCGCGTGGTGAAGAGCGACGAGTTGATGATCTTTTGCCTCCATCACCCGAAGAAGCTAAACGCTTGGGTTATGAAGAAAGAGATTTATTTGGTGCAACTGAATACTATCGTTCAGATCGTGGCCGTAAACCAAATGGAGTAAACCGTTCATTATATTCACATCAAGCTGCTGCAGTTGGCTGGGATGCTTTTCATCTAGCTGAAGTATTGCTGACACAACCATTAATGGTTGTTGTAGGTGACCAAGTGGGGGCTTTTGGGGCATATCGAGATGGCTGCGAAATTATTGGCCGAGCGGCATCTAAAAACAAAGAGCTTGTAGAGGTTCAAGGTTGGTCTCATTACGACTTATACGATAAGCCTGAGCCGGTAGGTATTGCGTTAGATAAGTTAATTCCATTTTACCAAGCAAATCTGTAATGACTTAATAGCGCTTCACAAAAGTGAGGCGCTTTAGTTGCTAATTTTCCACATGAGTTTTGGGCTAGCAGCTTATAGGAGATTCACGATGTGTATTCAAAGTCAGTTTCTACCGCATGGCAAATATAGTCTGCAAATTCAAAACGGAATAATTTTAATAAAGGCCAGAGGCGCTTGGAATTTAGAGGGGAAAATGTCGCTAATGGATGAGCTATTTTCCTCTATTAAATTGACGAATCAAAAGTATTTCTCAATGTTGGTTGATGTGTCTGAATTCGAGCTAGGCACTCCTGATTTTCAAGCTCTGGGTGTTATCGAAAAAACCAAGTTGATTGAAATAGGTCTGCGAAAAACCGCTTATGTGAATAGTGTAAAACGGACCTCTCACATCCAACAAATTGCAAATATGCAACCTCATAGCTCTAAATATCAGTGGCGCATTTTTAATTCTTATTATGCAGCTCAAAGATGGTTGGCAGACGAGTCACTAAATAACCTTTTTAAATTATCGTAGGTAGTTAAAAAATGAAGAAAGTTTTGATCTTAGGTGCAAGCGGGCAGATAGCTAAATGGGTGGTGTCGATGCTGGCTGGTAATACTGACATTGAGCAAACACTATTACTTAGAGATGCAAACAAACTCGATTATGAATTGCCAAATAATGCACAGTTGGTTGTTGGAGATGTGCTGAATAAAAAAGGATTGGCAAAGGTAATTAAGGGGCATGACATTGTGTATGCAAACCTAGCTGGTGAAGTTGACTTGCAAGCAAAAAATATTGTGGCGGCAATGAATGATGCTCAAATAAGCCGTCTTATCTTTATAAATTCATTGGGTATTTATCAAGAAGTGCCGGGAAAATTTGGCCAATGGAATGAAAATGAAATTGGCAAGTATTTGGGGCCTTATCGTAAAGCTGCCGATGTAATTGAGGGATCTTTGCTCAACTACACTATTTTAAGAGCAGCTTGGCTGACTGATCATGATGAAGTTGATTATGAAATAACTCAACGTGATGAGCCATTTAAAGGCACTGTGGTTTCGCGTAAAAGCGTTGCAGCATTAGTCACACAAATTATTGAATCGCCAGCAACTTATTCACACGCAAACGTAGGGGTTAATAAACCTAATTCAGAAGGTGATAAACCTGTACTTGATTACGAGCTAGCTTAGTGAATAAAGAGTACATGAGGATACTATGAAGATTGTAATAATAGGCGCATCGGGCATGGTTGGCAGTGCGGTTTTAAGAGAATGTCTTAATGCTAATGATGTTGAGCAGGTGTTAGTGGTTGGTCGCAGTAAACTGCCATTAGAACACCCTAAGTTAATGAGTATTGTGAGCAATAACTTATTTGATTTAAGTGAAATTAAAGAAACGCTTGCATCCTATGATGCCTGCTTATTTTGTTTAGGCACATCAATTGGTGACAGTAACGAAGATGTTTATAAGATTTTGAATCAAACTTTGCCTTTAGCTGTTGCTAAAGCAATGCTTGATGCTAATCCAGCTATGAGCTTTATTTATGTGTCGGGCAAAGGCACAGACTCTACTGAGCATGGAAATGTAGCGTGGGCGCGAATTAAAGGTAAAACCGAAAATACACTTTTGAACATGGGCTTTAAGGATGCGTATATGCTGCGCCCTGCACTTATTATCCCTAAAAATGGTGAGCAATCAAAAACAAAAGTATATCGATTACTTTATCGCTACACAGGATGGGCGATGCGAGTTTTACAGCCGCTTTTTCCATCTATGATCACGGATACTCAAAAGGTAGGGCGCGCAATGTTAACTCTTTTAAGGGCGCCAGCCAGTAATCACATCATAGAAAACGAACAGATTAATTTATTAGCAGATCAGCAAATAATTTAATGCAAACTCTCGTGTTAAATTTAAAACATAAAAGGAGCAAATGATGCCTTCTCAAGTTAAAGGGTATGCTGCCCACTCATCAGAATCAGATCTGGTTCCTTATTCATTTGAAAGACGTGATCTTCGAGCCGATGACGTTGAAATTGAAATATTATATTGTGGTATTTGCCACACAGATATCCATCATGTACGAGGTGATTGGGGCCCAGAGGAATACCCAATGGTGCCTGGTCACGAAATCATTGGTCGCGTCCTGAAAGTTGGCGAGGGTGTGACAAAATTTAGCGTCGGCCAATCTGTTGGTGTTGGCTGCTTAGTTGACTCATGCCGCGAATGTGGTTCATGTGAGCATCATCAAGAGCAATACTGCGATGAATTTGTGCCAACTTATGGTAGCCGCGATAGGCACGATGGCACGTTAACCTTTGGTGGTTACTCAGATAAAATCGTTGTGTCTGAACGATTTGTTTTAAGCATCCCCGAAAACTTGAATCTTGCAGGCGCTGCACCTTTATTGTGTGCGGGTATTACCATGTATTCACCATTAAAACGTTGGAACATCAGCGCTGGTAAAAAAGTGGCGGTTATCGGCCTTGGCGGTCTTGGGCACATGGGAATTAAACTAGCTAAAGCTATGGGCGCAGAAGTCACCCTGTTTAGCCGTTCAAAAGGGAAAGAGGAAGATGCTTATCGGTTAGGTGCTGACCATGTGGTGATATCAAGCTCTGAGTCGCAAATGCTGTCAGTGAAAAGCTCATTCGATCTGATTATTGATACTGTTCCTTATAATCATGACGTTAACCCTTACCTTAATACGCTAGCGCCCGATGGTGCGTTGGTATTAGTTGGTTTCTTTGGCGCTTTAGAGCCCACGGTACAAACAGCAGCACTTATCGCCAGAGGAAAAACTCTGACAGGCTCATTGATTGGTGGGCTTGAAGAAACGCAGCAAATGCTTGATTTTTGTGGTGAGCACAATGTGACTGCAGACATTGAGATGTTAGATATAAAAGACATTAACTTGGCATATGAAAGGTTATTAAAATCAGACGTAAAATATCGCTTTGTGATTGATATGAGTACTTTGAAGTAAACATCACCTTTTAAGGCTCTTCTATTTCAATATCTTGGTAGTCGAGCCTACGAGAAAAATTAATTTCCCTGCATTGAACTTGGCGAAATTGTTAAGTCTTTTTTTAACGATATAAACTCTTCATTGTTGCGAAGCAGGTTTCGACCAAGCTCGATTAATAGATTGACCTCTTTTTCCTCTAATCCAAGAGTAGTTGGAATATGATTCACGTGTTTTGCTAATGCTGGCTGCTTGATTGATTTTAAATCCACTAAAATGAGATGTCCTTTAACTGGCCTTTCAGGTGTACTCATTTGTATCGACCAATCATCAAGTAATGATTGAGCAAGGTCCAATGTTTCATTGTTATACAAATGAAGCTGAGCATCAGTCACCGCATTAATTGTTTGTGTGATGGATGGGGGAGATGTTTTAGTATCAATATCTGTATCTGCTTTTACGGATGCATTCACAACGATAATAATAAAATGTTTGGCTGAATTAAAAGATTTTCCTTGATGAGCCATTTCTAAGTAGTTTTTCATACCCCCTGCAAATTCAACAGTATCGATAAGCGTTCTAAGACCGAGATTATCTGCAATTCCGCCGTCTACAAGATGTATGAAAGGACGCGATGACTTATCGCTATAAGAAAGTGCCGCGTTTGCAGAATCAAGTAGGGTCATCGAGCCTTCAGCTGCCCTAGATTGCAGGTATTGATTCATACCTGAAGGGTCGCAGCCAGAGTAATTTTCTATGACCACTGGGTCAAAAAGTACCGGTACTGCGGCAGATGCAGTAACTGCTCTTGAAACAGGAAAGCTGCTGAGATCGGAGCATAAAAGATTGAAATAGTCCTGCAAGAAAGTAAAACGTATGCCTTTTGATAAATCTGTCGCATTAATAGCAATTACAGGGTCGCCTTTTGCGAACATATCAGCAAATGTCGCGTCACCAAAACCTGCCTCAGCAAAGACTTCAGCGGCGTAGTCAGTCCTTCCCGACGAAGAAAACCACATAAATGGGTTAAACACAGTATGTAAGATCTGACTTGAAAGGCTACGGGTTAACATATCCTTTTTAAAATCGGTAAATAGCTTTTCTCTGTGCAAACCATAATACGCAGCAGTGAAACTGCCGCCAGACACAGACGATATAAAGTCTACTTCATCAAGCATTCGTTTATTTTCACCATTCACTATGATTGACGTATCTCTTAGCTCTTCCATCACACCATAAGCCAGTGCCGATGCCCGGGTACCGCCTCCAGAAAATGTCAGCATTAAAGTTAAACCCTTGTCATCAAGGTTTCTGGCTGCAGAAAATAGCGTGTTATTTTCTATCTGGATAGTTTGATCTGGTTTAAGAGGCGCGTTTTCAATTTTTCCGACCGCAGTACAGCCAGACAAAAGAACGCCAAATGAGCATAGCAGTAACCGTAACGGATTGTTTGGCATCTTGAAAATCTATCGAATAGGTTGTTTTACTTCATACTAGTGCAAAAATATCTGTTAATGAAGATAGCGGAGGCTTGTAGTAATAAGGGAGCTGGATGTGCTCTCTTATTTCTTTTTAATTTTTCTAATGAAAAAGTGTTGCCGCTTTTTTGATTTTCGAACTATGTTTAATCAGGTACAAATACGTAGTAGAGGGAAAAAGATGGTCGATAATTGCACTATTCTTATCATTGATGATGAAGAGATTAACACTTTACAACTTGAACACGCACTAGAAGATGTTGGTAACATAATCACCTTAAACGACAGTACCCAAGCACTGGAGTTAATCCATAAAGCAAAACCTGATGTTTTGTTACTTGATTTAGAAATGCCAAAAATTAGTGGCTTTGATATTTTACAAGAACTTCAATTCACTCCAGAGTTTGAACAGCTACGAATTATTGTTATTACTTCACATGGTGATCCACAAATTGAAGAATCAGCATTATCTTTAGGCGCAATTGATTTTATTTCTAAACCTCTGAACTTAAAGTTATGTCGATTGCGAATAGAAAATCACGTTAAAGTTAAAGCGCAAGAGAACATTTTACAAAATACCCAAGCTGCTTTATTTGCTGAAAAAGAGCATTTACGTATCACAATTGATTCGATAGCAGACGGCGTTATTTCAACGGATCAACATGCCCAAATTACTTATATGAACCCTGTAGCGCAAAGGCTTACGGGCTGGTCTCAAACTGCTGCAAAGGGTCGTCATATTGAAGAGGTGATGAAATTAGCTGACTCCACAACAAAAACACCTTCAATAAATCCACTTACTGTTGCTCTAAAGGAAAACCGCCCTGTGGCGATGGCAATAAACACGCAACTAACGAGTAAACAAGGGGTTGAACACCGAGTTGAAGATAGCGCAGCACCAATTTTAAATGAAAAAAAACAACAATGCGGTGCTGTTATGGTTTTTCAAGATGTTAGTGAAACGCTCGCTATGTCGGTTCAAATGACGTACTTGTCACATCATGATCAACTAACCTCACTACCAAACCGCGTATTACTGCATGATAGATTAACTCAAGGTATTGCCAGAGCCTCTTTTAATGACACTAAGCTAAGTTTATTACTGCTCGATTTGGACAAATTTAAGTTTATAAATGATGCGTTAGGCCATCATATTGGAGACGAAATTATTGCTCATATTGGCCACTCTTTAGATTGCTTTGCTTGTAACGATATTACAGTTGCACGTGTCGGGGGGGATGAATTTGCGCTTGTTGTCCCTCATGAGTCACATTCTTTGAGTCTAGAGCCTTTGATAAATCAAGTGCTTAATGTAATTAGTAAGCCATTTCGCTCTGGTGGCGAACAACATATTCTTTCTGCAAGCTTAGGCATAAGTGTTTACCCTGATGATGCTAATTGTGTTGAAGAAATGCTTCGCCATGCAGACTCCGCTATGTATAAGGCAAAGAACGAAGCGGCAAATAGTTATTGCTATTTCAGCACAGACTTACAGGTTGAAATGAATAAACGCCTTGATGTAGGTAATAAGTTAAGAAAAGCCCTCGAAAATAACGCCCTTGATGTGCACTATCAACCTAAATACGATTTACGTAGTGGCGAAATGGTTGGCGTAGAAAGTTTAGTTCGTTTAAGTGATGATGAGGGCGGATTTATATCACCACTGAATTTTATTGAGTATGCTGAAGAAACGGGCTTAATTTTTAGGTTAGGCGAGCAAGTTTTAGAAAAAAGCTGTATTAGTGCAAAACGCTGGTTAGATGCAGGTGTGCCGACAAAAGTAGCCGTAAATATTTCCGCTAAACAGTTTACCGACTCAAAACTTGTAGACACAGTCGCGATGATTTTAGAGAAAACTCAGCTACCGAGTAAATATTTAGAGTTAGAAGTGACAGAGTCAGCGCTAATTGAAAACTATGAGTATGCGGTCAATCAACTTAAATTAATTGCCAATATGAAAGTAAGTATTGCCCTTGATGATTTTGGTACAGGGTATTCTAGCTTGTCGTATCTAAGGCTGTTTCCTTTAAATGTATTGAAAATAGATCAGTCCTTTGTACGTGATATGCTAACTGATTCGCAAGCGCTTGATATTGTTTCAACGATTATTGAACTTGCGCACTCTCTTCATCTTCAAATTGTTGCTGAAGGAATAGAAACGGCTGAGCAAAAAAACAAACTAGATGAGCTGGGCTGTGCCACAGGGCAAGGCTACTTGCTTGGTAAGCCAATGAATTATGAAAGCCTAACGCAATTGCTTTTACCCTCGTTGCACAATAACGACCAGTATGTTTGAGCTTAAGTTTATCTTTTGTATGTCTTTTGAATCAATTTTTGAAATTTATTCTACACTTTAAAAACTATAAATTCGTTGGAACTTCAAATGACTAACTCAGTTGATCGTCGGCGTTTTCTTAAAGGTTTAGGAGCTGGCGCGGCCGTCTCTACTCTTGCATTTAAAGCACCTTATGTTTTTGCTAAAAATAAAGTCACATTAAGGGTGCTTGGCACACATGTTACATTGCAAGAAGAACTCAGAAGCAGAGCAATGCGTGAATTAGGCATTAACCTAGAGTTCACGCCAATGGGAAGCGCCGCTGTTTTACAAAAAGCAGCAGCAAATCCAAGTTCATTTGATTTGTACGAACAATGGTCAGACTCAATTAATATTTTATGGCAAGCGGGGGCAATTCAGCCTATTGATATAGATAGACTTGTTTATTGGGATGAAATAAACCCATTAACAAAAACCGGAAAAATAGTCCCTGAAGCTAAGCTTGGCGCGGGCGACTCTCCTAATAAACTGCTTTATGTTCAAGACGACGGTACGCTATCGCAAACTCCGAGCAAAGCAATTAGCTTTATGCCTTATGTTCATAATGTTGACTCATTCGGATACAACACCCAAGTGATAGAGCAAGGGATCCCTTATCAAACTGAATCATGGGCTTGGTTGCTTGATGAAAAACACAAAGGAAAAGTTGCGTTAGTAAACGCCCCTACAATAGGCATTTTTGATGCAGCCCTTGCTGCGCAGGGTCAGGGACTAATGACTTTTAATGACATGGGCGATATGAGTATTGCCGAAATTGATCAACTTTTTGCTATTTTATTAGAAAAAAAACGACAAGGGCATTTTTCTGGCTTTTGGACATCGGTTCCACAATCGGTGGACTTTATGAAAACAAAACGAGTAAACATCCAAAGTATGTTCTCGCCAGGGGTGAGTGCGTGTCGTGGAGCAGGCATTCCCGTGGTTTATGCATCTCCAAAAGAGGGCTACCGAGCTTGGCATGGTGTTATGTGCTTATCAGCCAATACACAAGGGCATGTAAAAGATGCAGCATACGATTATATGAATTGGTGGTTATCTGGTTATCCAGGAGCTTTTATCGCAAGGCAAGGGTACTACATTTCAAACCCAGAGCGAAGCCAGCCCTTAATGTCAAAGCCGGAGTGGAGTTATTGGTATGAGGGTAAAGAAGCCGTTGTAGATTTACGCGGTACCGATGAAAAGGTATCTGTAAAAACGGGTCAAAAGCGTGATGGTGGTAGCTATATTCAGCGATTTTCAAATATCGCAGTATGGAATACTGTGATGCCTAATTACGATTACAGCTTAGATAAATGGTTTGAATTGTTAAATTCATAAGGGCTTAGATTGCTTAACATCTTTTCTAAATCAATTGCTGCAAAGATGTCGCTGGCGCTGCTGCTATTATTATTAGCATTGAGTGCTAGTTTTTTTGTAATGGATAAGCGGTTAAAAACCATAGAAACGGCATTTGTAGAGATTAGCCGTATCAGTAATTATGCGGTGAGTATCTTAAGAATAAATAAAGACATTGTAGAGATGCAGCGTGATATTTCTGTGTACGGCAACTCAGGGAGTAAGTCTGTTTTTAATAAAATAGAAGATAACTTTCAAAGTATAAAAAAACGTTTAGGTAATATAAATTTTAATCAAAATGAAGCAAACAGTCAGGTTTACTTAGATTCGATGTCTGAGCTTTTGAGTCGATACGATGAGAACTTAGCAGTACTTACAAAACGCTATGAGGCCAGGGCACATTTAACCTATCAGGTGTTACCAAGTATCTACACCAATGCGATAGCAGAACTTGAAACTTTGAAATCAAATAGCATCAATACAGAAGATAAATTAAGTATCGCAGAGCTCACTAATCTATGGCATTCAATGCATCATGATGCGTATCAATTTTTATCGAAGAAAGACTATTCAAAAAGGGCTAAAGTGAATACTACACTGCGCTTGCTTAATCAAAAACTACAAGTGCTTCAAGATCCTGCGATAACACTCGATAAAATGTCCCAGTTTACTGCTAATTATCAGCAGCAATTCTCTAAAAGTATTCAAGCTAACCGTCATTACTTAAGTTTAGTCAATGTGGTTATGGCAGGCGATGCTATTGAATTTAGTACTTTATCAAACCAGCTAAGAGAGCTTTCTTTATCGAGACTTGAGCAAATTAAATCGGATGCTGAAAAAACAGTTTCAAATTCTGAGCGTATTTTAAAGCTCCTTGCGATCGGTGTTGTTATTTATATTGTGGCTTTTGCAATTGCGTTTCATTTGCAAATTTCGCATGCAATTAAGCGCCTTACCGTTAGTTTTAAATACTTTTTGAGTGGTGACCTTTCGGCCAAAATTTATGATTTAAATCGCAAAGATGAAATTGGTGTTTTAGCGAATGCAGCAGAACGATTCAGGGTTTTAAGTAAAGACCTTGCAGATGCAAAGCAATCAGCTGAGCGTACAGCGAAAGTAAAATCTGAATTCTTAGCAAATATGAGTCATGAGATCAGAACTCCTATGAATGGTGTTTTAGGTATGGCTCGGCAGCTAAGTCGCACACCATTATCGGCAGAGCAAGCAAAGATGCTCAATATCATTAAATCATCAGGTGCAAGTTTACTGGTTATTATTAACGATATTTTAGATTTGAGTAAAATTGAGGCTGCTAAAGTAGAGCTTGAGTCAGGTCCAATTGAATTAAGCTCCTTGTTGAACGAGTTAACGCATTTATTTTCGCAACAAGCTGAAAATAAAGGTATTGAGTTATTTATTACGACAACGCCAGAGCTCACCGACTTTATATTTTTAGGTGATGAAACTCGGCTCAAACAAGTACTCATTAATTTATTAGGCAATGCAATTAAGTTCACTCATCGTGGTAGCGTGTTACTCAACGTCATTATTGAAGAAGTAGTGAATGATGAGTTTAAAGTAACTTTTAGTGTATCTGACACGGGTATTGGTATTGCCAATGAACAGCTAGATTCTTTGTTTGACGCTTTCTCTCAAGCAGATGCTTCTATTACTCGTCGCTTCGGTGGCACTGGGCTTGGCCTGACTATCTCAAGCAAGTTGTTACATTTGATGAGTTCGTCATTAAAAGTAGAAAGTGAACCTGATAAAGGCTCTATGTTTTATTTTGAGCTTAATGTTACTCGAACATTCATAACCCCTGCTATTAGTGAAAGCCTTCTTGAAGAGAGTAGTGAAAAGTCCGTTGATTTTTCCCATGTAACTGCACTGGTGGTTGAAGACAATGATATTAACCAAGTGGTAATCGAGTCTATGCTGGCTGAGTTTAATATAAAGTCGATCAGTTTAGCTGATGATGGGGAACAGGCCATAGCACAGTGTGAAATAGGGGCGTTTGATATTATTTTTATGGATATGCAAATGCCGGTATTGGGTGGCCCTGAGGCAACATTGAAAATTAGAAAACTACCTGCCTATAAGCACACACCCATAGTGGCATTAACCGCAAATGTGCTTGCAGCAGACAAACAGCGATGCTTTGAAGCGGGTATGAACGACTTTATTGGCAAGCCAATTAAGTTCGAAAACTTAAAACGTGTTTTGGTTAAGTGGTGCTCTTAGCATCACCAATAAACTAACAAGGAAGCAATGTGAACAGTCTCAATATAGATAATAAAAGCACAATGTCATCTAAAACGTTTTTGTTATTTGTTTCATTAATTTTTAGCGTTTTTGCTGCCATCGCTGTCTACTTTTTCGAGGGGCATGTTAAACGGGATGCGTTAAACTCAATTGATCAAGAGTTTACAGAAACAAACCAGCGTTTAAAGAAAATACTCACATCTTCGATATTGCAGTCGAAATCTGATTTACGATTTTTATATTCAACGCCCCCTATAGCCGGCCTACCTCGGGCTCATTTTAATGATGGAATTGACCCCTACGATGGTACAACCTATCAGCAATGGAAGGAGCGGCTTGAAACCATTTTTATAGGCTTTATGGAGAACAACCTTGCGGTTGAACAGCTGCGCATAATAGCTGTGAGCGCAGAAGGAAAAGAGTTAATTCGTGTGCAACGTGTTGGCGCTTCAGTAGAAGCTGTACCTGACTATTCTTTACAAGCGAAAAGCGCAGAACCTTATTTTTTGCCAAGTTCATTATTAGAAGTGAACCAAATATACATGTCGCCTATGTCGCTAAACAAAGAGTTTGGCGAGGTAGTGTTTCCTTACAAACCCATGTTGCGTTTTTCTATACCCATATACAGTGATAAAGGAAAGCGATTTGCTTTTTTAATCATGAATGTAAATGCCACCCCATTAATACAGAAGCTAAAAGAAACTATTTTTGATTATTCTCAGTTAGTGATCAGCAGTTCAGAGGGAGATTTTATTTATCACCCTTATGAAGGGTATCAATTTACGAGAGACTTAGATCCGTCTATAACATGGCAGTCAGTGTACGATCAGCCTGTTCAGCACCAAGGGCTATATTTAGTCACTGCAACTTCACCAACAACTCAGCAGTTTTATGTTCATTCAGAAAAAGTACAAACAAGACCAGGTAAAAGCTATGGCTTTATCAATTTTAATCTTTTAGTGGCTAAGCAATACGTTGATAAAGTAATAAATGAAAAGCGGGTCATGACCTATAGCTTATTAATTTTGATAATTCTTTTTACGGGGGTATTACTGTTAACGTTTTACCGAAACGCAAACCGGAGCCAGTTACTAGCAGAGGCTAGAAGAGAAGCGTCTGCTATCGTTGAAGGGTCGATAGATGCCATTGTTGGTTTAAATCTAGAAGGTAAATTGACAAGTTTAAATAAAACAGCTGAAAACCTATTAATGTTGGCAAGTTCGATGTCGATAGGAAAAGCGAGTAAAGATATTGATTTTTTAGCCCGATTACCTATTCCTGATTACATTGCGGATATTCAAAACTCAAAAACACAAATCAAAGATGAATGCAGTATTTCTGAAAACGGTGTGGTGAATTATTTCGCCATTTCGGTCAGCCCTGTTTTTTCGGATCAGCGCGTTTTAATCGGGGTTGCATTGATTATTAGAGATATTAGCAAAGAACAAGAAGCTGCGAATAAAGTTAAACGTTTAAATTCGGAGCTTGAGGCAAAAGTAAGGCAAAGAACTCAAGCACTTGCTGAAGCTAAAGATGAAGCAATAAAGCACAGCGATATCAAAAGCGCATTTATATCTAATATCAGTCATGAACTACGCACGCCATTAAATGGAGTGATTGGCACGTTGAATATTTTAAAACGTCAAACATTGCCCGATAATGCCCGTAAGCTTGTAGATATGATGGAGTTAAGTGCTTCAAATTTAAGGCTATTAATAAATGATATTTTAGATTTATCTAAAATTGAGTCGGGTAAACTCGATTTAAACATTCAAAAAATCAAACCTCAATTACTGATCGAAAGTTTAGTCGAGTCATGCTCTGTGAGGGCTTTTGATAAAGGTCTTGATGTTTATTTAGATACGAGCGGGCTGGCTTGTTACGAAGTTAAGACTGATCCACTTAGGCTTACTCAGATCATTAATAATTTGATTAGTAATGCGATTAAGTTTACAGAGCAAGGCTTTATCAAAGTAACGGCATCATCTGAGCAGGTTTCTAATACGGAGCATACCTTAAAAATTACCGTGCAAGATACGGGGATAGGAATAGAGTTAAATACTCAACGTCATTTATTTGATGCATTTCAACAAGCTAATAGTTCTATAGCCGACAACTATGGTGGAACAGGGCTTGGTTTATCAATATGCAAACAGCTGTGTAATATAATGAATGGTGATATTACAGTTAATTCTGCAATTAATGAAGGGAGCGCATTTAGCTTTTACATTAAAGTTGGGAGTAGCCAAGCCCCTAAACCAGATGTTTCAGACTATTATAATCATAAACGTATTTTATTGATTAGTAACAACTCGCAATGCCATGATGTGATGCAAAAGTTACTAAAAGTATATGGGGCTGATGTTAAAGTTAGCGACATAAACACACTTGCTGATGAACATACAAGCAATGTTGATTATGTTTTTATTGATTATGAAAGTATTCAAGCGATAAACCCTCAATCACTGGTAAATAGCCTCGCGAATACATTAGAACAAGGCCGTATAATTTTACTGCATCTACCAACTAACCCCCTTCCAAAGGCGCTCGATACAAAAGTTACATCCCTTAATAAACCAATTACACAAACTAATTTATTGAGAGTTGCAGGTTTTGAAGTATCAGAAAATGAGCCACTTTATTTGCTGAGTGAAAACAGAACGACAGAAAATGACATAACAGCAGATGTTTTAACCCAACTTAAAGGCTGCCGAATATTAATTGTGGATGACAATGATATAAATATTGAAGTTGCACTTGGCGCCTTAGATGGATTGCCTATAGAGGTTATTACTGCTCAAAATGGTCAAGAAGCGCTGGAAATTTTATTAAATTCTAAAGCGAGTAACGAAGTTATTCATTGTATTTTAATGGACTGCCAAATGCCGGTTCTCAATGGTTATGAAGTGTGTGAAAAAATCCGAGCCGCAGAGGCTGGTCAATACTATGCACAAATTCCCATCATAGCAATGACGGCAAGTGCTATGGCTGGTGAGAAGGAAAAGTGTATTGCAGTTGGAATGAGTGATTATGTTAGTAAACCTATCCAAGCTCACGAAGTTCAGTCAAAAGTTGTTAAGTGGTCTTTATCGAATTACGAGGGAGATTCGCTTAGTACTGAACAAAGTAATTTAGAGCCTCTTTGGGATCGTGAGCAAGCATTGGTTAGACTTTTAAATAAAGAAGCCTTATTAATCAAAATATGCGAGATGTTCATTACTAAAGCGCCGCTAAGGCTTAAAGAATTGCAAAGCCAAATTAATGCTAAAGATAGTGAGCAAGTTCGTCAGGTTGCACATGCCTTAAAGGGGATGTGCGGAGAAATAAGTGCCAGTCACTTGAGAAGTTTATTCGCTGACGTTGAAAAAAAAGCGAGCGAAGGCAATTTAAACCTTGAGAAAACTATTATAGAAATAGAGCAAATACTTACCCAGCTTATTACTGATATCACTCAATGGTTAGAAGAAAATTAGTTTATGTTTTCTAAATTTCATGCAAGACATCAAGAGTACTTTTTCATTTATCTAAAACTCAGGTTTATTAAGCCCTGCAGGCCCGTCGTTTGATCTAGATCAACAAAATTTAGAGTGGGGTAAAGTAGAATACGCGACCGCTTTTGTAACGGCTGCTCATAAACAGAGTGTGCTACAAATTGTGTTATTATTTATCGAATATTTTTTAAACTAAGCTTGTTTGAAAAATATATGTGTTACATACCGACTCATGTAACCACTTGTTTTATAGTGATTTATGTTCGAGGTCATTAAATGGCATTACTCATCAATAACAAATGTATTAACTGTGATATGTGTGATCCTGAGTGCCCGAATGAAGCTATTTATATGGGTGCAAAAATCTATCAAATCGATCCTAATAAATGCACTGAGTGTGTTGGGCATTATGATAATCCTACCTGCGTTAGTGTATGTCCTATCGACTGTATTAAGCCCGATCCTAATCATCGTGAAACGTTAGATGAGCTTGCTGAAAAATATATTAAGCTGACTGAGTGAATTAATAATAAAATTTACAGCTTATTAGTACACCTTGATTCAAATGTTCTACACTTACTTTAATGCACGTTAATCTCTTGAGGATCCTATGTTTTTCAGTAAGTCAGTAAACTCTGAGCTTGTGTCGTTAAAGACTGAGTTATTTCATCTACAGCAAGTGCGTGATGGCTTGAATGAAGAAATGATTTCGCTTAATGTACTTGAAAGCGGCGAGGTATCCTATATAAATCAGAACTTTATCAAAGCACTTGGCTACGATAAAGATGCGTTCCCTGGCACGCACCTATTTGACATCATTACAAATGAGTCCAAGTCTACTGAACAATTTAGCCAATTCTCTTCTGCTTTAGAGCATTGTAAGCACTGGGTTGGGGCGCTGCAGTTTTATCACAAAAATGGTAAAACAGAGTGGCTTAGAATTATTTCGCACCCAGTAAAAGGTCCTCAAGATCAAATTCTATTTTTCGCAATTTATGCCACTTTACTAACCGATACAATTGCTACCGCAAGAGAGCATAAAGACATTATCAAAGCGTTACACCGTGCTATGGCGGTTATTGAATTTGATTTAGAGGGTCATGTTTTAAGTGCAAATAGTCATTTTTATAATGCGATGGGTTACTCCGAAAAAGAGATAAAAGGTAAACATCACAGAATGTTTTGCGAACCAGAAGAAGCAAACTCTACTGAGTATGAGCAATTTTGGCAGCGTTTAAAAAATGGTGAGTACATAGCGTCTCGCTTTAAACGTGTTGATAAGTTTGGTAATACCGTTTGGCTTGAGGCCTCTTACAATCCGATTTTTAATGATTTTGGGGATCTCTATAAAGTAATGAAATTTGCAACTGTGATCACTGAACAAGTGAATCGTGAGCATGCAATTTCTCAAGCGGCAGAGATTGCTTACGGTACCTCAACAGGAACCGACAAACTCGCTGTAAAAGGAGCTGAAGTACTTAAAAACACAGTGGCTGTTATGGATGAACTTGCTTTACAGATGGAGCAAGCGGCGCAAGAAATCGCAGCCTTAGATAAGCAGTCGCAACATATAGCAAGTATTGTACAAAGCATTAGTAGTATTGCTGATCAAACTAACTTATTAGCGCTTAACGCTGCAATTGAAGCTGCTCGTGCAGGTGAGCAAGGCCGTGGTTTTGCGGTGGTTGCAGATGAGGTTAGGCAATTAGCATCTCGGACATCTAAAGCAACTGAAGAGATTGTGGAAGTTGTTCAGCGAAATCAATCATTAACTCAAAATACAGTAAAGGTTATAGAACAAGGGAAAGTCAAAGCAGAGCAAGGTCTTGCTTTGTCGAATGAATCAGGACAAGTAATGGAAGATATACAACATGGAGCACAGCAAGTTGTTGATGCGGTTGGCCAGTTTGCTAATCAGTTAAATAAGTGATTCTAATTTGCAATAAGCCTTAGGCATCTGCATTGATGCAGCTGTAGAGTATTATAAGCAACCTAATAACGAAATTTTGCTGTGTTATCAATGCGGTTCAATTTCCTTAAAGCTCCTCCTATTTTTTGCGAATTGGAAGGAATACCTTGTCTCACTTCTTGAAACTCCATATCATAGAAATATAGGGATATATTGTAATAGTTTAATATTCAGTAACTTTTTAAGTAAATGAGTTCACTGTTTGAATTTTAATTTAGCAATGAAGTGATGTACCCCATGTTTTCTACCAAGCCACTAAAAAATAAAATAACCAATCTTGAAGACGAATTATTTAGGGTTTCTCAAATAAAGCAAAATCTTGATGAGCTAATGCTTACATTAACGCTTGATGGCAAAGGCTGTGTTATTGATACTAATCCCCAAGTTCAAATTGAACTGGGTTTTAGCGAAAATCAACTTGATGGGATTGCATTACTTGATTTAGTGCCGCAATTGGCGCGAAAAACAGAACACTATCTGAACTTTAAACACGCACTACAAAACAAAAAGCCATGGGCAGGAGCCGTTCAGTTGGTCAATGCTAAAGGTGAAGAGGCTTGGCTAAGAGTGTTCGTTCATCCTGTGGTAAATAAGCAAAACCAATTTCTTCATTTTACATTGCATGCAAATGCATTAACACGCACGATTGAATCGTCACGCGAAAACCAGGACTTAGTAAAAGCAATTCATCGCTCTATGGCCGTAATCGAGTTTGATTTAACGGGTCATGTATTAAAAGCAAATCAGCAATTTTTACTGGGTGTGGGCTATAAAGAACACGAAATTATTGGTAAACACCATAGTATGTTTTGTTCACCTGAAGAAGCAAGCTCATCAGAGTACGCGGCATTTTGGCAGAAACTTCAAAAAGGTGAGTTTGTTTCCTCTCGATTCAAACGTGTTAATAAGTATGGTGATCCCGTGTGGTTAGAAGCCACATATAATCCTGTGTTTAGTGAACAAGGGGAGCTTTATAAGGTTGTTAAGTTTGCAACGGTGATTACTGATCAAGTAAATCGTGAAATAGCTGTGTCTCAAGCAGCTGACATTGCTTATAGTACCTCGACTGAAACTGATCAAATCGCTCATCAAGGGGCTGAAGTACTTAGTAATATGGTTAGTGTTATGGATGAACTTGCAAATAAAATGGAACAAGCAGCAAATGAGATCACAGCACTTGATAAACAGTCTCAGCAAATCGCAAATATAGTTCAAAGTATCAGTAGTATTGCTGATCAGACAAACCTATTAGCGCTTAATGCAGCGATTGAAGCAGCTCGTGCTGGCGAACAAGGAAGGGGCTTTGCTGTTGTTGCTGATGAGGTAAGACAGCTCGCTTCACGTACTTCAAAAGCGACTGTTGAAATTGTTGATGTTGTTCAGCAAAACAGGGCACTGACTCAAAATACAGTTGAAGTTATAGAACAAGGTAAGAGCAAAGCTGAACAAGGCTACAGCCTAGCGACTGAATCTGGCAAAGTTATGTCAGATATTCAAAATGGCGCACAAAAAGTGGTCGATGCGGTTGGTCAGTTCGCTGACCAACTTAAATAGTGTTACCTGTGCTTATATTGAGTTTTGCAATAACCTCTTAAAATATCGGGATGGCGAAGTTTAATATGTTTACTTTGTCTCCCTGATACGCGCTTTCGCCAGAGTTTAAAACTCGAGCTCGTTAATTGCTCACGCATCAGTGCAATAACGTTTTTTTCATTTAAACCAAACTGTTGGTTTATTGCTTCAAACGGGGTTCTGTCTTCCCACGCCATCTCTATGATGCGTGATACTTCATGATCTAAGTGCTGCATTACGGCTCCTTTTTGTAGCTTATACGTATTTGCAGCAGGTTTAGATTATAAAATATCGTGTTGCCAGTGCTCTGCTAAAAAGTCGATGAACGCTCTCACCACATTTTGTTGGAAGTTACGCGATAAATACACCGCCCATAAGTGAGAGCCCATAGTAGTATGCTCTGGCAGTACTTTTACAAGCTCACCCGATGCCAAATAGTCATTGGCGAGATCGCATGGTAGGTGAGCCACCCCGATTCCTTGTTTTGCTGCTTTTAGAAGCACCCCCATATCGTTGGCAACAATGTTGCCCTTCACGGTCACTTTTTGTGTGTTGTCGCCGTGTTGAAATTGCCAAATAGTGTGTTTGTTATGAACAAGGCAATTGTGAACAGATAAGTCACTCGGCTCAAAAATCTGTGGGTGCACAGCTAAATAATCGTTAGAGGCACACACTGCGGTTGCGATATACATTAGCTTACGGGCAATAAGACCTTCATCGGGCTGGTGGATGTAACGCAAAGCGATATCAACGCGGTCATCAACCAGCTGCGATAAACTATCTGAAAGTAACAGTTCAAAGCGCGTCTGCGGGTGGCGTTTGGTAAACTCTTCAATGGCATCAAATAGCTTATGTTGGCCAAGCCCAATCGGGGAGGCAACGCGAATGGTACCTACCAATTCGTTGTTATGACTGTGTGCTCGGCTTTGTAAATCAGACACTTGATTTAATATTTGCTGGCAATAGCTAAGGGCTTCTTCGCCTTGAAGGGTCAAACTTACTTTGCGTGTTGTGCGATGAAACAACCTTAAATTTAGCCACTTTTCAATGTCTTGAATATGCCTAGAAACTTGTAATCGGCTTAAACCTAAATGCTCTGCAGCCTGAGTAAAACTGCCTGTACGGGCAACTTCGACAAAGCTAGTAATTGAAGTGAGTTTATCCATTGGTATCTTAAAATGAAACAATGTGTATCTATATAGTGTATTTATCAGTAATTGGTGAACAAGTAAACTGCAATCATTGAAACAAACAACGGAGAATTCCTCATGAAATTAGCAGTTATTGGCGCAACAGGTTGGATTGGCAGCCACATTACTTCAGAAGCAATCGCACGTGGTCATCAAGTTAATGCATTAGTTAGAGACGCAAGTAAAGTAACCCAAGATAACGTCACTGTGACTGAATTTGATTTAACTAAAGACGATATCGCAACTGCAGCTGCAGGTAGTGATGTTGTTATTGCGGCAATTGGTGGTCGTGCTTTAGGTAACCATGAAATTGTTGCAAACACAGCAAAGCAATTATTAAACGCGCTTGCAGGTACTGGCACACGTATTTTATGGGTGGGCGGTGCTGGTAGCTTAGAAGTGGCACCCGGTGTAACTCTGGTATCAAGCCCAGATTTTCCTGCTGAATACAAAGCAGAAGCCATTGCTCAAGGTGAGGCACTTGATGTATTTAGAGCATCAGCAGCAGATACAGCTTGGACTTTTGTATCACCGGCAGCGGTCATTTACCCTGGGGAGTCAGAAGGTCCGTACCGTGTTGGTGGCGACAGCTTCTTTACTGATGCAAATGGCGAAAGCAAAATATCAGTTACTGATTATGCTAAAGCGATGCTTGATGAGGCACACTCGGCAGCGCATTTAAATCAACGTATTAGTATTGCTTACTAATAGCGAGCCTTTATTCAGGCTCATAAAATGGTATTCTTAAGAGACGTGTTAAGTTACCTGTTTAATTTATGAGCCTGTTATTTTCTATTGCACTTGCAACCATTCCTGCTTTACCTGAACCCGTCGCAAACAATGCTGTCGCCAAAGTTGTTATTGATGAACAAGCCTACTTCCTAAGCTTTATGGGCTTGAGCTCAGGCAAAGCACATACCGATGTTCATAATAAAGTATGGGTCCTTAAAGTGGGCGACAACGCGTGGCAAGCGGCTAAAGCTGTGCCAAGTACATTGCCCCTTACTGGTCGTTTGGCAAGTACCGCAGTGGGTGTGGGTAAGCATGCCTATGTATTTGGTGGGTATACCGTTAGCGCCGATCATCAAGAAATCTCTACACCCGATGTATATCGCTATGATGTGCTCTCTAATTCATATACGCAACTTGCCAGTATGCCTGTGCCGGTGGATGACAGTGTGGCACTTAAGTACCAGCAGCGTTATATCTATTTAGTCAGTGGTTGGCATAACGATGGTAATGTTAACTTAGTGCAAGTGTATGATACACAAACAGATACTTGGCAACAGGCTTCGCCGTTTTTAGGTCAACCGGTGTTTGGCCAAGCAGCGGCAATTAGTGGAAACACTCTATTGGTGTGTGATGGCGTTAAAACACAGGCGAATGCTGATAAGCGCCGCTCTTTTGCTGCGGTTGCACAGTGTTTAAAAGGCACGATTGATGCTGATAACCCATTAAAAATAGATTGGCGTACCGTGCCGCACCCTACAGGTGTTGCCCATTACCGTATGGCAGCAACCAGTTTTAATGGCGATATTTATATGATGGGAGGCTCTGATAACCCATATAACTACAATGGCATGGGATACGATGGCAAACCTGCGCCAGCGAGTGATCATGTTTGGCGCTTTGATGTTGACAAAAACACCTGGCAGGTGATGCCAAAAGCCGATACCGCGAGTATGGATCATCGAGGTTTATTAGAGCACCAAGGAAGTTTGTATCGTCTGGGTGGTATGGACAATAATCAACAAGTGACAGCCGATGCACTTGGTTACAAGGTAAAGTTATCTCTATGAATACACTCTATATTACTGGAGCGGGAGTGAGTGCCGCTAGCGGTATACCAACCTTTCGTGGTGAAGATGGTTATTGGACCATTGGTAGCAAAAATTATACGCCGATGGAAATGGCAACCCGTGCTATGTACCAAAACAACCCTCGCGAATTTTTAGCTTGGTATTATCATCGTTTTGCAACCTACCGCCATCACGGCCCTAATGAGGTTCATCATTGGTTGAGTGATAAAAATCTCATTACGCAAAATATTGATGGCCTTGATGGCAAAGCTGGAAACACTGATTTTATTGCTATTCATGGTCGCTTAGATCAAATGACACTGTTTCACCATCAAGGTGACGATGTGATGGCTTTTAACGCGCCGTGGGATAAAGTAAACGAAGACAACCTCCACCACTCCTTGCTTGAGGTGTTCAATATTAATAATGAAAGCCCCAAGCTAAACGAATCGTTTAAGCCGTACGTGTTGTTATTTGATGAATACTACACTGAGCTTTATCGAATCTCTGAGGCGCAACAGCGTATGCTCGATGCCGATAAAATCGTCTTTATCGGCACCTCGTTTAGCGTCAATATTACGCAAATGGCACTCGACATTGCACGCAGTCAAGGCACGCCAATTGAAGTAGTAGACCCAGATCCTACTCACGTATTTCATCCTAATGTGACATACCACAAGATGACAGCGCTTGAGTATGTTCAGCAGCAAGGATAAAAATAAGGCGCTTATATTAAGCGCCTTATTTAATTATTACTTTTCAGCTTTGGTTGCTGTGATGTTTAACCGCGCTTGTAAGGGGTCCGGTAAAAACTCTGCAGTCCCTGATTTATTCATTTGCAGTATAAAAGATTCATCATTTTTATATGCTTGCCAAGTCGGCAAACCTGGGCCATTTGGTGTGCCTAACTTAATAAAGTTCGTCACATAACGGTGCATTATTTTAGCAGCTTGCTTATCTTGCTCAGTGGTTACATGTCCATATTTAGCAGCCACAGTATTAAAGAAGTACGGAATTTCGCTGGCGTGCTCTGCACCAGGTTTATCTAAGGTTTGCGCCACATAACCAAATCGATACAAAAAGGCATCGTTACCCATATCTGTCACACGTTTTGCAACGAACCTTGCTGGCTCTTGCATTAAAGCATCTTGCCCAACTTGGTAATTGAGTAAAGGCAATGGCGTTTCGCCGCTTGCATCGTAAGTCATTTTTGCTTGTGTACTGTGCGGGGCAAAACTTGCGAATAGCGCCTCTTTAGAAGCAAAATTAGCAAAGCCTAAATCCATATCTGTTGTGCCAACCATAGTCGCAACATGGCTAAATGTGCCTTTACTCAAGCGCGCTTCTGTCGCCGAATTGATGATAGTGCCATCAATAATTGGCCCGCCAACGTAAGTAGACTCATCATTATTTTGTCGATTTAATGTGCTCAAATTTAGGTTATCAACCACGTCTTCGGCAGATAACTCACGCAGTGCAGCAAGAGCATTTTCATCACTGCCTAAAATGGTGTGTTGTTTGGCAAAGTTTTCGCCAATTTTTTCGGCACTTAACACGGTGTCATCATCACTATTAAGTGGCAACTGCTTAAATAGCTCTCGTCCGCCCGCTGACATAATAATCGCTTGCTGGAATAAGCCATTAGCAGCAGGGGGTTGCATCATCGCATGTACCGATGCGCCTCCTGCAGATTCACCCATGAGTGTCACTTTTGCAGCATCACCACCAAATTGAGCGATATTTTGTTTCACCCATTCAAGTGCCGCAATTTGATCCATTAAAGCGTAGTTGCCAAGCGCATCGTTCTCAAAACGACTCAGAGCAGGGTGCGCAAAAAAGCCAAATCGGCCTAAGCGATAATTAAAGCTAACAAAAATAACCCCTTGTTTAGCAAAGCTCTCACCTGAATAAACAGCAGGTGATGCGCCACCATTTATAAAACCACCCCCGTGTATCCACACCACAACAGGGTAAGGAGTATCGCTGGGTTTAGTGGGTTTAAATACATTTAAATAAAGGCAATCTTCCGAAGGGGTTGTTGTCAGCGGCGCTGCATCGGCTGCAAACGGCTTTTGCATACAGTCAGGCGCGTAATCGTTAAGCACTTTTATATCTTGCCACTTGGGCACAGGTTGCGGTGCTCGCCAGCGTAACTCTCCCACCGGAGCTGCAGCATACGGAATGCCTTTATAGGCAATAAAACGTCCTTCTTTTTGCCCTTGGATAAGCCCGCCGGTGACGGCAATTTGATCTGATTGAGGTTGTTCTTGGCAACCTTGCAAAAATACAGCAGAGCCTAATAGAAAAGATGAGTAAAAAATCGATTTGAGAATACGCGATGTCATAACAAAGCCTAGGCTGTTTGGGTAAGGCTTATAATATTAACATATTCAGATAGTAACAACGAGAAAACCAGCATAGCTACAAGGGGAGGCTATGCCGGTTTTAGTATTTGGCTAATTAAGAGTTTTCCTGTCATTAAATCGTTACAAAAAGGCTCTAAAAATCTGCAGCTCAATAACTCAAGGATCTGTGTAATACTTATTAGTGCAAAAAATTGCTAATGTAAAAGGAGTGTATTCTCATTTTAAGGTACATATGTTAGATAAAGTTTTGCATGATTTTTTAGTCATTTGGGCAACAATAGACCCTATCGGCACAATGGCGTTGTTTGCTGCTTTAACAGCTAAATTGCCTGCCGATAGGCGGCGAAAGACTGCTTTTAAAACGGTGGGTTATGCTGCCATTGTATTAATTGGAGCGATTGTCATAGGGCAGTTGCTGTTAACTGCAATGGGTATTAGTTTGTTGTCGTTCCAAGTTGCTGGTGGCATTATTTTATTTCTGTTCGGTCTACAAATGATTTTTGCTGATGAGGCCCAGCAAGGTGATGTTGAGTCACAGCACGATATTTCTGTATTCCCTTTAGCAATTCCCGCAACAGCATCGCCGGGTGCAATTTTAGCGGTTATTCTAATTACCGATAACCATATTTATAGCGTTCAGGAACAAGTAATTTCGGCAATAACAATGCTGGTAGTGTTATTGATCACTTTATTATTGCTGTTGTTAAGTGAGCGAATTTTGAAAGTTATTGGGGTTGGCGGTGCATCGATACTAACGCGAATTATGGGGTTAATTTTAGCTGCATTATCTGTTGAGTTTGTGATGGAAGCACTAGGAGTCGCTAAATGGGTGGCCAATAATTAAAAAGCCCGCAGCGCGTAATGCTGATCAGTTAAGAATATTTTTATGATCACTTGACTGATCTTTTCATAGCTTCAAAATCCGATATTAGAAATAATATCGGATTTTTTATGTCTCTAATTCAGCACTTCGATGATATGTCCTCCTTTTTAGAT
>NZ_JACDWV010000065.1:0-295 GCF_016464105.1 Pseudoalteromonas sp. bablab_jr010 | reverse complement strand
GGGCCGTTGAAGACTACAACGTTGATAGGCAGGATGTGGAAGTGGTGTGAGCCATTAAGCTAACCTGTACTAATTACCCGTGAGGCTTAACCATACAACGCCAAACGCGTTTTATGACAGCGTAACAGACAGAAGTTAAGACACTAAAGTAGAGATTTACTTGATATCAGAATTCCAGATTTATTAATTTGCTCAGATGAGCGAATTAAAACCAAATTTGCTTGGTGACAATAGCGTTTTGGACCCACCTGACCCCATGCCGAACTCAGTAGTGAAACGAAACAGCGCCGATGAT
>NZ_JACDWV010000064.1:0-296 GCF_016464105.1 Pseudoalteromonas sp. bablab_jr010 | reverse complement strand
ATCATCGGCGCTGTTTCGTTTCACTACTGAGTTCGGCATGGGGTCAGGTGGGTCCAAAACGCTATTGTCACCAAGCAAATTTGGTTTTAATTCGCTCATCTGAGCAAATTAATAAATCTGGAATTCTGATATCAAGTAAATGTCTACTTTAGTAACTTAACTTCTGTCTGTTACGCTGTCATAAAACGCGTTTGGCGTTGTATGGTTAAGCCTCACGGGTAATTAGTACAGGTTAGCTTAATGGCTCACACCACTTCCACATCCTGCCTATCAACGTTGTAGTCTTCAACGGCCCT
>NZ_JACDWV010000063.1:0-1668 GCF_016464105.1 Pseudoalteromonas sp. bablab_jr010 | reverse complement strand
TTCATGGCGATCCAAGTTTTTGATTTTGTTGGATGACGCCTTTTAGCCCAATGCCATAACGCTAGAAATAGTTTGTGGCTCACATATCCGAATACTTGTTTGGCAACGCAATGGCGATAGTAATTCGACCAACCCCTGAGTTTCGGATTTATCAACTTGATTAGATCGTTAACGGGGGTGGTTGCGTGCTTTTTAGTGAGTTCGCGCAAGTTACTCAGAAATATTAACGTGTTAGATTTACTCGGTTTAATGAGCAGCTTTCCTTTGTACTTCCTATGGTTAAAGCCTAGAAAGTCAAAACCACGGCTAATGTGAGTAATGTGCGTTTTCTCTTCGGAGAGCGTTAAGCCTCTGTGTGCTAAGAAGTCAGCAATCAACGGTTTGATATCGTTCTCCAGCACGTCCTTTGAAGTGCAAGTGACAACGAAATCATCAGCGTATCCTATAAAGTTGGCTCTCGCCCCATTTTTAAGTGCGGTGGACTTTATGCGTTGCTCAAGACCTGCAAGAGTCATCAGCATCAAGGTTGGAGATATGATCCCGCCTTGTGGTGTTCCCTCGTCAGTGCGATAGAACAGCCCTTTGTCCATAAAACCAGACTTTAACCATTGTTCCAACATTCGTTTATCTACAGCTATATTATTCATAAGCCATTGATGCCCAATTTTGTCGAAACAGGCTTTAATATCTCCCTCAAGAACCCATTGAGCGGATTGCTTTTTACTCAAACAGAGAAAACACTGAGCAATAGCATCAGCAGTACTTCTGTTGCGCCGAAAGCCGTAACTATTTGGGTCAGCAAGTGTTTCTGACACAGGCTCTAGTGCGAGAAGATGAAGCGCTTGCAGCGCTCTATCGACCATACACGGGATACCCAAAGGTCTGAGCTTGCCGTTTTTCTTAGGGATGTAGATACGCTTGAGCGGTTTGGCTTGATAAGCTTTTCTGCTCAATTGATTGACTGCTTTCATGCGGCGCGTATCCGTATTCCAGATGACGCCGTCTATTCCGGGCGTTTTACTGCCTTTGTTTTGTGATACTCGCTTAACAGCAAGAAGTTTTGCCGAATGCGAGTGAGTCAGTATCCACTGCAATGCTTTCGCTTTGCCGTGTTTACTTTCTCTTGTTGCTTTTGCAATACGCATCTGAAGCTTTAAAACGTGTGACTCAACAGTTTTCCAATTTATGGATTGCCATTGAGCACTGTCAGAAGAGGCACTAATCTCTTTTGAAATCATCATTTGCGTTTCTCCTTGAATAAAGTTCTTCAAATTCTCTTGCAAAGGAAGACCAGTCGGAAGTCAGCTCACTTTCGTGCCAGACAGACGTCTGTATCTGCATCATTACAATCCAGCCTTTGCTTTCTCCAACATCCTCTACCTGCATCACTATCGGCTATATAAGCTTTCCCAAAGGGAGTGATACAGGCTTACCGTGTTCCGTATGTTGCGCGATGTCAGGTTAGATGCCCGCTATAGTGCGGAGAGTTCAGTGATCACGAAAGAGCATGGGGCAATCTCTTTCCGACTCTCGCGCCTTTTGGCTACAGCGTATTAACCACTTCCGCTGTTTCATCATATAACGCACCTTACGCGGATTCACTTATGTTCATCATACTGACGGCCTAGCACTCACCCGATTTGTGGTTATCAGGAGGATCGTCCTCTC
>NZ_JACDWV010000008.1:0-7761 GCF_016464105.1 Pseudoalteromonas sp. bablab_jr010 | reverse complement strand
CCAGAATAATCGTGACCAATTAGGTGAAAGGTTGATTTACCTAAATCAATACCTATGACTTTTGCAACTGACATGATGGTTTCCTCCTGTAATAGCCAACACTATGAGTTTAGCTAATGGGTGGGGCGTACCATCTAATTAGCGGCTTAGAGTTGGTGCTCTAAGCCATGCAGTTTGGATAAGTTTGGTTAGGGCAAAATCTGGCTAGCTACAGTCCATAAATTCGGTGGCTATTCAACGCTAGTGATTAGTCCATGTCGAATGAAGTCCTGTTTCGAGCTGCTGTTAGTGTATAAGTCTGCCATAATATCTTCTAAATCATGCCATTAAACTAAATGTGAATCTCTAGCTTGTATCAGTGAAATACCAAAATATGCATATCATGACTGAGAGTCTGTTTACGTAACTATCTGATATGACACAGGCTAATCCACTGGTATCATATGCATCATAAAAAATAAGGAATTGATCCAATGGCTGATGAAGTAAAAGACCTGTTTGTTGAAAAAATATTCAAGAACAAAATTAAACCGCCAACTAGAAATGACTTTAAGTTGGACAAGTGGAATCAAGAGTGGGCAAAAGTAGAAGCAGATGCATCAGAGCGAGACAAAAGAGTTTATAAAGCCGGTGTCATTATTGACAGCGTCTTAAGTGAAGTTCGTTCAACATTAGATGACTTATATCTAAAGGCTCCGAAAACATCTTATGAACGATTAATGCTGTCATATGTTGCTTATGCTAACAGAACAATTGCTGTTGCACTCAAATTGGCAAAACAGCAGAACATAACTAACACTCAATCAGTTCTATTAGACGCAAATATCACGGGTAACAAGCATGAGTTAGCAGAGTTAGCACATGGTGCTGTAGATGGTGCTCAACTTGCGATACGAAACTGTCTATATAATATTTCTAAAAGAAATAAATTAGAGGTTTCTGAAGCACCCCTAGATGAAATCAGTTTTGTGATGCAAGAATCTTGGTTATCCCAGTTGTACTGGACTTATACACACTTATGGCAATGTGTTATTTGGTCAGATTTTGATTTAGTCGAGATGGACAAAGAGCAGAAGTTCTTCTCAATTAAACAACCATCCTCGGCATATGAGCTTGCGTTTTTAAATAGCGCTAATCGAAAAGCTAGATTATCTGGTCATAGCACATTGATGGCTATGCAAGGCGTTAACAAAGCTAAGTTTCTTGACGATAAGTTCCCCGTGATTAGAAGACAGAATAAAAAACGGATAGCGTTAGTAATGTCCATTAAAGATGGTGGAGACGATCTCATTACGTGGAATACTCAATGGAGAATTAGAGAGTTTGATCTGCAATCTCACTATCCAGAAAAGTGGTTAACTGATGATTATGGAAAAGGCTTTTCTATATCCGAAGCACTTGAAGTAATGCGATCATTAATGCTTATGGCAAATGATGCTCAGCGTAAGTTTCCAGATGATGATAGTGCTTTCAACATAAACAAGTTGTGTCAGTTCTGTCCAACAGTGCAAGCGTTTTCTTTGAAGCGTGCGCTGACTGTCTCTACGGGTGTAGATGCACTAAAAGTTGAAAAGATCGTAGATTTCCTAACAATAAAACCATCACCAACTAGCGACCTATGGTGCCAACCATTAGTTAAAACTAGCAAAGGTAAGTACGCATTAATGACAAGCGCATTAGGTGCTCCATCAGTGTTTAGGCTTGTTGAGAGGTGGGCTGATGAGTTTGGCATTGATCTTCGTGAAAAAGGTTACACCTATGAAGAAACAATCATAGAAGAACTTAATGATGCTCTTGATAGTAATGAGTTTATCGACGACTACGACAAAGGGTTGTCGAGACGAATAAAACTAGGTGCGGGCAAAGAAGAAGAGTTTGATTTGTTGGCAAGAATTGACGACCTGATCATAGTAGGCGAGGCTAAGTCTATTGTTACAACAGATTCAGAAATTTCGAAGTATCGTACTTCAGAAATTTTGCAGCATGCTGGTGAACAAGTGATTAGGAAAACAGCGTTCTTACAAGACAACATTGAAGAGATTTTTGAACGTTTAGATTGGACTTACGATAAGAACAAAGACTACAAATTTGCTCAGTGCATATTAAACAGTAGTAGCATTTTTGTAGGTCATCAGTTTGCAAATGTGCCAGTTGTCGATGAGTGTATTTTAAGAGCTTATTTCTTATCTAATAAGGTAAAACTAATGACAGTCTCGTCTGGAGTTGGTTTAAAAACAATAGCATGGTATAAGTTGTACGATAACTTAGATGATCTGAAAGCCAATCTGTCAAAATACTTGTCGAGTCCGCCCCAGCTCAATGATCCTAAAGATGCCTACGAGTATAACGATGTTGGATTTCCATACATAACGGAGGATTCATATAAATTAGCAAAGAGTTATCTGATACTTAAAGAATCGAATCCAATGTCCGTGATGGAGCGAGATCATAATTTTCCAGTAATTAAGTCGGATGATTATGAAGCTGAAATTGCTAAGATCAAAGTAGTGATGTAATTCGAGGTTTAATTTATGGAAAGTTTTGCAGACATAAACATTAACAACCAAGAGCTTTTATGTTGGAAAACTCTTACGACTAAAATAGTGGGACCGGGGCGAGTCTTGTCTTTTGCCTATCCATTAGAGCATGTATGGCAAAACAATCAAAGAGAAAAAGGACAGGCATAAAATAATCTAACATATTTTTAATCCCTGACTCTAGGCTAAGCTTTGTTATCAAGTAGTGAGAGCTAAGGGGTCAAGCCGCTTGCTTCACAATATGGGAAAAGCGTAGATCTGCTATTCGCTCTTTCTTGACTTGAAGATATTGCCAATATTTTAAAAGCAAGGGGTGACCCCTCGCCTACAAATCAAGGAACAGCTTTTCGCTCGATTGAGACCTTAACTCAAACGCACTTTGGGGCAATAAGAACACTGCCTGCGTTACATCAACAATCGGTTTCTCTCGATATTTTAATCGCGTCTTCAATCTCTATTCCCAAATATCTCAGCGGAAAATTTGACCGACAACAGCGCCTTATTAAGTACGATCACCTTTTAATCTCAGGAGCATATCACTCCCTCTTTCCAAAAGATCTTCATAGGTTAAGACCTTAATTTTACCGCTGAAGAATATATTTCTTCTACGTAACCTCTCTTTATCTAACTCAGACAAGCTATCCCGTCTGCCAATAACGACAAAACCTGACGGTGAATAAAGACCATTTAACGAAGTTCTTGCGTATGGGTTGTTTTTATCAATCCAGTCTAGCCAATCCAATATCTGTTGCTCTGCATGCACGAGATGACTAGTTGGATTACCAGCCTTTGTATATAACTTGAGATTTGATGATTCAAGTTCCACCACATCACATGAACCATCATATTTCTCGAGCGCATAATCTGTTTCGTACTCTCCACCTAAGCGGTGCTTGGGTATAACTCGCTTATATTCAAACCCGAATAATATGGGGTTTCTGGATAAATGTTCCTGTATAGAGTTTTCATTTCGTTTTTCAGACTCTAACAGTACTGTGAACTCATCAATTGCCAACTGTAAACTCAGTAGCAATCGATCTGCGCTTTCTAGATTCGAGAGTTCTTCCTTGATGGTTTGTCTAATAATAGAAATATCAGATGGGGAGTAATGTTTTTCAGGGTCTATACTAGATAATAGCTTTTTTGCACTTTCGAACTCATCAGATTGTCGAGACGTAAGACGATATCTCTCACCTTGAAGTTTGAAGCCACCCTCAATCATCTTGCGGTGTAATATAGCTAGCTCATCCTCGCAATCGGGAGTGTTTGGATAAACTGGGACTTCAGATATCGCAGCTATGGCTAAAGTACTTAGAATATCTTCCTCATAATCTTCTTCTAGAATTTGATCAAGAAGATGACAAACTTCCATCTCTCCACGATCTACATTGAATGAAAAGCATATAATGTGAATAGTTCGTTTACCGCCTTCATTAGAATAAATTAGCTCTTTTGCAATATTTATTAGATCAAAGTTGTTCATTTTGGGACTATCATCATCCTCAACCTGTTGAGAATGAATAGCATTTGCAAGTCCTTTATTTTCTCCTGTGAGAATCGTGAGCCTACGCTGTCCGTCTTTCCATTTATCTAATCTACTCACCGATACTCCCTGAGTACTTAACATTTTAGTATTTATGCGACACGCAGTCTGTGTTGCATAATCGCTTGTTGGACTGAGCCGCTATTTTGTCGCTACATCTAAATTCATGCAACTCTGTCAGATTTAATCGGTGCCACATAAATCAAACCTGACAAAACGGTAATTAAAAATAAAAAACCTAATTATAAATAATTATTTAAGCTTCTTAGCTAAAATGCAGATGTAGTTTATGTCTGACTGCGCTTGTTACATCTGAAAGTTCTATTTTTGATTTATTATCAAAATGAGCATCCTCTATAATAGTTATGAAATTACCACTCAGACTATCGATAAAATCACTGATTAAGTTCGTATCAACCACAAAGTGAAAATTATCACACATAAAGTAATCACTTAATGCATCTGTAATAATTTCTCTTATTAAAAAAAGATCATCACTTGTAGTTATATGAAATTGTAAATACGCTGATATTTTTTTGATAAATTCATAATTGTTAATACGAAACTCTTCTAAAACACGCTTGTTTGAAATCTCATTTTGCTTTGTAATTGTAGAGTAAAATATCTCATCACTTTGCCGAGAAGCTTGTCCTGAAATGTGAAGTGCAATATTCACAAAAGTTTTTGCGCATTCATAATTTGAAAACCTCACACTATCTATTTCCCTGTAGCCAGCAACATTTTTTTGGATAAAACCAACTGTGCCTTGACCGTTACTTATCAATGAAAGATTTCGGTTTTCTTTCAGCACTGAAACTAGTTTAAAACAGTTCTTGTCAACTTGTTCGAGGAAAGGTTTTATTGTAGCAGCAATAAGATTTGATGCTGATGAAAAGCTTAACTTTCTATTCTTATGGCGAAACTTTTCACATAATTTTTCTGCATTTAACTCAAAGTATTTCACTTTATTTTCGAGAGATGCATGAAGAGATGAGTAATTTTTATTTGCCAAGAACTGCGACCATAGATCAAAGCTTTTACATTTTGACTTTATTCCGATACCAATACTTTTGGTATTTTCATAAAAAGACTCAGCGGTTAATTTGAGTAACTCTGTAGTAAAAATCATAATTTTTTCTCAGCATCAGACATAGGAGGTCGTTTAAGCAGCTAATGCATTAAAAAATGATTTGGACTTAGTAATATTGAGATATTTGATGATGGTCGACCACAACCAAGTCAGTTAAATACTGCCTTCGAATGCTAGTTATATTAGCACTGTCCCAAAAGCATAGTAAAAAATAGGAATAAAGAAATCAAGAGAGATATTAGAGGTAATTGAATCTTTAATATTAAAGATGAAATGGTGGCCCCTCCCAGACTTGAACTGGGGACCTAACGATTCTGGTTACCCACTACTTTCGTAATGGCCTGGACTATATCATCACCCTAGATAACTTTATCTGTGGGGTGTCGGACGCTAATGATGTATTACACAGCAAGTTCGTGCTGAACCATCTAGTCTCTGAACCTTCTCCAAACGCTTTTGGAGCTTGGCTGCTGATTAGCATGTTTAAATAAACGAAGCCTTCCAGCAATTCATCCGATTTTCCATATGCCATTACTGACATAGGTCACAATTTCTTATGAGTCGTGTGCTCTAACCAACTGAGCTAAGGGGCCAAATTTTCATTTTAAGTATGCACTTAAAAATAAGTGGAAATACTAACGGAATTACCGTTTAACTTCAAGGCATTGCACCTTTTCTTTGCCCTTATAAGTACACACCAAATTCTTATACCACATAAGAACTGGGGACCTAACGATTATGAGTCGTGTGCTCTAACCAACTGAGCTAAGGGGCCATTGTATTAGCGAAAGCTAAATTTTTTTGATGCGTTTAACAGGTTTAACTGACTAAAGCGGGATGCAGTATAAAAAGTTTTTGTAACCTTGTCACTAGCAAAACCCTTTATTTTAACAATCAATAAATCAACTGCTCAAATAGTAAACTCTTTGTTTTTACAACGACCTTAAAGCATTGCCGATTCGTTTCTATTCTCCGACATTGTTCTAGATCAAATAGCTAACTTGCTAAACTCGTTAAAATAGCCGCTCAATCAATTGCGGAGTGCTGACTGTGATAAATTTACCAAGCTGGGATCAATCTCTGATCAACAAGTACAATATTTCTGGGCCTCGATATACATCTTACCCAACGGCATTGTCTTTAGCTGATGGTTATAAGCAACAAGATATGATTAACGCGATTGCAGCGTCGAAAAGCCGTTCTTTATCGCTGTATATCCATATCCCTTTTTGCAGTCAGCTTTGTTATTACTGTGGTTGTAATAAGGTGATCACTCGTCATCAATCTAAAGCCGATTTATACCTAGATAACTTAGCGCTTGAAATTGCTGAGCAAGCAACACTTTTTGCCGATTATAACGTTGAGCAACTGCATTTAGGGGGTGGTACGCCAACGTTCTTATCGGCAGAGCAAATGAGCCGTTTAATGGCATTGGTTGAGCAGCATTTTAATTTTGCTGATGATGCCGAGCGCGGTATTGAGATTGACCCTCGTTCTTTAGCTGATGGCATGCTAGTTCACCTACGTAAACTTGGCTTCAATCGTGTCTCGTTTGGTATTCAGGATTTCAATGATGATGTGCAGCTGGCAGTTAATCGCCCACAAAGCGTGCAATCTGTAAAAGGTTTAATAAGTGAGGCTCGTGAACTTGGCTTTAAGTCTATTAATGCAGATATGATTTACGGTTTGCCACTGCAAACACCAGAGAGTTTTAAAGAGACGATTGCGCAGCTGATAGAGTTAAACCCTGATCGCGTGTCGGTATTTAACTATGCCCACTTACCAGATAGATTCGCTGCTCAGCGTAAAATTAAAGACGCTGACTTACCATCTGCTGGCGACAAGCTCACTATGTTCAAAAATACCCTTGAGCAGATGTTAGCGGCGGGTTATCAGTTTATTGGTATGGACCACTTTGCCCGTAAAGACAATGAACTAGCAATTGCACAAAACGCAGGTCAATTACACCGTAATTTCCAAGGTTACACAACGCATGGCCAATGTGACTTATTAGGTTTGGGTGTGTCATCTATTTCGCAAATAGGCAATGCCATTTTACAAAACGAAAAAGAGTTAAAGCACTATTACAGAGCCGTGCAAGAAGGCTATGGCAGTGCAATCTGTAAAGGTGTTGCTTTAACTGATGACGATACGTTACGTGCCGCAGTGATCAAACAATTGATCTGCCAGTTTGAGCTGGATATTCCAGCAATCGAAAAACAGTTTAATATTAACTTTGCCAGCTACTTCTGCGAGGCACTACAGGCACTCGACCCATTACTAGCTGATGGCTTGGTGTCTGTTAGCCAAGATAAGATCACAGTAACAGCTCGCGGTAATTTATTTATTCGTATTATTTGTATGTGCTTTGATGCGCACCTACAACAACAAATCAAGCAAACTCGTTTCTCACGAGTTATCTAGCCCAACAAAAAGCAGAGCCTGGGCTCTAATGCCTGTCAGTTAAGAGCTGACAGGCATTTTTTGGGGCTTTCGTTCAGGGTATCGACTGGGTCTCTTTTTCACACATCTTGGATAATGTCTTTCTCTTCGCTCTGGCAGTACAAAGGTTTCAGCCATTGCAATAAGTT
>NZ_JACDWV010000062.1:0-386 GCF_016464105.1 Pseudoalteromonas sp. bablab_jr010 | reverse complement strand
CACGGAGTGATTCATGACTGGGGTGAAGTCGTAACAAGGTAGCCCTAGGGGAACCTGGGGCTGGATCACCTCCTTATACGATTTAGAACTTATTTGTTCGTAGTGTCCACACAGATGATTGTTAGTTAGCTAAACCACTTTGGTTTAACTAATTAATATGCTCTTTAAAAATTTGGAAAGCTGATATTAAAATTCTTATAGATATTCGTATCTATAAAGAGTTTTCAAAAGTAAAAATATGCCAGTTAATCAGCAATGATTAATCGGTATCTACTTTAGTATTCTCATCATTATTTGATGAATTAACTTCTGGCGAAGTTAACAGCTGTCACTAACAAAGACCCGTTTGGGTTGTATGGTTAAGTGACTAAGCGTACACGGTGGAT
>NZ_JACDWV010000061.1:0-432 GCF_016464105.1 Pseudoalteromonas sp. bablab_jr010 | reverse complement strand
TTCCCAAGCATTACTCACCCGTCCGCCGCTCGTCAGCAGAGTAGCAAGCTACTCTCTGTTACCGCTCGACTTGCATGTGTTAGGCCTGCCGCCAGCGTTCAATCTGAGCCATGATCAAACTCTTCAATTAAAAGTTTTTTGAAACCGAAGTTTCGTGCTCAATGAATTCTGTATAAATTGACTATATAGTCACTCATAAGAAATTGAGACTCTAAATTTATTTGCTCCACTTAGTAAACTAAGCTTCGCTGTTAGAACTCAATCTGTACGAGTGCCCACACAGATGATTGCTTTATATTGTTAAAGAACGTTGCGACGTTGTCGCTAGGGATGCGTATAATACATCCTTAATTTTTCGAGTCAACACTTAATTTCAAACTTTCTTTCGATTATTTGAAACCGAAGTTTCACTTAACTCTCTGCTACGTTGTT
>NZ_JACDWV010000060.1:0-397 GCF_016464105.1 Pseudoalteromonas sp. bablab_jr010 | reverse complement strand
GTCAAAGCATTTAGAGTTGGCCAGAAAACAGATGCAAATGATGTTATTGCAATAGCTGCGGCTTCTTTCTCACCCAATGTTCGCCCGTGTAAATCACTGACACAAGCACAACAAAGCTTACAGTCGATAGAGCGAATGCGCGCCTTAGCTGAAAAGCAGAAACGACAGCTGGCTAATCAAATCAGAGGCTTGTTACTTGAATTTGGGATTGTAATCAAGCAATCAGAATGCGCGTTTAGGCAAGCTATCCCTGAGGTTCTAGAGGATAGCGATAATGGGTTAACCGCTGGTTTAAGGCAGTGTCTAGCTCAGTGCTATGAATTATTTAAAGCGCAATCAACATTAAAAGAAACATTAAATGAGTTACTGACAGGTTTAGTAAAACAAGATGAGCAAT
>NZ_JACDWV010000059.1:0-258 GCF_016464105.1 Pseudoalteromonas sp. bablab_jr010 | reverse complement strand
TTCGCCCTCTTTTAAAAGGTTGCTTGCGAAGGTTACGCTGGTTTGTTCGCCACCCCCTATAATTTTAGTTGCAGCAAGTACACGACTATCACCTTCTTTTAGGTAATTTTTGTCAGATGTGTATAAGAGACAGCAGTATAAGTGATAATGATAAAATAGTTACCTTGTCCACAAGCCCTCAGGCTAGAAAGAAGTTTGAGTCATTACCAGATACTATAACGGCAAGATTAACCACTTATAAAGCTGATGGAAAAAGCT